>NZ_JAVZIC010000001.1:0-451995 GCF_038871435.1 Thermofilum sp.
AAAATCATTGAGGAAGGGCCTGCGAGCAAAATACTGGATTCTCCCTCAACTGAAAGAGTTAAGGCTTTCCTAAAATTGATAAGGAAATAAGGAGGCTTCTGTAGAATTTGTAGAGGTCTGTTTTTCCTTTGAATCCGTATCTACGAAGTTGTAGGCTGTAAAAAGTCCATGAGTGTTCAACTAGGAGATCCATCTTTTTGTATAACTTGGGCCTTTTTTCCCTGAATTTAGCTTCTTCCTCTATCCAGCTTTGTGGATCGTCTTTTATTTTGATCCTGGTGTAGGCCTCTTGGATGTTAAGCTTGGCAAGATTCTTTGCAACTTCCTCTATGTTTAGAGAATAAAGCGAGGCAAGTGTCAACAATAATATTGTAAGGGGTCCGGGGCCGAATTTCTCATACAGGCCACAAAGAGATAGATATGAAAATAGATTATGGTCTGGGGCTTCCTTTATTAGAGAGACATCGTGGTTTACTACCTGTGTTTTAGGGTCCTGGAGAGCATTTTCTAGAAAAGCTGGAGTAGTCAAGAATACTGGAGACACTGTGTGTCGCATCAGCCAAACGGGGTTTACTGGGTCGAAGAAAAGAGTTAGTTTTGTCGCCTCTGTGCACATTGCTGGGACTGTTGCAATGATTAGTGGCCGTAGGTCTGGGGGCTTGTTTTCGTAGACTATTTCGCGAAGGTTTTTGTGTGGCAGTCTAGGTAGCGAGAGTATTTTTGCCGTGTTTATAGCGGATAAACCGCCTATAGCAATGATGCTCGGGCTACCCCGGCTATGTATTTCTTTGTGGATTTCTTCGAGGGCTTTTATGTCTGGCTTTTCGATTTTGTATTGGTTTTTGGCAGAGATTTTTCCGGCATAAGGTTCTCCTGAGTCATCTATGATGACGACTGCATTGTCTAGTTTTAGCTGGTCTAGGCGTAGCTCCTTGGAGACCTTTATAATGGCTTTGTCCATTGTAGGTTTCAAACGAATGGAAAAGGTAAAGTATTTTTGCATGTAGCTATAAGCATTCTTGTCTAACGGTGGTTCCTATTGTGTTGCGGGTCTATAACACATTGACAAGGACGCTGGAAGGCTTTGAGCCTTTTGAGCCTGGCAAGGTTTCCATGTATGTTTGTGGCCCAACGGTATACGATTTTTCCCATGTTGGTCATGCGAGGACATACGTTGCTTTCGACGTTGTTAAGCGGTATCTCAGGCTGAAGGGCCACGATGTTGTACATGTACAGAACATTACGGATATAGATGACAAGATAATAAACAGGGCGCGGGACGAGGGGAGGGACTGGCGGGAAATAGTCGATGAGTACACGTCTGACTATTTAGACGCACTCAACAAGCTACGAGTCTTTGTAGACATGCACCCACGCGTGACAGAGCATATCTCCGACATCATTGAATTTGTACAGAAGCTGATCGCCTCTGGACATGCCTATGTAGCTCCCAGCGGAAGCGTCTATTTTGACGTAGACACCTATGACGACTATGGCAGGCTGAGCGGGCGCCTAGACAAGAAAATGTGGACCCAGGAGGAGTTCGCCACCGAGAAAAAGAACCCCTACGACTTTGCACTTTGGAAGGCCAGAAAGCCGGGCGAGCCGTACTGGGACTCCCCTTGGGGCCCAGGAAGACCCGGCTGGCACATAGAGTGCAGCGTGATGTCTTCACGCTACCTTGGCCAGAGGTTCGAGATACATGGCGGCGGGAGCGACCTTATTTTCCCCCACCACGAGAACGAGAGGGCCCAGAGCGAGTCACTGTTTGGCGTGAGACCTTGGGTAAAATACTGGATGCATACGGGCATGCTCCAAGTCGGGGGAGAAAAGATGAGTAAGAGCTTGAAAAACATTGTACCGCTTCGCGACCTCTTCAGGGAGTACGACCCCCTAGTTGTTAGGCTGTGGCTCGCGTCTGCCCACTACAGAACAATCCTCGAGTTTTCGGACGAAGTTCTCAGGCAGGCCCAAAGCAATCTGCAGCGCTTGAAGTCCTCTGTGGCTCTTTTGAAGAAGCTTTCCCGCGAGGTCGAGATCCCTGGACGCGTCTCGGACTACGAGATCGAGGTTCTAAAGGAGATGTCAACGCTACGGAGAGACTTCTACGAAAACATGGATGATGATTTCAACGCGAGTGGGGCATTCGCCTCGGTCATGAAGCTTTCGGGGCTAGTTTTTTCCAAGATTTCCTCAAAGCCAAGCTACCTACTAGTGTACAGGGCGCTATCCCTGTTTGAGGAGTTCAACCGTGTACTCGGAGTTTTAGACGAAGACCTTGGTCTAGGCGCTGTGGAGATGCTCCCCTTCGACGAGGTTGTCGACCTAATTGTCGAGGTTAGGGCTAAGCTACGTGAAGAGAAGAACTACGAGCTTGCGGACTACATTAGGAATAGGCTCAGCTCCTTAGGAATACAGCTAATGGACTATGGGGACAAAACAAAGTGGCTACTTGCCAGTAAGTGACACGTGACAAAGTAAAATATATGTCTGGCTTTTTTGACATAATTATTGGTTCTCCTAAGAGGATGAAAGTTCCCACACAGATTAACCTAAATATTCTTTCTCCAACTATTTTAGTTATGAGGAAGATTAAAGAATTAAAAGTAGGGCGAAAGGGTCAAATAGTAATACCCAAAGAGTTAAGGGAAGAATTCAATATTAAGGAGGGAGGGATAATTTTAGTAAAAAAGGCGGATGGAAAAATCCTTCTTATCCCTAAACCAGAAGACCCAGTTGATTTTTTGCTCCAAATAGCCCAAAAAGTTAAACTTAGAGACCTAAGAAGGGAAATAAAGGAATTTAGAAGAGACACGAAACGTGATCTGTCTTGACAGCTAATAATATTTTAGATTTTTTCTGAAGAAAAGAGATAGAGTAAAGAAGGCTAAGAAATATTTGAGAAAGCAAAGAGGAAAAAGTGATGTTATCTCCACAGTTTTAAATGAATTAATTATCATGGTAAGAGAACTTCTCATCGCAATTAAGATAAGCTCATCCAAGCTGGAATTGCAAAAATGCTTACTTTGAAGAACTAAGAAAAGAAATAGGAGACTCTTGTGAACTATTATCTTATGAATCTCGAAAAGTTAATAATCCTTATTAGTCGAAATTTCAATTGCATGAAGTTTATTCATGCAAGAAAACCTGCGATTATATTGTTGTTTTATATAGTTCTTACTAGTTTTGGTGCTTCTCTTTTTAGGCCTTTCTTCTCCTTGTATTTTATAAGACTTGGCGGAACTCCCTTTATGCTTGGAATCCTTGGATCTCTTTCCTCTTTTATAATACTTTGCCTGAATTTCTTTGGAGGCTATTTTACAGATAAGTATGGGAACTGGCTGGTTCTAGGGGTTTTACTTATAGTAACTCACTTTTTTGTGGCGCTCTATGCTGTGGCGTGGGATTGGAGGGTTTTATTTTTGTTTGTTTTGCTTGCAACTGTTTTTAGTTTCTATGGCCCAGCTCGTGATTCTCTTATGGCTTCGGTTTTTAAGGAAAAAGAAAGAGCTATTGGTTATCAACTTATGGAGGTTGCTCGGAGGATCGTTAAGCTTGTTTCTCCGTTAATTGCTGGGGTACTTATAAGCATATTTGGTATTCTTGTTGGCGTAAGGATTGGAATGGTTATCGCAGGAACATTTGGGATAATATCGGGAGTTTTGATCCTGTTGTTTATGAGGGAAGAGCGGAAAGTTTCTCAAAATGCTAAGCTTGACAGGACAAGTGCTCAGTTTTTTGGAGCATACTTGAATTTAATTAGAAGTATTGATAGGAGAATTATTCTGCTTATCCTTTTGGGGAGCATAATAATTTTTGTCTTCGCAATGGCTAGTCCTTTCTTGGTCATATACTCTACAGAGATTGCAAAGGTTAGTGAGCTTGAGTATGGTCTTATTCTGACAGTATCCAACATATGTATCACCTTTTTCGTATTGCCTCTTTCCGGGTTCATCATTAGAATGCTTGGAGAGATCAATTGTATTATTATCTCTTCTTTTGTTATCACATTATCTATGATGCTTTTTCTTTTACAGCCAAATTTAATGGTTTTATTAGTTGCCTATGTTCTTCTAGAAACATCTGTAAACTTCTACGAACCCTCACTTTTTTCGTTTTGGACCCGCAGTATTAGAGACATAGATAGGGGAAAATTCTCATCAATTGTTTCACTGATTGAAGGGGCTACCATCATAGCGCCTCTTCTGGGTGGAGAATTGTATAGTATCAGCCCTGTTTTTCTATTTATCGCAGGAGCTATTCTTGGAGTTATAGCATTTGCATCTTTGTGTATTTTTAAATTTGCATGCCAAGTTAAATAAGAGAATAAAAACCAGGTATTTTTCTGTCGATAGATGTCATCTTAGTGGAACCTTTGGTTCTTTTCCTAGCCCTAGTGCTAGGGCTCCCATTATGCCTATTTTGTCTCCTAGGGGTGTTAGAATTATTTTTGGCACCGTGTTTACTGTGTAGTTTTCTACTTCTTTCTCTATGTTTGCGAGTAGTATGTCTGAGTTGTTTAGCGCGACTGAGCCGCCGATGGTTATTATTTCTGGGTCATACGCGTTGGTTATTGCAGCGAAGCCGTAAGCATTGTATCTTTTTACTCCTTGTATCACGAGCCTGGCAAAGCTATCGCTGTTTCTATACGCATCGAAGATGTCTTTGGCTGCTAGTGTTTCCTTGTCTCTGAGGATGCTTTGGTTCCATAGATCAGGATGTCTCTTTGAAAGTAGCTTTGCGTATTTTGGTATACCGGTGCCGGAGCAGTATGCTTCCCAGTGTCCCTTTTTTCCACAGCCACAGGTTATTTCTTCGTTTGAGTCTACTACTATGTGTCCTATTTCATGTGCGTTTCCCTGTTTGCCTAGCAATAGTGTGTCGTCGACGTATACTCCTCCCCCTATGCCCGTGCTTATCGTTACATAAACGAGGTTTCGGTGGCCTCTTCCAGCTCCGAAGAATTTTTCGCCCACAGCGGCTGTGACTGCGTCATTTGTAAATGCTATCTTTTTGCCGGTTAGGTTTTTGAGGACGCGGACTATTTCGAGCCTCTGGAAGGGTAGATTTACGCTTTTTATGACTTCTCCTTTTTCCATGTCTATGGGTCCCGGGGATCCTACGCCTATGCCTACTATGTCTACATTGTGTTTTTGTGTAAAGGTTTTTGCTAGTCTTGCTATGTGTTCTAGGTATTGGTCTGGGTTGGAAAAGCTTCTCGTTGGGAAGACTTCGATTTCCAATATTTCTCCTTCCTCGTTTCCGAGGGCGACGCGTGTCTGGGTGGCCCCTATATCTACTGCTACAGCATATTTCATTTTGCTCGATGTAGATGTCTATTGGAAGTTATTTTTGTCTTTTGTGTAACTTCAGGAATTACTTTTTGTTTTGTAATAATAGAGAAGAGATTAAAGAAAAATTCAATTACTCTGAACGGAAATACTATGCGTGGGATGATGATGGTTAAAAGAGGGCATTTACATGTGGCCGTGCCATCGCGCCTGACCCCTTACCTTGTAATTGTCGCTTTGCTGGGGGAGAGTAATGAATAGGGATAGTATCCACATGGTCTTAGTTTTTCTGAGCCTTGGCTTGGCACTGGTCTCTATTTTTCTGGCTGTTAGGGTTGTGCTCCTGCTTCAGGATACCTCTAGAACTCTGGATTACCTGGCTGGGCAAATAAAAAAGGTCGACGCTATGGATAACCTTAATTCATCAGCTATGTATAAGCCTATCCATGTGACTCTTTGTGTAAATGCTTCCGGTTTCTCATGTTTCAGGGAAGTTTATGTTGGGGGCGTGACTGTTTTATCGGTTATTTCCAGGCATTACCCAGTAGTTGTTAGGAGTAACGGATCGGCGGTAAAAATTATTGGAATAGTCGGCGAAGACTGTAGTGGAGAATGGCGCGTCTATAACGGTGAAGGTAAAGAGGTAGAAGACCTTCTAATACAGATTTACGATGACACTACTCTGTACGTTAAATGCTTGGGTAGATGCTAGCTACATAAATGTTTTAAATATTATTGAGCTTTTTTAGCCTGTGCACCGGCACCTCTGGTTGGGTATCGTCTTGATGTTCCTTTTACTTGGGGGTTTTGTATTGGCCAATGTAAATGTCCAAACTCATAAGGGCGACACCAATCTTCAAGGATATACACAACTCTGGGTGACTGTATCCCCGCAGAAGCTGAACTTGACAAGCAATGTTGGTGTTGTCTCTATTTTTGTAGCTAACCTTGGTCCAGGGGTTGCTGAGAACACCTATGTGAGCCTCTCAGCCACTGGTTGTTCACTTCTATCCACGGATGGAGAGAGATGGGGTAGGAATCTCACATTCTTTCTGGGCAACATGCCTGTTCGTTATACGAAAACTCTTTCAGTGATTGTTCGCTGTAACGGCACCATAGGTTCCATAATTGTGACAGCATTGTCGGACAACTGTGACCCAGTTATGGCAAGCATTGATGTTCAGCTCGCTACCAATAGCCCGAGCGTCAGTACACAGCTTCCAATAACGAACCTTATCGTGACAGCAACGATTGTCTTGGCCTTGATATTTCTAGGGGTTTACTTGGTTAGGAGAAGAAATGAAAAAAGGAAAAGAAAGAAAAAGACCAAATAATTTTTTAGATCCAGCCCCTGAGCTTCATTGCCGTTACTACTCTTTCTACTGCGATCGCATATGCCGCAATTCTCATTGGATACTCGTGGAATCTTTTCTGCCACTCGTTGTAGACGCTACCGAAGTTCTCGACCATTTTCTTTTCTAGCCTTGAAAGCGCCTCTTCCTCAGTGAGCCAGTTGCCCATCCTGTTGTTTGCCCACTCTATCCAGGACATGACTACGCCTCCAGCGTTTGCAAGGATATCTGGGATTACGATTGCGTCTTTCTTCCTTAGTATCTCGTCTGCCTCGGGGGTTGTTGGACCATTTGCGCCTTCGCTTATGATTTTGGCTTTTATTCTGGGTGCATTGTCCTTTGTTATGACGTTTTCGACGGCTGCTGGGACAAGTATGTCTACGTCCAGCTCGAGTATTTCTTCATTGGTAATCTTTTTCTTGTAGTCCTTGTAGTTTGTGACGCTACCTGTTTGCTCCTTGATCTTGATAAGTTCTTCAACGTTTATTCCGTTGGGGTTGTATATGCCACCCTTACTGTCTGTGACTGCTACAACCTTTGCTCCCCATTCACTGAGGTATTTTGCAGCATAGATTCCTACGTTTCCGAAACCTTGGACAGCTACAGTTTTGTTTTCTACGCCTCCCCAGACCTTTTTAGCCGCTTCTCTAGCAACGATTGCGACGCCTAGCCCTGTGCTTACGACTCTTGCGTATAGTCCACCGATTTCCTTTGGCTTGGCTGTCACCACTCCCCACGCATTGTAGCCGACTATCTTGCTGTACTCGTCCATGTACCATGCCATGGTTTGTGGATTCGTGTACACATCTGGTGCTGGTATATCCACGTCTTCTCCAACAATCCTCGACAAGGCCGCGAAATACTTTCGAGAAAGCTCTTCGAGTTCTCTTGGGGAAAGCTCCTTTGGATTAACCTTTACTCCTCCCTTGCCACCACCGTAAGGTATGCCTGCAAGAGAGTTCTTCCACGTCATCCACATTGACAACGCGACAACCTCGCCTTCTGTAACGTTCTCGTGGTACCTTATTCCACCTTTGTAGGGCCCTAAAGCACTGTTGTGCTGGCTTCTCCAGCCGTGGAATACAGCTATTTTACCGTTGTCTAGTTTTACTGGTATCTTTACGTGTAATAACCTTTCTGGGTGCCTAAGAACCTCGACAACATCGTCCGGTAGGTTGAGGATCTTGGCGCTTTGCTTCAGCTGTTGTACAGCCATTTGGTATACAGGGTCGTTTTCGTATGTCATTTTCTCGCCGTTAATAAATAGTGCAAAGTAATATTTAAGCATAAAGCTTTTATAGACCATTGTCCTTATTTGCATCTTTTTATAAGCTTTACTCAACAAGTGTAAAAAAATTCTTTACAGAAAGCTGTAGACTCATAGGAGTCTATTGGAGAAATGTAAAAACAGAAGCTGTGCTGTAAAAGGTATTACGGGGAGAAAAACGGTATAAATAATGCTTATTTAGCAAATTTGTTTTGAGCCTTTAGAATTCCTCCTCTTCTTCCTCCTCTTCTTCCCACTCTTCCTCCTCTTCGGGGAATTCTTCTTCCTCTTCCTCGAATTCCTCCCACTCTTCCTCCTCTTCTTCTTCCCATTCCTCCTCTTCTTCAGGGAATTCTTCCTCTTCTTCTAGCCAGGCTGTTTTTTTCATAGTCTTTCATTTTGGTCTGTAAAAAACATGTATTAAAACTTATCTTTGGGGATACAAATGAGAAACTTTATAGGGCTTTAAAACGATTACAGACAAGTGAGTGCCCCAGAAATTGTAGAGGAATTTGTAGTGGATGCCGACAGTCTCCGAGAAAAGCTGATGAAAATGGGTGTAAATAGTATTGTGATTGCAAAAAATGATGAAATAAAGTACAAGTATCCCCGGGACTTTAACGCCGAGGAACTGGTATACAAAGTGAAAACATTACTCTATCTTTTGGGCCAAGAGAACCAGAGCTTCTTTGTCAAGCCTTCTAACGAAGTAATCTTTGTTTTTAGAGCTGATGATGCATTAGTGATATTCGCCGGAGACTTAGACGAAAAATTCGAGGAAGAATATTCTTTTGTTGCAAGGCTCTTTCTAAGTGAAATAGCATAGGGAAGCTAGGCCCAATCGTTATGCAATAAATACATTAGAATTGGAAACCATACATCAAGTATTATCTGGCATAGATACATAAGAAGAAGACTGTGGACTTTCTTAAGGGGAAAACATCGGTGGATTTATAAGTTGTCTTTTGGTTTATGCAGAGGAGTGGGTATGAATAGGGCGTTGCTACTTCAATACTTGATTGGACTTGTATTGCTGGTTGTTTTTGCTTTTCTGAATGCTAATTTTCCCCAGTATACTTCATGGATCTTTTTGCTGTACTTCATTGCTTTGATGTCTATAATGTTTGTTTTGATGGGAAAGCAGACACAGACGCTTCTCAAAGACCTCGACGAGATTAAGAAGGGAGAGACGCTTTACAAATCTAACATGGAAGAAGTCGTGAAGCTTAGAGAGAGAGACCTCCAGAATACACAGCCGGAATTGATGGGACAGTTTAAAGCTACCCTTGTACCATTCTTTTCACTCCTTGTTTTTATATTTGTTTTCTATATTCCACAGGTAAGGGATTTCTTTTTCCAGGCAGGCAGAATGTTTGCGCCTGTAGACACGAAAATGGCTAGTTTCTTTGAATACCTCTTTCTGTATGGATTCTTCTATGTTATTTCTCTAATAAGTGGACTTTATACGAGACGGCTGCAGGCAAAGACTGGGACACTTGTCATAGCTACAAACTATGTTGTTACATCAAAGGGTGTAATAGTTGATGAACGAATGCCTATAAAGTTTCCATTAAAAGGCAACATAGTTGTTGATTCCCGGAGAAAGTTCGTAGAACTTGAAACAGTCCAACAGGTTATGGGCTCTACAGTGAAGCAACGTATAAGGCTGTATGCCTCTGAACCAAGCAAGCTGGCTAACCTCTTAAAAACATATGGTGCAACTACAAAGTAGCAGAACTGCTTGAAAAACCATGGAAAGCTTTTTAAGAAGCCCGTTTTCTTTTATTTTGGTCATTGTGGCGGCCGTAGTCTAGTCTGGTAGGATGGCGGCCTGCCACGCCGCAGAACCCGGGTTCAAATCCCGGCGGCCGCACCACTGTTTTGATTCTTAGGAAAAATTATTTATCGAGCCCCAAGTCTTAAACTTGCATCAAGGTGCATAAAATGCCGCCCAAAGTGCTAACGATTCGTGAGGCTCTTAAGCATCCACTGCGTAGAAAAATCATAGCCTATTTGCTCGAAAATCCAGGATCCTCTGTTAGACAGCTTTCCAGGGGGCTAGGCATAAGTGTTGGCTCTTTGTCTGGCCACCTCGTCATTTTAGAGAGGGTAGGCCTGATATTGGAGCAACGACGGTCAAAGAGGCTGGAACTGTTTGTAAACAGTGAAGTATTTCTGACTATAAAAGAGGAGTTTAAAGGAGCCGGAAACCTCGAAAGTAGTGTCGCGGAAGTATAAAGTATTCTGTTCACGATTATTTTGCTTCGAAAAGATTTAAGTGAAGGGTTGCCTCTATTTCACTTTGTGAATGGAAAGATGTCTGGATGGGATGAGAGATTTATTTATGCAACTTTTGACGAGGTTAGAAGCGGGCTAACTACCGACGTATATTTTTCAAGGACGAGAAAGGTTCTAGAAAAATATGGTCTACTTGATACAGTTGTCCACATGGAGGTGACTACTAGTAAGTTGCCTAATGACTATGAGTGGGGAGTTTATGCTGGGCTACGTGAAGTTCTAAAGCTACTGGAAGGTAGAAATGTCACGGTGAGGTCTCTCCCCGAGGGTACAATTTTCCACGCAAAGGATTTCTACGGCTACAAAGTTCCTGTATTGACAGTTGAGGGTCCCTATGGCGAATTCTTGGAGCTTGAAACGCCATTGCTGGGCTTTCTTGCCTCTGCTTCTGGCATAGCAACAAAGGCGGCTCGCGTTAAGAAGGCTGCCGGGGAAAAACTAGTATTGTCGTTTGGAGCTAGAAGACAGCATCCCGCGCTTGCGCCCTTTATCGAATATTATGCATATGTTGGTGGTGCAGACGCTGTTTCAGCGATTCTTGGAGCAGAGGCTTTGGGAATAAGGGCTACGGGGACGATGCCGCATAGTCTCCTAATTATATTTCGCGGTGTTTATGGAGACCACACGCTTGCATGGAAAGCCTACGACGAGGTGATAGAGAAGGACGTCAACAGAGTAGCACTAGTAGACACTTTTTACGACGAAACAGAAGAAGCACTCATGGCGGCTAAACTATTGGGTCCGAAACTTTGGGGGGTAAGGCTAGACACTCCGGGTAGCAGGAGGGGAAATTTCGAGGAAATAATTAGAGAGGTCCGATGGAAGCTTGACATAAATGGCTATAATCACGTAAAGATAGTTGTTTCAGGTGGTATAGATGAAGAAAATATCCCTGCGCTTGCCAGGGCTGGCGCAGACGCTTTTGGAGTTGGAGCCGCTATCTCTACCGCCCAGCCAGTAGATTTCGCTATGGATATCACGGCTATGAAGATTAAAGGTGAATGGAGACCTATAGCTAAGAGAGGGAAACTCTCGGGTCGAAAACAAGTATATCGCTGTGATGAATGCCTGGCTGATGTTGTTGCTCCAAGTGATACACAAGCTCCCAGGTGTCCCAAGTGTGGCAAACCCATGCGGCCGCTCCTTGAGACATATGTTGAGGATGGTAAGCCCGTAAAAAAAGTCGAAGATCCACACAGCGTGAGAAAATACGTATTGGAACAGCTTAAGAAGGTAGAACTCTAGATAGAGACTGACATCACTACAGGTAAAAGTCCTGCCTCTTTAAAGCTAGTTATCGCTGTTTGTAAACATTTTTCCAATTCGCTGTTGCATCTTAGAAGATGTGAGAAACATTTGTATTTGCAGTCTGAGGAGCCGAAACCTCTTGCTATGTGTGTAGCTCCAAGCCTCTCAAGAACAGGAACCAAAACGCACTCCGGCTTTTCCGTCTCAGCGTAAACTACATGTGTAACAATAGATGCTTGGTTGGTCAAGAGATAGTCTATGTGCCAGTGAAGCTTTTTCGCTCCTCTAAGGTGCCTGTTTATCCTTGCTCTTAGCCCTCCAGGACCTTTGGCTGACCCAACATAATAATATATTCCTCTGGGTATCATCCACTCCTTTCCAGTTTTTAAATAAATTTTTACGTCTTCCATGACATTTATCATTAACAAATATATGCCCCTACGATTCGGTATAGACATCTTGATTGTTATATTTGGAGAAAAATATTTATTATTTTGCAAGAAGTTTTTAGCTAGGACTTTACATAGTTAAAGCTGGGATTAGTGTGGAAACTTCAAAAAATTTAAGTGTCTTGATAGCGGGACCAGCTGGCGCAGGAATTTTCAGCTCAAGCGTAACCCTTGGAAAGATGTTTCTTCGTCACGGCTTGAATGTTTTCATTACAAATGAATACCCATCTTTGATCAGGGGTGGACACCAGTGGGCACAAGTTAGAGCCTCTCTTGAGGAAACAGTGTTTTCACACCAGAAAAAAGTGGACATTGTTTTAGCTTTGGATAAGCCTTCTATTGAGAAACACACTGCTAGCCTTAAAACGAATGGAATCATTATTTGTGATGAAGAAGATGCCAGTAGCTTGGCGAAAAATAATGTACAAATAAGGGCCTTTCCCCTAAGGAAAATAGTAAAGGAAATGAATGCGCCCAGCGTAGCTATAAACTCTATCGGGCTAGGAATAATTGTAGGGATTCTCAATGGAAATATAGAGATAGCAGAGAAGCTTTACGATGAGCAATTTAGAGGCAAAAAAGAGACTGCAGATCTCAACAAACAGCTTTTCAAAATGGGCTATGAGTACGGTAAAGAATTGAGCAACAGCTTTCAAGGCTACAAGCTACCTCAACAAGCGATATATTCAGGTAAAGAGAAAAGGCTCCTGATAGATGGCAATACTGCAGTTGCTCTCGGAGCGTTATCAGCTGGATTAACATTCTTCGCATCCTATCCCATGACCCCCGCCTCCCCTATCCTGCATTTCTTGGCAGAGATCCAGAAAGAGGTTGGAATAGTTGTTTTTCAGCCCGAAAGCGAGATTGCCGCTATCAATATGGCTATTGGTGCGGCTTATGCGGGTGCAAGGTCTATGGTTGCGACAAGCGGCGGAGGCTTCTCGTTGATGGTTGAAGCATTAGGACAGGCGGCAATGACAGAGACACCGATACTTATAGTCGAGGTGCAGAGACCCGGTCCCTCAACAGGACTCCCAACGCACACGGCGCAGGGAGACCTAAGATTTGTGATTCATGCATCCCAGGGAGAATTCCCGAGGGTAGTGCTGGCGCCTGGGGACCCATATCAAGCATACGTGTTAGCCAACAGGGGACTTAACATTGCTTGGAAATACCAGGTCCCCGTAATTCTATTGTCAGACAAGTATCTTGGAGAAAGTTACTGGACGGTACCAGACTTTCCAGAGTTGGGCATAGAGGAGCCGAAAATCTCCAGAGAAAATGTAGGGGGGTTCTTTCCAAGATATAAGATAACAGAGGACGGTGTTTCCCCCTTGGTTTTCCCAGGAACACCTGGATCCCTCGTCTATGCAAATACAAGTGAACACGACGAGTATGGATTTGGCACGATAGAGCCTTCAAAGGTAAAGGAGATGCAGGACAAAAGATTGAGAAAATATAGACTCCTCCGCGAGGAGGCAGAAAAACATGGCATTGAAACCATTGGGGATGGAGACATTGTTGTTGTGACTTGGGGATCCACAAAACAAGTTGTGCTCGAGGCTCTAAAGGGTGTAAGCGGGGTAAAACTTGTCCAAGTGATTTGGATGGAGCCCTTCCCAAAGAATAAATTACTCTCTGAAATTAAAGATAAAAGGCTTTTAGTTATCGAGAATAACTCTACTGGGCAACTTGCTTCTCTTATTAGGGAGAACCTATTTAGGGAGCCTGATGGCTTGCTCTTGAAATATGATGGTCGCCAATTTTTCCCAGAAGACATCCAGCTCTGGATAAACTCTTATCTCGAGAGGTGAGAGCATGGATCCATCCATCTTTGATACAGGAAAAAGACCTGTCTGGTGTCCAGGATGTGGTAACTATTCTATCCTCTTAGCGCTTAGAAAGGCGCTTGCAGAGCTAGAAATTAACCCTGAAAGAGTGGTGATTGTCACAGGTATTGGTTGCCATGGACGCATGAGCGAGTACATGAAAACTAACACTTTTCATACTATTCATGGACGTGTATTGCCTCTGGCTACAGGCATCAAGCTAGCCAACCCGGATCTCCTCGTGATAGGCCATAGCGGCGATGGAGACGCCTATGCAATCGGTATGGGGCATTTCCCCCATGCTGCTAGACGCAACATAGACATCAAGCTTATTGTGCACGACAACATGATATTCGGGCTTACTACGGGACAGGTTACCCCGACGACTCCTATAGGCGTTAAAACACGTTCTACGCCTTTTGGCAACTTTGAACAGCCATTAAACCCCATTTTGCTCGCGCTTGCAAGTGGCGCAACGTTTGTTGCACGAGGGTTTAGCGGAGAAGTCGAACACTTAAAGGAGTTATTTAAAGAGGCAATAAAGCATCGTGGATTCGCCTTTATCGATGTGTTACAGCCATGTGTAACCTTCTACAATACCTATACTATTCTCCGGCAAAAGGTCTACAAGCTTGAGGACACTGGACATGACCCTACAGACTTTGAAAGAGCCGTTAAGCTTGCCTCTGAAACCGAAAGGATACCTATAGGAATATTCTACCGCATAAATAGACCGATTCTGGAGGACGCCTTCCTACACGCTATGAATCCTCCTCCTGCCCTTAGACAAAAGCCCGCAGATATAAGAAAGATTCTGGAAAGGTTCAGGTAGAGAGCTAGCCAGGGGGCTCAGCTAGCGGGATTATTTTTTCAACTATGTATGAAACAAACTCGCTCTGAGAGAGCTGTGTATAAGCAATGACTGTTCCTGAGGCGCTTATCCCGAATACACCGACTTCGTCGCGGTATAGGATGTATTTTATCTTTATGCTTTTTTCTTTCTCGCCTCTAGGTAGAACTGATGCCAGGTTTCTGCCAAAATATACCGTGGTTTTTATTTCTTCCTCACTGCTTGTGCTCTCATAAACTATCTGTTTCACTTCAACGTTTTCTGACCTGTAGATTTTGCTTAGAGCCTGTGAGGGTATAACTAACCTGTATATCACGTCTGGTTTTTTAAACAATTCTTCAGACAATATGTCTGCCAGTTTTTCTGCTTCCTTTTTTCTAGAAAAAACTACTAGATAGAGATCGGCGCCAACTTGTATGAAGCTAAGCGGAGTTCTTCTCGTCACTGGTAGTTTTAATATATCTTCATTTATCTTGACTGCTGAAACGAAGGAGTCGGAAACAATTAATGAAAGAGAATTTTGGCTTTTTTCCATGTTTTCGATCTTTAGGCCTAGCTGAAACTTTTTTCCAAGAAATTCTATCTCCGACCTAAATAGAGAGAACTTGCTGAGCTGACTGGCCAGCTTCTCCAGGTCAGCATCTGTGTCTACGCCAAATAAAGTTGCTGGATATGCCACTGTCTGCCCTCTATTTTTTGTTTTTCTAAATAATTAAGCTAACTGGTAAAAAAGCTTGGAAGACTGCGTTTCTGTTTTAAGATTTTTCTAGCATGTTGAAGGCTTACTTCTCGGTATTCCAGCCCTTCTCTTTTTAGAGCCACTAGTGCAGACTGGGTAAATCTTGGAGCTACGAGAATTGCTCGGACTAATACGTTTGATCCTCCCTCCTTTCTTATTTTGTCTACGTATCTTTTAAGTTGATAAACAGCTGAAACATCTGCCGTCTTCTTCTTAACCTCTACTACTACTAGGTTTCCGTTTTTGTCCCTGAAAACTATGTCCGCATATCCGGCCGAGCCCAGCGAGAACTCGGAGCCGACGAGTTGAAGCTCTTCTCCCAGCATTCCTGCGGGGTCAAGTATGATTGCTTGTTTCAAGTCTTCTTCGTCGCCCCACATTTGGAACTCGGCTTGGTCTTCTAGCCTAGAAGAGTAAAAATGTTTGAGTTCTTTTATTTCGATGACCATTTTCTCGTGGATTCTGGGCCTCAGTATATTTAGTTTAATAATTCCTCTATCTTCTTCTATCGTGACAATACTTCCAGGGGGCTGATAGTTTACAGGCTCGTATCCAAATGGTCTATGAACTATGACTGCACCGTCCTCTTTTATTATGATTATTCTTTCTCCTTCACTGAGCTTGGAGGATGCTCTCCCCTCATAGAAGATACTACACTTTGCAACAAGAATTATAGTTTCTTTTCTGTACAGAGCTTGCCGGAGCTCTTCGATCATTGCCATTTAATGAGACTCTTCTCTCTAGTAATATAAAAGCTTATAGCCGTGCTCCTCCATATTAAAGTCTTCTACTTTGCTTTTCCAGTTCTCATCGAGCTTAGAGACCTTCTGTTTCCATTCCTCAACCATCTTTAGATTTGTTTCCCATGCATCTTCATCGCGAACAAGCATGACTACCCTGCTTTTATCATCTTTCACTTTAATCTTGTACCCAGTTATTTCCTGGATCTTCTCCGCAAATTTTTCTAGCTCGTCTAGAGTAGGCATAGCTGTTATAGGTAATCTCTTCTGGCTTTCTCCTACCCATGTATATCCCTTGAGTTCTACAAACATGGGATTAGCTTTTTTGATAAGAGACGCGTACCCCTCTGGTTCAACCATATTGAGGTCTCGAACCATCGTGAGTCTAATAACTGTCCTGCTCTTCTTAAATTGATCTAACAATTCGAGGCTGGTCAAAACGTTTTCCCATGCATTTGGAATCTTTGGGTTGGCTGTGGCCTGGAATACTTCCTTATTTGGACCGTATAGGCTAAGATAGAGGTTTGTTGGGTGGGCGTCTTTCTTCAACATTTCTTTGAGCCGCATTGGAATAGAGCCATTTGTTACGAGAAACGTTGTAAAGTTTCTTTCATTTATCCTCTTGATGAGGTCTGGAAGCTTTGGGTAGAGAAGTGGTTCTCCGTCGAGGCTTATCGTGAAATGTCTGGGGAACATTGCTTCAAGAAACCTCTCTTTGGTAACCTTTGGGTTGCCCTTGAAGCCTATCAATAGAAGCCTCTGTGCAATAATTGAGCCATTGATTATGTCTTCTGGTTCGTCCCACCTCCAGCCATTGGGGATCTTGAATCGCCCTGGAAGATGCATCCTCCAGCAGAACTTACATGCAAAATCGCAGAAATTAAGGACAGGGGTCATTTGGAGGCATCTATGGCTCTGTATGCCGTACCAGCTTTTGTAGCAAAGTCTCTCCCCTCTAATTGCAGACCTAGTCCATCTGCAGATAGCTACGGCGCTGTGGTTTCCCACTAGCTTGTAGCCTGCCCTTAGATATCGTGCAACTTCCATTCTTTGTGTAGACTCCATTACTCTCTTTTACCTAGATGTTCTGCATTAATAAAACCTTTTTGTCGAAAAATGATTCTATAAGGATATCACTCTTTATAGAGAATATAGAAAAATAGATTTATATAGAAAAACATGAGAGTCAGATTAGGGGGCTAGGCCTTGAGCAAGGAAAACATTGCGATACTCATTGTGTTACTAACAGAAATACTTATAGGTACGGCGACTGGAGTACAAAGAACTATTCTCAGCGTTTCCTCTCAAAAATCACTTGGAGAGATAAGTTTCCTTTTTCCAATAATTTCCTTCGGTTTTTTTAAAGCTTCCTTTGATCTCATGGCTGGTTTCTATGCAAACAAGAGGGGCAGGAAGAGCTCCCTTACACTTGGAACAGTTATCTATCTATTCGGCTCCATACTAATAGCTGTACTACCACCTCCATTTAATTTCCTAGCTGGAAACATGTTTATCGGGGCAGGAGAAGGATTAGTTTTTGCAACGAGTGCTATAGCTATTAGAGACATCCTTGGACTTGAACGTTCATCTCTTAGTTTCGGGTACATTGAGAGTGCTTGTTATTTTGGATACTCTATAGGAGCATTTGCAGGTGGTCTAGTATTCAACTCTGGCGGACTAGGAGCAAGCCTACTTGTCATTGTTGTATCTGCAATTTTTGGTCTTCTGGCTGCGCTAAACTCGCATGAGACACAAAAATACACTGAAATCGAGAAGAAAAAATACTCAATGAACATAAGGACAGGAGAGACAATAAAAATGCTTCTAAGAAATCCTAGTACTCTTGCAGCACTTATCGCTGCACACATGACTAAAGTTGCTGACACAGTTGTGTGGGGAGTTGTCCCATTGTACATGGTCCGCAGAGGCATGGAAGTTTACCAGGCAGGATTTGCACAGTCTATCCTTCTCATTGTGTGGTCTGCAACTATGCCGTTCTGGAGCTCGCTCTCAGACAGAGTTGGTAGACGCGTAATAGCGACACTAGGCCTAATGCTTGACGCTTTTCTGCTTATAGCTTTGCCGAGCGCCCAAAGATTTCCAGAGATACTCCTGATAGTACTCGTTATGGGTTTAAGCTATGCAATGTTTTACCCAGTTCTTCCCTCTCCAATAGCAGATCTGACGCCGCCGGCTGAGAGAGAAATAGCTATTGGCTTTTATAGAATGATTAGAGACTCTGGGTATGCGACTGGAGCTCTACTGGGAACATTGTTCTTGTCAATATCTCCCTCATCCCTCGAAGAAGTGTTTATTAACTTTGGAAGCATTCTAGCTATAACGGCTGCAGGCTTCTCAATAATATTCCGCGAAACTAGACCCACATGGCCTTTCCTGGACCTGACAATTAAACATGTTGAAGTAATACGTGGAATACTGGATTATCAGCATAAAATGGTTGAAGCGGCATTTAGAGGCGACCTTTCTGGAGTAACTGAGGGGATTGGAAAAATAAAAGAAATGGAGAGAGAGGCCGACAAGATTAAGAGAGAAATCATATGGAAGATCTACTCGGGGGTTTTCCCGCAGTCCAGCAGGATGGATTTTGAAAGACTTGTCGAAGAAATAGATAAAGTCGCTGGCGCGATAATTGAGTGCAACGAGCGATTCCTCTGGATAAAATTCACCGACAAAATACAGGTGCTTAAGCCTGTCTTGCTTGATATGGTGGATAATACTCGTGAATTAGCGGATAAACTAATTGAAAACTTACGTATGCTTAGTCTATCTCCCCTCTACGCCGTGAGGGCCACCATGGATATAGATGTTGGCGAAAGGAAAGTTGACGAGTTAAGGATAAAAGCAATATACTTGATTAGAGAAATGCTTGATAAGGGAGAAATAGATCTACTGAGCGCCCTCAACATGATGGAGATAGTGAACCTTCTAGAGCTTACGAGCGACGACTTCCAAGACGCGGCAGACATTATCAGGATCATTTCCTATAAGCATGCCGCTATCCCACCTGAACGCATCACGATAGAGTAAGCAAAAAATTGAAAACAACTTATCGTATTCTTACGTTTCCGTCCTCAATGGTCCTATACCATATTTCTACGTTGTCCGGAAACACTTTTGCTACTCTCTCAGCGGTTTGCTTGACTAGTTCTCGTGGCGTCTTCTTTTTATTTCTATATTCATCCGGGACGCCCTCATAGGGTATGAACTGTTGAACCACATATGCTATTCTCGGGGCCTTCAGGTCTAGATTTGCAAGTTCTCTCGAAATCGTTTCTATGTCGCTTGGAGAGAGGAGGTCTGGCACGAGTAGAGTACGAAGCTCCAAAAACTCGGTGTTTTGAGAAGTCAGCATGATACCTTCCCTAACCCTTTCTACAATTTTCTCGGCTATTTTTGTTTGCAGGCCTGCTACCCTAGCGTATAGTGCCGCGTCGCTGAGCGGGGCCTTAACATCTATAGCAACGTGGTCGATTTTTACATGTGAAAATATGTATTGGAGAGCTTCTGGGAGAGACGCGTTGGTGTCCAAGCTTAGTTTGAGGCCCGTTTCCTCCTTTATTTTGAGGTAGAGAGTTACTAGGCTTCTGTACTGCAGGGTTGGCTCGCCTCCCGTGACGTGGAAATAGTCTACAAAGTTTCTTGCTTCCCGTACATGTGAGACTATTTCTCCTATGGGTACTACTTTTTTCTCGTATCCTCTAGCGAGCCTGCTATTGCTACACCATGGACACTTGAAATTACAGTAGGACAGCCACAGCGTAAAAGAGACACTCTCTAATACATCTACAAGGCTTGTTTCTTTCCATCCACCAATTATTAACTGCGAGCCAGAGGGTTGGATATGCATCATGGCATCAATAAGGTAAAAATTTTGAAAGCTATAAAAGCTGATACATAGGCCAAGAATAGCTCTGTCAGTATGAGTAAAACAGTGTACTTAGCGCTTTTTACCTGGGAATAGAAGGCGCTAAGAGTTGCAACGCAGGGAGTGTATAAGTTGATGAAAAGCATAAAGGAAACTATTTGGGGCAACGTAATGTTTAACGTAGCTAGAGCGACTTGCGGAGTATCCTTCCCAGTGGCAATCAACAGTGTCGAAGCTATGCTTTCCTTAGCTAGGAAGCCGCTTAGAAGAGAAAGAGCCACCTCCCATCTATCAAGCCCGATGGGCGTCAAGATAGGTGTGATAAGGTTGCTTATACTGTATGCATATGATCCCTCGACGCTTGAAACGATCCCGCTTGGTCCGAGCATTAGTAGAAGAGACATTAATGTTGAAATAGCAAAAATTATTATGCCCGCCTTTTTAAGAAAATGTAGCGTATTGTCCCAAGCATACCACCATATCACCCTTAGACTTGGAAGATGATACGGTGGCAACTCGATAATAAGCTGTGGTTCTTCTCGTGTCTTTTCCATGTACCGGCTTATAAGGTATCCTAGAATGCCGACAAGGATAAACGAATACAGATAGATGAAGAGAAGAAGCAGACCTGCTATAACCGGGTTGGGTATAAGAGATAATAGCATTAAGAGAACTACTAGTCTTGCCTGGCACGGAATGAGGGGGGCCAGAAAGGATGCCAAGAATTTTTCTCTGTCAGTACTAAGTATTTTTGTCCCCATCACTGCGGGGACGTTGCATCCAAATCCCAAGAGGAGAGGCATTAGAGCTTTCCCTGAGAGCCCAAACTTTACCATGGTTTCGTGGTAAACAGCGGCAAGCCTTGACATAATTCCTGTGTCCTCTAGAAAGCCGAAAGCGATAAACACCAAGAAAATTAACGGCAGAAAAGATAGTACCGCCCCCACGCCGGCAAAGGCTCCATCCACAATTATGGAGATAAGCCAGTCAGGTAGTTGTAGCGCTATTAGAAACGTTCTAAGTTGCTCGCTTAATACATTAAATGCAAATGCCACGATACCACTCAAACTATAGTTTTCCAAAAATTCTGCAACTGCGCTTAGTCCCAGCGCCTCTGCGATTTGTTTTATTGGAAAACCAGTATTTACGGTAAGTACAAGCCCTATAAGAAAAGCCAAAATAATGAAAAGTGTAAGCTGGCCTATCAGCGGTTTAAGAAGAATATTGTCTAGTTTCTCGGTTAGTGGCGGCGTGGCAAGCTTACCCTTGTAGATGACTTGGTCGATAACCTTTGAAATAAATTCATAGCGACTACTCGCTACAATAAGGTCTGGGCTTTTTCCAAATTGCTCCATTATTTGTTTTCTACTCTTTAGGGCCTCACTGTAGAGTTCTGGACACTTCTCCTGCATAATGGCGTCAATATGCTTGTCTCCCTCCACTAGCTTCAGAGCTAGCCATCTTCTAGGAAAAATGGAACTCGCCTCGCAGGATTCTAGTGTTTTCTCGAAGTGAGATATGTAATAGTCTATTATCCCATAAGATAGACTGGGACCTCTAACATGATAGGTGCCGCGAGCAACATTTATTATTGCTTCTATTGCCTCATGCAGACCAGAACGATGAAGAGCGGACACAGCGACTACGGGTACTCCGAGCAGGCTGGAAAGTTTTTCGATGTGGATATGTATACCCATTTTTTCTGCCACATCTATCTTGTTTACCAAGATAACTATGCGACTCGTTAGTTCAAGCGCTTGGACAGCCAGATACAGGGTTGTCTCCAGCGCGATAGCATTTACAACTACCACTACTACATCTGGTTTCTCGTGTATAATGTAGTCTCTAGCTATTTCCTCCTCCTCTGATTGAGCACTTAAACTATAGGTGCCTGGAAGATCAACGATCCTTATTTTTATCCCATGGTGTTCAAGCTCCCCCTCGTAGCGGTCGACAGTTTTTCCAGGCCAGTTCCCCACGAACCTATGTGCACCTACAAGAGTATTGAAAAGAGTGCTTTTCCCAACATTAGGGGCACCCAAGAGTGCAACCCTGACAACATTATTCATGGCTTAACACCTCGACTATAACCTTCATAGCTAGACCTTTACCTATGGCTATTCTTGTCCCATTTTTCTCTAAAACCGTTGGCCCAGCACTGTTAAAAACAACCTTTACCTCTGATCCTGGAACTATCCCCATCTCGTATAGACGCCTAATGCTGCCATAACCTCCACTTACATCTATGACTTTTACTATGCTACCAGGAGGAACATATGCCAGAGCAGTTCTTTTTGACATCGTCATTAGTAATACCAATAATCAAAAATTCCCAAGAATTTAAACATTTTTTATTCTAAAGAAGACAACAAAGAAGAAACTATGGATACGTTCTGGACACTGTTCTCGGGAAAGGCAAAGAATCAACTATATGTTCTAGCCCAGCTATCCAAGTGACTAGCCTATCCATCCCCAATCCAAACCCGGCGTGAGGAACAGAGCCGTATCTCCTCAGGTCAAGATACCACTCATAGTCCCGTGGATTAAGACCAAAAGATTTGATCTTCTCTACTAGTTCTTCTAGTTTTTCTATTCTTTCACCACCACCAATGATTTCCCCGTATCCTTCAGGTGCCAGAAGGTCTGCCGAGAGCGTTACTTCTGGACGCGATGGGTCGTTTTTGTGATAGAATGCCTTGGCTTGAACGGGAAAGCCGTAGAGGAAAAATGGCCTGTCAAACTCCTCGGTGAGTGCACGCTCTTCGTCTGCCCCCAAGTCGTCTCCCCAAGAAACTTTGAATCCTTTGCCTTGCAGTATCTCTATGGCCTTGTCATAGCTTAGCCTTGGAAATGGAGGCTCAACATTCCTGAGGATCTCGGTCTTTCTGCCCAGTAATTCTAGGTCTTCAGCGTTTTTCTCTAGGACCCTCCTGACTATGTGGGCTACGAGTTCTTCTTCCACTTTCATTATGCCTTCCAGGTTTGTCCAAGCTACTTCGGCTTCTGCGTGCCAAAACTCTGTTAGGTGTCTCCGGGTACGAGACTTCTCAGCCCTGAAGGATGGAGCCACTGTGTACACTTTTTCTAGGCTGAAGATAAGCGCCTCTAGATAGAACTGTGAAGACTGTGTCAAATACACTGTGCTTCCATCCACGTATTTGACGGGGAAGAGGGTTGCTCCACCTTCTACAGCAGCAGATACAAACATTGGTCCCTGAACCTCGTAGTACCCGTTGGCCCTGAACCATTCGTGGAGAGCTTCGAAAACAGTGTTCCTTATCTTTAGCACCGAGGTCATTTTCCTGCTTCTGACTGCAAGGTGCCTAACCTCTAGGAGAAATTCTCTAGAGGCATCCCGCCTTATGGGAAAGTTTTCAGCAAGGTGAACGATTTCGAGCTTTTTTCCCTGTATCTCTTTTCCTCCTGGAGCACGTGGGTCATCCTTTAATGTCCCCTCAACCACGAGTGAGGATTCCACGGTTACCTTTCTAGCGTCTGGGTGGCTCGGCGAATCTGGCGTAAAGACTGCCTGTATTATTCCCGTTGAGTCTCTCACAACGATAAATGCTTTGTCGCCTAGGTCTCGCCTCCGATAAGCCCATCCGCGAACCTTTACAGTTGAGCCCGCCGGAAGTTTTAATGCCTCCTTCACCGGAATAATATCTGTGGCCTGCATCGCGATTCCACCAGACACAGTTACTGGGAGACTAATGCTTACAGTTACAAAAACTTTGCTGAGATTTTATCTTGTACGCCACAAAAATTGGATATTTTTCAGGGGAAATAGGCTCTATGTTCCTTCAGGTTGCTTTACCCCCGCTGGTACGATTACTTCAGATCTTTTCTCAATGGTTTTGGCGAGGATACAAATGGAAGAGCCATGGGCAGAGATTGGGTGCGGATCTGGACAGCTCTCACTGCTCGTTGCAAAGAGGGGGATATATGTTGTGGGGTCAGACATAGATGAGAAATGCTTGAGGGCAATGAAGGTAAATTCCAGAGCTAACAAGGTGGACGGCTACATAGATGTTGTTCTTTGTGATGCTGCCTCGTGCCTGAGGAGAAACGCATTTAACCTTGTTTTCACGAACCCGCCCTATTTTCCCATGGAGGCGGAAAAACCTGTAGACGTTTCGATTTTGGCAGGTAGAGATTTACGGATATTGAAGAGGTTTCTCTTGGATTCATTAAGGATTTCCAAGAAGAGTGTTCCCGTGCTTTTTTCTGTTAGCAGCCTCACGGGCTTAAAAATAGGACAGCCTGTCTTATGTCGATGTCTACCTCTCGAGAGAATATGCATAAATATTGTGGCTAAACGATAGGTCTTCCAGTCCTCTGCACTGGTTTTCTCAAGATTTTTAGGGAGAGAACTTCTTTTAGAACAGATTCTGCCTTTCTCCTGCTGAGCATCTGGTTATTGTTTCCACAGTAGGGGGAGTAAATGCACCTTGGGCAACCATCTTCGCAATTACATTTAGAGACAATGTTGTATGCCCGTTTAAGGGCTTCTTCTAGCTTGTAGAACAGCTGTTTGGTGACTCCTGACCCTCCCGGGAATGAGTCGTAGATGTAGATTTGTCCTGTCGGGAAACTTATCCCGCCCATGTCTGTCTGTGATGCGCCAACAATCATCTGACCCGCAAAAATTAGTGCATGCTCTATTGCGTGGAATGCCTCGGCGTTTTGGATATCTGTCCATTCCTGCTTGGGTGGAAACTCTAAGAGTATCCCTTTGGTTTTAAAGGAATATGTAAGTTCGTCCTCCAAGAGTTTCTGTGAAACGACTTGTCCCTCGGGGAAAGTCTTGGTTACGTAGCCGTAGACGTGGTCTTCGATTGTTAGGTCGAGATACCTTACATGAATCCCCATGACCTCTCTTTCGAGGTATACTTTCCCGTCGTATGGATAGGTGTAGTATAAGGGAGAAGTGGTTACAGGAGGCATTTTTACGGGAAGAAGCTTTACGACTGCTTTCCCCTTCTTGATCCCCAGCGATATGTACGGCGTCCCGGCGTGGAGATATATGGCTCCTGGGAAAAGCTCTTTGATTGCCTGGGGATATTCCCTGTACCCGAGGACTTTCCCCGTCTCTGTGACTATTTTAATCTGTTCGCCTACTCCTCGAATATTTTCCCGAGAACGGAGAAATCTTAGACCCTTCAGCGTGGGTTGGTAATACCCGTTGATGTCCTTTTTGAGATAGCCTTCCTCTTCCATCCTTTTACAGACCACCCGTTCAAATGTTGTTAATTCTTCAAGTTTGAAGGGCGAATCCAGAGACATGGCTACCAAGTGTACACGTACCACTTCCTCGTTTGCTGGGTCAAGGAATACTGGGTCGGAGACCTGTGTATAGAATTCCTGGGGGTTCCTTTCATAGTAGCTACTTATTGGGTCGTCTCCAAGAATCAGGAAGACGTATCCGGTTTTCCCTCTTCTGCCCACTCTTCCAGCTCTCTGGAGGTACTTGCTATATGTTGGTGGAATATTATGCATGATGACGGCGTCTAGCTCACCTATGTCGATGCCTAGTTCTAGTGTTGGCGTTGCGACTACTGCGTCTATTTCTCCTTTTTTGAGTTTCTCTTCTACCCTCTTTCTGTGCTCTGGTAGAAGCCCTGCCCTGTGAACCTCTACCTTGACGCCTGCCTGCTTCGCAAGAAGCGATACGCTTTCAGCCACTTTATGGCTGTCCACGAAAAGAAGTGTTTTAAGTTTCCTCGAAGATAGTAACTGTAACAAGTAGATTGATTCTGCTAGCTTAGACCTCAACACGGGCCTCAGCATGACGTGGTAGATCGGAGCTCTCCTCGTAGCCCCTGCACTGACAATTGTATAGTTTTCTCCCAGAATTTTTTCTGCAAACTCCTCGGGGTTCCCTATAGTAGCAGATGACGCGACCAAAACTGGCTCGTTTTTAACGATTCTTTTGAGACGCCTCAAGATGTAGTATACATGCGCGCCGAAAACGCCGCTGTAAATGTGTGCATCGTCGAGGACAATGTATTTTGTTTCTTGGAGAAATTCCTGTAGGAAGCCTGCTTTCCTCAAGGAGATGTGGAGCATGTCTGGGTTAGTTATCAATATTTTGGGAGGATATGATTGCAGGTTTTCCCTTTCCCTATCTGGCGTGTCGCCGTCATAGACACCCACCCTGAATCCAAAAACTGCACTGGTGTAGTACTGGATTCTCTCTACTTGGTCCCGTGCTAGTGCCTTTGTTGGGTATACAAGTACTGCGCGTGCGTTTGGCTCCTTTAGTAGGTCTTCGATTATAGGAATGAGGAATGCCTCAGTTTTTCCCGTGCCTGTACCCGATATTATAAGCGTGTTTTTACCGTTGCGTATAGCATTTATGGCTTCCTCTTGGAATTTGTAAAGATTTTCTATGCCTCTTTTCTTTAGCGCCTCCAATAAGTAGCTGTCAGAAACTGTCTTCTCAACAGGGCCGCCGAGCGCGGGCTCTCGTGGAGGCTCAAAGTGAACATAGACTACCTTATGTCTATTCTCAATCGATATTTCTCTCAGCACTTCGTCCTGCATCTCCAAGGTTCAGATCCAAAATTTTATTGCCAGAGCTGAAAAATATTTTTACTAGCAGATAGATGGAGAGAAGGCATATAGATGAGTGAAAAGAATCCAGAGGTACCAAGAGAAGTCTCCCTTAAGGTCTTAGTAGACGATATCCCCTCTGTAGAGGGGGTAGTCCCAGCGCATGGCCTATCCATTCTGGTCGAAGCTTCCCTTGACAGAGAAAAGAAGAGGATACTTTTCGATACTGGCCCGTCAAAGAAAATTTTGGAGTATAACGTGGGGGTTCTAGGTGAACATACCCGCGTAGATATTATTGTAGGATCCATCCATTTATCTCATCACATTGGCTGTATAGATGAATATGCAGAGAGAACCATAATCTTGAGGCCTCCCCTACCGTTAAGGTATAAAGACGGAACAAGACTCGAAGAGATACGGTTTCTGCCGGGCTTCTATCTTGTGAAAACTTCTTCTCCGTGGGGTGAGCAGGGACTACTGATACCAACTGAGAAGGGATACATTCTCCTTGCTGGATGCAGTGTGCATGGATTCAAGGAGACTTTTGGATGGCTATTCTCGAGTAACCTGAGAATTTTTGGTGTTGTTGGGGGACTTGGAGTCAGCTCGAGGGACATGTATAATTTGGGCTTTTTGAAGAGACTCTCTAAGAAGGGGGTCGAGCTTATTTTTCCGCTCCACTCTGTGAGCCTCGAGGCAAGGAGAAAGTTGATGAAACTCAATAGGTTCCCGGTAGATTTTGAGGTACCTGGAGAGGGCTCTGAAATCTCGATTTAAGGCCTGAAAGGCAGCCAATATCCGGCGGAGTATAATATGTTTGCTACCAGGATGCCTGCGAGGTAGATGCTTAGCGCGAGAGATATATTCCTAGCAGTGTTTTTTGGCAAAACTTTCTCGAGGGCTGCCATCAGCATTCTACCGCCGTCGAGTGGAAAAATTGGCATCACGTTGATAATGGCTACACTTGAGGTTACCACGAGAAGCCACCAAGACGATTTATACATCCACTCATTGGTATAGGCTTGCTGTATCGTTACGCCTAGAAAACCTCTCGAGCTGTTGTAAGGACTTTTGTCTAGGGTCAAGGTAAGGTTAAGAGGTCTCCCGTTCCTAATTATTGTTAGATGAATTGTTTCGTTTGGCTTGAAGTTGCCAAGAATCCTTGAAAAATCATCCAAAGTATTAGTAGGTATATTGTTTATCGCTATTATTATGTCTCCCTGCGTCAAATGACCGTAGGCAGGATAGCTGGAATTTACATACACAATTTTTACGCCTGCCGGGTTTGGCGCTAATGGCGAAGCGAACAGCAAGGAAAATACCCCTAAAAACACGAGAAAAGTTAAAATGTTGGCGAAGCTTCCAGCGGCGAAAACTCTAAGCTGTGTCCCCAGAGGCTTCTTTGCAAGCTCCTCCTCGTCTATCTCGGCGAACCCGCCTGGAAGGATAAAGAAAAGGAATACGCCTGCAGACTTTACTTTTATGTCTTCGCTGGAGGCATGGAAGGCATGCGCCAATTCGTGTGGTATGAGTGTTATTGCTATGGCTAGGAGGAAATATGGAAGCTCGTCTAAGCCCACCGTGATTCCTGGCAGGATAGGGGCTACGGGGCTAGCAGTTGAGGGGGCAACTTTCCAGAGCTGTAGATTCATGTGGAAAAAGTATATGCCGTAAGCGGCCATCGGGATAGAAGACAATATTGCAATGTTTCCAAGAACCTTGAATAGTCTTGCATGTCTTTTTCCGAAGTTCTCGATAAACTCATTAAGTTTAGTCGTCTTGACTAGAATTGCGCCTCCTTCAACATCTATCTCTATGCTTTGGAAACGCTTCTTTTTAGCGAGCAAGAATGCAATGACGTAGAGTAAAGCGGTAAAAGACACGACAGCTATCAGGCTGTACAATATCTCCTCATTTATGCTCATATGCCACAGTGCACTCGCCATTTGTTACCCCGCCTTATCGCAGGGTTATGTGTTTATAGGTTTTGCTCCGGAGGGTGCGGGTAGGAAGCTGAGCAACTTGATTCGTCTTGGTGGCTCTGCCTTAATTCCTAGTACTAGCACATATAATTGAAAATTTAAAAATATTTACAAAAATATATACTTAACTTTAATATTAGACAAATTAATATTTACGAGGATGATTGCAAGTATAGATTAGATGTGGTTGCCCAGAAATAGAACACATGTTGTCCAGAGGTTGCAGTCTCAATGTAATCATTCTCATAAGAGCTGTAGGTATTCGCTTTCATTATTACTGCAAAGTCTGGGTAGCTCACAGCATCCATCCATGCTAAGCCTCCCATTTGATAAAATTGGTTTGAGCTGAAGCTTGTTAAGTCCCATTTCCATATAGCCTGCTTCGCCACGCTTACACCGTATTTGGCGCTGTAATAATAATTGATGTCTGTATCCCAAGCGCGCGCTCGACAGGTTAAAATCGAAAACCACTTCCTGGTCAGTCTGAGCGGTAGCTACCTTTATCCCAAGCAAATTGTAGACTTCCAAAATAGTGGCATGCTCAGTAGAATTTTGCGCACCCACCATTGATAGAAAAGAAATAATGACAGCAAAAGTCAACATTGCTACGATTTTTTGGAAATTTTTTGTAATGATTTATCCATGGTTGTTCAATTATATAATAAACGAAGGTGGTATATATATCGCCAATCATTTCCTTAGTGAAAATAATATATAAGACACACGCTCTGCCCCAGAAACACATAAAAATCCCGTATGTAAATCCTGGTAAAACAGAAACACTATAGAAAATTGTCCAGAACAACGGCTCTATATTCCTGAAAAACCTTAACCTTTACCCCATAGATCTTTTGCAAGTTGTCCTCCGTAGGAACCTCCTCCGACCTACCCATAGCATAGACCCGTCCACCCTTAAGCGCCACAACCTTGTCCGCGTACCTATAGACCTCTTATCCTGTCCGTTGCAGAATAGATGTGTCGGCTCTGAAGTAGAACACCTGTTCCCCAGAGCTTGCAATATCTGCAATACCTCTAGTGGCTAGATAAGCATTTGCCTTAATTATTACCTTGAAAAACAGGGGATTTACAGATTCCATCCATACCAGGCCTGCCATTGCATAGTATTGATTACTACTATAGCTCGTCAAGCCCCACTTCCATATAGCCTGCCACTTCACATATCCACCATATTTGGCACTATAATATGAATTGTAATTCGTTTCCCAAGTCACCTGCGGGTTAATATCCTGGGTAAAGCTGAGACCCGGCGGGTACGAGAAGGTAATAGTGACCTGCCCATCGTTTCCCTGTCCAGTTGGAGATATATAGGTGACTCTCTGGTCACTATATGTATCTGTCCGTGCATCCAGTATTGCGGCATTCGGCTCAATATTCCACAATCCAGCTATTTTTACTGGCGGGCTGTAACCATTTAAGCCGCGCTCCCCGTGGTAGTAGAGCATGATCTCCCACAAGTACGTGCCGTAGGACGGGTCATAGGTGTCCTGGCCCCATCCGGCCACGACCCCGAAGTCTGTTTCACCGGCGGTAACCCCATTCTTACCAGAAAAGGTGATCACATCGCTAAAATATGATCCTATGTACACCCATGTTGGTGATACGTAGAGCATAGGTCTCCATGTGCCTGCTCTGTTTTCTAGCCTTGTTTGCTGTTGTTGCTGTTTTTCTAGGGATTTTTTGACGAGTAGTGGGGCGATTTTTGGCAGGTCGCTTTTTGCTTTCAGTGTGGTGACGGTGTACTCCATGGCTAGTTTTCCTCCCTTTGTTGATATACCCCTCACGAGAACCATGTTGTGGCCGCAGCCTGGGTATAGGTAGCCGTTTTCCTCGACCATTGGTAGGAAGGCGAAGGGGTCGCTTGGCTCATCCTTTTCGCCGAGCCTTACTGGCTTGACTATGCCAGAGAAGAGTACTCTGAGGGCGTCGATGCCCGGCTCGGCCACGGCCAGAAGCCTGGAGCCATTGACCAGTGCTACGACGAGCCCCGGATCCCTGGACAGCTCGCCCAAAGCGTCCCATCCGACAACTACTAGGTCTTTTCCAACGGCCTCCCAGGCACGGGACACAGGCACAACACTAAAGTCCCTCGCCACAAAAGCAGACCTAACACCCTCCACAAAGCCAGAATCACTACTAATAACAGCAACCCTCAAGTCGACAATAAGAGGGGCCGTTTGCCCAAGTACACCTGTCTCTCCGCCACTGCCAGCACTGTTCTTAGAGAGAAGAAAGCTTGGGACAAGGGACAAGAATAGGAGTAAAACTATAGAGGCTATAATCACCTTTTTCCACTTCTGCATTTCTATCATGTCTATAATCTGAAAAACTTGTATATATATATCTATCGCTATGTGTGGGACTCTATATGTCACATGCACATCTCTTTTGCATATAAAAGCTCCTCAGCAGAAAGAGCTGTGTCTCATGGTCAGAGCGACAGATTATCGGCACGTAGCATTGCTTACAGCGGCACATTAACTCATAATACGCCCGCCTTACAGTAGCACTTAGAATCATGGCATTGCCGCTTCGTGTCGACAATGCCGATACATTAAGAACATGGTTGATATGAATGCGAAATGCAGATATTCTTTTTTCAAATTTGAGAGAAACAAGCAGGGTATAGACATAGAAGTCGAGCTTGTGTTTGACCCGCCCCGGACGCTTGACAGGATAAAGCCCGAGCTCAGAAAACGGCCTAGGTATTTAGACTGATGCACACGCTAGGCTTAAATTTATGAGTGAAAATTATGAGAGGGTCGACATGACTGGCCGTGATGCTGGCGAAAACTTAAATGAAGAACACGTATACACGTTGGCGATCCTAGCTCCTGGAATCATTTCGTCTATATTTGTCTTCATCCCAATCGAGAACTATTTGTCAGCATATATCGTGCCGTCAACTTTTATCTGGTACAGGCTTTGGCGCGCGGCCCTCATCGCTCTCCTTCTTTGGATTGTTTCTGGATTTATTTACTCGGAAAAGCGTTACTCTTGGAAGATGTTTTTCCTCGGGAGCGCAGTAACGTTCATGGTGTTTCATTACTGGTTTTTGTGGAGCATCAATATGGTTATACCTGTTAGGCTCTATCCGTTGTTCTACTTTGTAGGGGATAACAGCCCCTATGTGTTGGATATGGGGCAAGTTGTAGGGCTTATTACACTCTACGCTTTTAGGGGAGAAATCCTTGGCTCTCTGAAAAATAGACGTTGAAAATAGCGGTGCTATTTAAGCATCTTTTCTTCAAGCTCTTGGAGATATTTTGCTGACTCCTTTGTACTTATAAACAGCTTTGAGGCTTGCTGTACTTCTTCAACCGTCACGGTTGTCTTGCCCTTCTGCTCTGCTAGTATCTTGCTTGGTGCTAATAACTGGGAAGCATAGCGCAGACTTCGCTCTGAGCCGAGCTTTACGAGTTCTTCTAGTGCTGTGTCCTCTAGCTCCACGCCTTCTTCTTTGGCTCTTATCTTTAGTATTTCTCTTATCTCGTCTGGGGTATACGGCTGTGTCTTTATAATGAGCAACCTGTCTAGCAGGTCTAGCGGCATGCCGTGGGGGCTCTCTATGTCTGTGCCCCTGATCCTCGTGTAGCCCCTGTTTGTTGCAAGGATGATTATTGGGCTTAGTTCGCTCTCCATTGCTCTCGAGAGGAAACTGAACGCCTCGATGTCCAGCATGTGTGCGTCGTCGATAAAGAGGATTCCGGGAATTAGTTCAGCTCTTCCATTTTCAACCCATTCCTTTACTGTTTTGTCTACCTTTGCCCTAACATCGGGGGGTATCTCCTTGTATTCTGGGGCTCCAAAGAACAGCGAAATTATGCTCTCGCTCCGGCTTTGCATCTCGTCGAGATCATGGAGAGTAAGGGTGTATACGAACTCTTTCTCCTTGTATATTGGGCCTTTAGGCATATCTACGAGTTCGCTCGCCCCTACATCGTATTCGCCGTAGCCTTTTACTCTACCAGCCCTGGTGACGCGGCCAGTTTCCTCGTCAATCCATATTACGTCTCCCTCGCTTACACCTCTTTGCAGGAGCTGATATACTATATTAGAGTCAACTTTCAAAGTGCGGGTCTCTTTGTCAGTCTTGAGTGTTATGATGCCTCCAACAGGTATCTGCTGGTAGGGGTTGAGGGGATGCCTGTCAAACTTATATTCGATTTTTTCCACGACGCCTTCGTAGACCCATCTTCTCTCACGTATTCTTACACCTATGGATTTCCTCATTGCTTGCATGAGCACCTCGGTCTTCTTGAGCTCAGCAGAGTATATTTCGCTCCCGGTGAGCGCCATTAAAGGCGTCTCGGGGCCGAGCTCGCGTGCGATGGCAACGGCAAGCGCGGTTTTTCCTGTTCCTGGAGGTCCCACAAAGAGGATTGCTCTTCCAGCCATTTTCCCTTTCTTGATCAACTGGACAACTAGCCATGCTGCACGTCTAGCCTCTATTTGTCCCACTAGCCCGTCGGCGACTGGCTGTGGCTCATTGTTCCTGATGCCGAGCCCCCGTATGTGGCTGTGAACCCCAACTCTTTCGGACGCCTTTATCATCAAAAGGTTTTTATAGAAGCGAAAATTTAAACCTTTTTAGACTTTACCTTTTATCTTCCCCGGATATTGGGAACCCAAGTGCTTTCCTCGTCACACGTGACAACGATGTCTTCCGATAGCAATGTGTCAACTTTTTTGAATACCCACTTGCTTTCGCTAGAGAACCACACGGCTAGGACGGCCTCCCTTCTAGAGTATTTTTTGAATGCTTCGAGGAAGCGGAAAAGCTTTGATATCTGATATGCTTTTACTTTTACTTTCGAGTTAGAGGTTGTCTTGACCTCGAATGCAACTATCCTGTCCTCTATGTTGTTCACAAGAAAAACATCTGGAAAATTTTCCCCCACACCACTAACTGGAACCCTAAAAACATGGTTCTCCTTGTTGGCTGACAACATCTTCACTAGCCTTCGTTCAACGTTGAATGCTCTGTGCCGCCTATTGACAACTTCTCTAGACATTTGTTAAAGTGAAGAAAACACATGAATTAAAAAGTTTGGTGTATGCGAGCTACTAAAGCCCTTGAGCCAATTAGGAAAGCCGGAAAACAATAGACATAAAAAGTATCGGGAAACGTAATGAAAGATGAAATAAATGCAGATCCTCACTGTTCTTGTCGATGATAGGGAACGTCGTTCACAGGTAATCAGCGAGCTTGCACGGCTTGGTGTCCGCTATCAACTGGCCCGTTTAGAGGTAGCAGACTATGATGTGGGCGGGAAATACGGTTTGGAGAGGAAGACGGCCGGAGACTTTATAAATTCTATTATTGATGGACGGCTTTTCGAGCAAGCCAAGTATCTTCGTGAAACATATGATACAGCCATCATCGTTATAGAGGGGAGCCTCAGCGACGAGGTAAAATACAGACAAGTTAAATTAAACCCGCTGTTTGGGGCATTTGCCGCGTTGGCCGAGAACGGTGTATCAGTTCTACAGGTGAATGATTATAGAGAGACTGCGTTGCTTATATATATCCTGTGGAAGAGGCTACAAAAGGAGGGAACCAACTTTTTCGTCAAGACAAAGAAAAAGGTTTTCAAGGAGTCGAGCAGTATTCCAGCTATACAGCTTAATCTGATCGCGACGTTGCCAGGGATTAGCAGGGAAACTGCAGAAAAAATTCTTAGAGAGTTTAAGACTCCAAGGAAATTCTTTTTAGCGTCTCCCGCGGAGTTAAGGAAAATTGATGGATTGGGACCAAAGAAGATACAGAAAATTCTTCAAGTACTTGATACAGACTATGAGAAGGCAAAGCTCTTAGAGAACGGGACCAGTGAAACGAATAATTTTTAAATAAGATTGTGTACGATATGACAGGGGGATATAATGGGAAACATTACGCAGGAACAAGTGCTACAAGCGCTTCAGGACGTATACGACCCAGAAATACCCTTTAACGTGGTTGACTTAGGTCTTATATACGGGATAGAGATAAACGATAAAAAGGTAAAAGTCAAAATGACCCTAACAGCAGTTGGATGCCCAATGTCGTACTTCCTCGTTGAACTTGTACGTGACACGATCAAGGAAAAGATCCCGGAGGTTGAAGATGTAGAAGTCGAGCTCGTATTTGATCCGCCCTGGACGCCCGACAGGATGAAGCCCGAGGTCAGAAAACTGCTGGGTCTCTAGCCTGATGCCATACCCCGTTTCGGAGGATACGGTTTTCCTTGCTAATTATCTGCGTGAAAAGAGTCAATGTTATGGAACTGTATTAGAGGTTGGCTGTGGCAATGGAGAGATAACCATTGAATGCGCGTATTGTGCAGAGTATGTTGTCGGCACAGACGTGTCCCAGGACGCGGTAGAGTATACACTTGACAGAGTGAAGAAAAAGGATCTCTATAAAAAGATAGATATTGTTTTAACGGATAAGGCGAGACCGTTCAGGAGAGATTCTTTTCATATTGTTGTTTCTAATCCTCCATACTTGCCCTGTAGATATGAAGAGGGAGAAGAGGTCTGTGGAGGACCCAGTGGAATAGAGTTCAGCGTTGAGCTGGCAAGAGATGCCCAAGGATTGCTAAAGGAGCATGGCAAGCTTATTGTTGTTGCCAGTAGTCTCGCAGATGTTTCCTCGCTTATTAGCGTGTTGTCTAATTTGTATTCTAAAGTGTCTGTAGCGGATACTCTTCCCCTTGGTCATTTTGAAAAACTTTTAATAGTTGTGGCTGAAAAACGCCTTGATTTGCAAAATGATCCTCCCAAAGAAGTACTTCGTGACTAAGGGGAAAGGAGTTAGCAGTGTCTCTCCATTAATGGCCTTCAATAATGCACTCCGTGAGGCAGGGATACATGGCCTAAATTTGGTGCCCGTATCATCTATCTTGCCTCCAAATATCGTCGAAGAAACGCCGAGAAGGCTACCTGAAGGTAGCATAGTTTTTCTCGTGATGAGTGAGAAGAGGGTCAAGGGACCTGCAAAGATTAGTGTTGGTATCTCGTGGGCTCGCGGTCATCCTCACGGCTACGTTATAGAGTTTCACGACGGGAATAGTTACAAAGATGCCAGGGACAGACTGGCCGAAATGTGGGAAGAGATAAGGGCTAAAGACAGGCTAAACATGGAGGAGCCTCGGTACCTTATTGAAGAACTAGACGTGCCTGACGGGATGTATGGAAGTGCCGTGGTAGCACTAGTTTTTAGCGAATATGATTTCTTAAAAGGCGTCCCATAGAACAACGAATTTTTTCTAATATTTCCCACGATTCGTTATAAAAAGCAAAAGTTGATAGTTATTGATGCCGATGTTTTTATCATACGTTATATTTATATTTTTAAACATGGTTGATATATAATTGAGCCTTTATGAGTACAAATCCAGACAAAATAACTGTGTTTCTGCTTGTCAATGTAGGAGTTGGCTATGAGGACGAAGTTCTCAAGACCATCAGAAAGATGGAATTTGTGGAAGAGGCCTACATCGTGTACGGCGAATACGACATTCTCGTTAAGATCACTTTGCCTGCCCTTGAACTTCTGGATAAAGTTGTGTCAAACATAAGGAAGCTTAGTGGAGTCACGAGGACGTCGACGCTTATAACGTCTTCCCGTTAGAAATCGTTAAGGAATTATTCAAGTAGCCTTGTTTTATATTTCTCCTATTCTCTCAAGGAAAAAACTAGTCAACCTTTTAATTTTGCGCGCACCAATGATATCTGGGGATGATTGCCGCGTTGATGTTCGATTGATGAGAGCCGGATGGGCGGACTGACCCCTGTTTGCTAAAAACCGATCAACAGACATATGACATATACTGCTAGGGACAGAAAGACCGGTATTGGTAAGGCTGGCATGTATTTTTTACGTGTCAACATTTTGAGGGTAAAGTAGAGCCCCAAGGCTATTGCAATAGTAGTTAATACCCAGCGTGCTACCGAGTTAAAGGGAAAGAGATAGTACGAGGAGCTAAGCATCGAGTACATCAATACGTCTCCCATGCCGAGGGCAATGTTGTCTACCACTATTACTGCTCCCCTTAGCGGCGATTTTAGTTTTGATTCTCTGGACTGCCCCTCTCCAACCGTGTTCTCTAGGATCCTTTTCAATGGTCCATAGAAAACAGAGTAAACGTCATAGACTGCGAGGATCACAGCAACAGCAAAGGGGGTCCAGCCTGGCAATGTAACTGCCAGCAGTGAGCCAGCCATTGTTCCGTAGATTATCAGGAGGATGTCGAGGAGTTTTGCGCTTACTGGCTTAATTATAAGCACGGCGGCCAAGACGGCAACTGAAATTGAGAGCAAGTCTGCATACTGCTGGAGGTAGTCGCTATATCGTTCTAGGGGTGCAAGGTTTGCCAGTGAATAGAAGTATATCTCGGCGATCCCCCAAAAAGAAAACGCTACAGCAAACGCCATAACAGCAGGTATAGTGTGTATTTTCCTGAACCTGATCAGGACCAAAAGAAGCCCTGTTCCTAGAAGTACGAGGAAAAGTATTATTAAGCTATTGATCAGAACCCCTTGGGGGCTTTCTTCCGGCACAAACGGGCTTCCCAGAAGGTCGGCTACACCGCTTTTGCTTAGAACTAGTGCCCAAGCCACAGACAAGGAACTTATCACTATAACAATGAGACCCATTAGCAGGCTTGTCTTGTACTCTATGCGTCTTCGACCACTCTCATATGTATCTTTCTCCATCTAGACCCAGTCTAGCAGTGCCAATGAGATTTAAAAGGATTTAGCACTGTATGCGTCAGATACCCCAGGATACGTTCATTCTTTTCACGTTTGCATGACTTTCATCATTCGCATTGAAAAATGCAAGCGCTGTTTTATACTTTTATTTTCGTGGTAAATAGTGTGAATTAAGTTTCGGTCTACTATGTTTTGAAAAAAATTATATTCCAATATATATGGAAAAATCGAAGCAAGCAATGATCCTAAGGAACCCTCAGGCACTCAGCAGTAAATATATCCCGAGAAGACTTCCGCACAGAGACGCCCAGCTTAGACAGCTTTCAATCTTCTTTCCAGGGGTAGAGAAGTCCTCAGCGTTCTTCAAGTCGGTTCAATTGATAGGCTCTGTGGGCACAGGGAAAACATCTACAGCTCTCTTGTTTGCGAAGAACCTCGAGAAAGGTTTTGAAACTGCCCGAATAATTTACGTAAACCTGAAGATGTTGGGCGACCCAAGCCCCTGGACAGTCTACACGTCTATACTTGGCCAGGTTTCTGGGAGGGCCTCGAGAAGCCTGTCTGCGGGCGAGGTTTTCGAGAAGATCCTAGACGAATTTGTGAAGAAAAAAACAACAAGCTTTTTGTTCATTGTTGACGAAGCTGATGAGCTCACATCTTCAAGAAGCCTGAGGGGAGGACGCGTAGTATACAACTTGACACGCTTGCCGGAATTCGGCGTAGAGAATGTTCTGGGCGTCGTATTTATTGCCAGGAACGAGGAGTGGAGCCGCGGCCTTGCCCCCGAGGAGCAGTCTACCCTTGGAAGCCTCATCGTCAGGTTTCCACGTTACACGTTGCCTCAACTAGTAGATATATTATTGTATAGGGCAAGTGAAGCTTTTTCGGATCAGAGTGCTCTTCCTGACACTGTAGCGGAGCACGTTGCCAAGATAACTATTGACTTGTTCGAGGGTGATGTGAGAAAAGCATTGGATATCCTTCTCTATGCCAGCTTGATTGCCGACAGTGAGCACAGTGAAAAGGTAACTTTTAGCCATGTTTCTAGAGCTCTGGCACAGATACTCGGGAGGAGCTCTCTTGACGCAGACATAGTTAAGACACTGAAACAGCTGGAAAGAGTAGTCCTGGCAGCAACACTGGAAATACTAAAGAATAGGGAGTCTTCTTATACAACAGAGAGAGAAGTTATAGAAAATGTGCAGGCACTATGCGAGAGGCTACAGTTACCTGAGCCTAGAATAGAAGAGATCGAAGCAGCCCTACAACGCTTACATGACCTAGGAATCCTAAGGATTAGTGGACCGTTGAGGATCTATGCGGAAGTAGTACCCATAGACGATGTGAGAAGCTTGATTTTGAAGTAGCCGTGTAGGGGTAACAAAAACCGTTTTATACCTTTGAAAACAGTTAATCAACCCATGAAGGGCAAAGTATTGATAGTCACGCTCCTCTCAATAATTGGCATCCTAATTTTTTGGCTTCCACTTCCCAGGGTAGGAGACTATATCATTGGAGGATATCCGTGGAATTCGCCTGAAAATGCCAGGACGCCAATGATTATCCTAGGAGTAATCGTTACTGGAGTATTTGTCTTCGCAATAGTCGCGATAAACATCCTTAGCAGGAAAATAGAAGAAGTTGGAGACGAAACAGTCTATCCCATGGACAATACACGAGACGAAGGAGAAGCTCAATCAACAGAAGAATGGTGAAGCGTCATAAATATGAAAAAAGTATGGGTTGAAGCTTTAACACCGAAGCAAATCCTCCTGTTTTCCTATCTCCAACAAGAACTCCCTAACACTGATTTCTACCTTACCTCTAGGGACTATGACCTCAACCGCGAGCTTGCAAAAGAACTGTGGAGAAAAGTCTACATTGTAGGCAAACATGGCGGCGCAACACCCTATAGCAAAGTTCGGGAGACTATTCGACGAGAAGAAAAACTCCTCACGATAGCCAGAGAGGAAGAGCCAGATCTCCACTTGACATTTGCATCGCCTGACTCTACACGTGTGGCTTTCGGCCTACAGCTACCCGTCGTGTCATGCAACGACACCCCGCACTCAACAATCGTAGCTAGACTCGTCATCCCGCTCTCAAGCGACTTTATTGCGCCTCAACCAGTTGTGCCGTTTTTCCAACACTATGAAGAGTTTACACGGATACATGTATTTAGAGGTGTCTTCGAGTATGCCTGGGTTTCACGTTTCAAGCCGAGTGAAGACATATTGAGAGACTATTCTGTTGAGCCCTTCAACTACGTGTTTATACGACCTGGTGAGCAAAAGGCTTACTACTATAGAGATACTATAGCTGCAACCATTCTACCCCTGAAGATCGCTAGACATTTGCTAAGGAGGTCTTCTCTTAAGCTTCTAATTTATCCAAGGTACAAGGAGCAATACATTCTCTACAAGCGGGAACTAAAAGACACAGGAGGCCGTGTCACCTTTATCGAGAAACCAGGAGTCTTCCTCAACCTAGAGTACTTTGCCAGGCTTGTCGTTACAGGAGGCGGCACAATAGCCACAGAGTCAGCCCTCCTTGGAGTCCCATCGCTAACAACTTTCCCAAGGGAGCTTGAGGTTCATACCTACCTGCGTGAAAAGGGTTTCCCGGTCTACCGCTACACGGGTCTCCATATAATCGAAAAGCTTCTATCGAAAAAAGAAGATATCTATGACCGTGAAGTATTCCTTCAGAAAGCTAGGAAGATGTTCGAAGATCCAGTAGCCAGGATCGCCGAAGTAATAAAGATGCACTTAGAGACTGATGCATCATCCTTGTATTCGAGGAACAAAAAATTTTTATAGCCACAGATATTTCGAAAAATGCATCGGTGGTCTGAATGGAATATGTTTACGCAAGTCTGTTGCTATACCATGCAGGAAAAGAAATAAACGAAGAATCAGTCAAGAAAATACTTGAAGCAGCCGGCATACAAGTCGACGACGTCCGTGTAAAAGCCCTGGTCGCGGCGCTGAAAGAGGTAAACATTGAAGAAGCAATTAAGACAGCCGCTTTGCCGGTGGCTGTTGGAGGGGCAGCTCCCGCCGCTGCTCCCGCACAAGCACCTGCAGAGCAAAAGAAAGAAGAGAAGAAAGAAGAAAAGAAAGAGGAAGTCAAGGAGGAAACAGTCGAGGAAGGACTTGCTGGCCTCTTTGGCTTCTAGGCGCAACAAATGTCTATATATTTCTACGACCTTGTCCCGGTTTACCGCAGAATTGTGCTTATTTCAGCCTTACTCTATGCAGGTTACCAAGACTACAAAACACGGGAAATAGACGATAAAACATGGGTATATCCCTCAATTATACTGGCCCCACTTACATTTTTTGAAGTATACAACCGGACACCCACATACCTACAGATTTATCTGTTTTCCCTTTTTCTCGGCCTGTTAATAGCAATCCTAACCCTAAAATTGAAGCTTACAGGCGAGGCCGACGCGATTGCATTTGCCTTTATAAGCTTATTTGAGCCACCTGGCTACCATATAATCACGTTGTTTCCCCTAGGCTCAGTGATTATTCTCTCACTTGTTCCAACCTTGCTGTATACCTGTTATAATCTCTACTGGAACCTTAAACATGGAAGCTTTGCAGGCTACGAAGCAGGATCTCTAGTCAAAGCCCTCGCAATGCTGACAATGAGATATATCAGTAGAAGGGAATACGAAGAAAAAAGCTACATGTATATTCCCTCTACCCAAAAACAAGGAGACAAACTAACAATAGAGCTAAGCCCCATGATTCCAGAAAAAGTAGAGAACCCAGGACTGGACGAATTCTGGGCAGTCACACTTGCTCCCTATGTTTTCTTCTTGTCCATAGGCTACCTTATCTACACTATACTCCTCCTAACATTTTAAAACCTAGAAACACAAGTATTTTGTATCGCTCAACAAAATTTCGGTCAAGCACTAAGCTCCTCGCACGGCGCCAAAACGATAAATCTAATAAAACAATCATCCCTATGGATAAGTGGCGATGATTGCAAATCCGGGTTACGACAAACATAGGATGACGTAAGGGCTAGTTCCTGAGCCTCTAAAAAAAGAAAAACTTATTTTAGAATTGGCCTTATAAGGTCTAAGATTGCTTTCTCCCAGTCCTTAGCTTTAACAACGCCAGAGGCAAGAAGAACACCTACAGTCCCGAGCCTCAGTGCCGCCGCTACATCGTCACCCGTAGTTATTCCTGCGCCACAGAGAACCTTTACATTCGGATTTATTTTTTTCACGAGGTCAACAGAGGAAGTCACAACTTCTGGTTTTGCTTTTGAGACTGGTATACCTGTCCCAATGAGCTCTGGGGGCTCTATAGCAACCATGTCTGGACCAAGAGCAGCCATTGCCGCAGTTACCTCTGGGGTGTTGGTGCAGACAACAGTCACTAGGTTCAGCTGCCTGGCTCTCTTCACAACCACGTCTATCTGGTCTGCACGTACCCGACGCTCACTGTGGTTAACCATTGTACCAATAGCGCCTGCGTCTTTCACAGCTTCAAGAGTTACGTGTCCTGTATGGCTTCCAGGAGACACATCATCAACATGCTGGGAGAAGACAGGAATATCGACTTGCTGTGCAATAAACATTAGGTCTGTTAGCTGCGGCGCGACAGCTATTGTTACGCCATACTCTTTGCTGAGCTTTTCGGCCACTTTAGCTAGCTGTAAACCTTTCTTGCCGCTTGCCTCGGCATATGCCTTAAAATTTATGAGAATCAAGGGATACTCAATTTTTGTTGCCGCCATATTTGATATTTTGTTTTGCCATCATATATTCTAAGATTAATAATTCAACGTAAAACAAGCAGGTAAGCTTAAAGCCCCCTACAACAAATCATACTTAAAGAAGGCAAACCATGTACTGGAACAGAGATGTAGAATTATCCTATCTGAGGCCGGACGCGCTAACCGTATGGCAAGAGGAAGAAGTAGTTAAGCGTCTAAGCCACTACAAGGCTGTTTTTGAAGAGAGAGCCCCAGCATTTTACAGGGTAGCAAAGAGAATCCCGGCAGAATTCAGACAGGACGCAGATGTGGAAGAGTTGCTAGACATACACCGTAACTATGCGAAAGATTTTCCCAAAATTTATAGAGAATTCACAGTTGATAATCTCGGCAACAAGATTCCAGGGGTTTCTTATCTCGACTTAAAGATACAAATCGCTAAGAAAATGCTTGAAAAATGTTTCTTCTGTGAGTGGAGATGCTCAGTAAACAGGGCGAGGGGCGAGAAGGGGGTATGCGGCCTTGACTCTAGGGTTCGTGTCGCTACAGCCTTCCTCCACATGGGAGAAGAAGCGCCACTAGTGCCCTCTGGAACCATATTTTTCACTGGATGTAGCTTTAAATGTGTCTACTGCCAGAACTGGGACATATCGACAAGAGTAGAGAATGGAGCAGAAGTCACCCCCCAGGAACTCGCAGATATAGCTGTAAAGCTTTACCTGAGGGGGGCCAAGAACATAAACTATGTCGGCGGAAACCCTGACCAGCAACTTCACGCTATCTTAGAGTCGCTAAGGTACATGGATGTAAATATACCTCTTCTCTGGAACACAAACATGTATATGTCCACAGAGGCTCTAGAGCTCCTCCTGGACATTGTAGACATATGGCTACCCGACTTCAAGTACGGTAACGACGCCTGTGCAAGGAGACTTTCCGGTGTCCAAAAATATTTCGAGGTAGTCTCACGGAACCATAAGATGGTCTGCGAGGCTGGTAGAGACATAATCATTAGACACTTGGTTCTGCCAGGCCACGTTGAATGCTGTACAAAGCCTGTCCTCGAATGGATTTCCAAAAATTGTCCGAGAGCGCTTGTAAACGTAATGGACCAGTATAGGCCAGAGCATCTTGTCGCTAGGTTTCCAGAAAGGTGGAGAGAGATAGCGAGGAGGCCGAAGCCGAGCGAGATACGTGAAGCATATAACTATGCAGACAAGTTGGGATTGGCATGGAGAGAAGTCTCGCTTTGAATGACTACGAGATAGAGTTTAGCAAAATATTAGAGTGGTTAAAGAAAAATAGTGCCAAGAAAATTCTTGTTCAGGCCCCGGACGGACTGAAAAAAATCTCAAGGCTTATATCTGAAAAGCTCGAAGAAGAAGGATACGAGGCTTACCTCTCAGGAAGCCATGCCTGGGGCGGATGCGACATAGCAGTTAACGAGGCAAGAACAATGGGCATCGACACAATACTTCATGTTGGTCATCATGGCTTCGTAGGAGCCAGAACAACAGAGGTTAGAGTATTGTTTGTACCAGTCCACTACCAGGGTGAATTCACTGACGCACTGGTCAATGCACTAGAAGACATCAAAAGAAATAGCTTCAAAAAAATTACGCTAGGAGTGACCGTAGAGCTACACCGTAGACTACACGAAATAGAAAACCTTGCATTAAAAAGTGGCTTTCATGTCGAAACAGGCTCGCTAGAAAACATTACAGGTCTGATCATAGGATGCAACTATGCCTCGCTTCGAGATGCAGAAGCTGTTCTCATAGTAGCTGGTGGAAGATTCCACGCGATCGGGGCCGCTCTCTGGATGGGTATACCTGTATGGAGAGTTGACCCCTACCTAAAAAGCTATGAAAAGGTAGATGTGAGACCCATTATATCGCGCCGTTTAAGGGATATCAGCTCCGCGATGGATGCTCACAGCTTCCTCGTCGTTGTGTCGACAAAAACTGGCCAGGCCAGACCAGTCTTAGCCCAAAGCATCAAGAAGAGGCTTCTCCGCGAAAACAGAAAAGCAGACATAGTGGTGATAGACGAGATCAGCAAAGACGTACTACTCAACTTCGGGCATTATGATGCCTATGTGAACACAGCTTGCCCACGTCTGACGATAGATGACCCAGACATCTTTCCTGGGCCTGTGATAAATCCCGGCGAACTCAAATATGTCCTCGGCAAGAAGCTTGAGGGCTACGATTCCCGGGATCTCTTTCGTTTTGACTTTTCTACCGGCGCATAGAATAATTCCTTCAGCAACAGGGCGTCTTGCTCCAAGTTCGGACTCTCAGAGATGACAACACCCTTAATGTTGAACTCTCTGAATGCTTTGACGAGAAGCTTATACTCCAGATCAGCCTCCGCCAAGTTTAGGTGGCGCTTTTCTCCTTTCTCGCCATACTCTATGCCCGATACGTGTATGTGCATGTTGTCGAGAGCGTATCTGCCAAGCCCTTTCTCGATTTTTTCAAGGATAGATGCAAAGTCCTGGTATCTCTTCAGCCCACCCACAGTCCTGGCATGCAGATGGGCGAAATCGACAACTGGGAGCACGCCTTCCAGCTCCTGACTTAACCTTATAACCTCTTCGAGGCTTCCGAACTCTGATGGCTTTCCAAGAACTTCGGGCCTGATCCAGATCTCTATACTATTTTCTCTGAGATGTTTTAGGACTGTCTGAACCCCTTCCTTTACCTTTCTGTATGTGGCTTCGGGGTCGCTATTTCCGTAGTATCCGGCGTGAAAACATACGCTCCATGCACCTGCTTTATAGCCTATCTCCGCGCTCCTGATTATCCTCTCTACACTTGCTTTTACCTTTGCCTCCTCTTGACTGTTAAGGTTAATATAGTATGGCGCGTGTACAGTAAGCACTATGCCAACCTGGTCTCGCAGTTTCTTGACCTCTACTGCAGATTTCTCGTTTAGAAAAATGCTCCTAACAAACTCTATCTCCATTGCGTCGAGCCCAAGCCTTTTAACCTCTAATATTCCCTCGGTTACACCTCCCTTTTTTAGAGTGGTCGGTATGCCTGCAGGCCCAAAATACAAGCGGTCTGGCTGCCACATCTAGCTCCACAATATTGATTCGATGCTTCAGGATTTTAGTCTTTCTAGCACACGTGTACATATAAAGAAATAAAAGACTTCAATAAGAAATACTGTAAACGGTGAAAATACATGTCGCTCAAATTTGAACCAGTAAACGAAAAACAAAAGATGCTTGTAGGCGCCCTTGAGAGCCCAGACATAGACATAGTTGGCGTATTTGGCCCAAGCGGCACAGGGAAAAGCTTCGTCGTTATTCTCCACGGCATTTCGAAGCTGAGAGAAGAAAAGTACAAAAGAATGATCATAATTAGGCCCCTTGTAAGCATCTCTAGGTCAAAACTCCTAGACTCTTCAACCCTAGGCGAAATGTACTATGAAACAGCGTCATCCTACCTCCTAGACGTTGCGGGAGACTATATCGACTTGCCGGAACTCAAAAACTTCTTGGATAGCAGAAAAATAGTCTTCGTAGACCCCGAATTCCTTACGGGGAGAACATTCGACAACAGCCTTATTTTCCTAGACGATGTCCAGTACTTAAACCCAGAGATTATTCCAGAAGCCATAATAAGGGTGGGAAGAAACTCTAAGCTTGTTATCGCGGGGGACCCTGTTCTACAAGCCCTAGAGGGAAAAACAAGGAACACGGCGGCAATAGCCCGCGAGCTGTTATTGGGAGAGGAGAGGTCACTTGTAATCAACATGGGTGTAAACGACATCGTGAGGCCGGGGTCTAAGAGGGGCTTCAAGCTTGCACTAGAGTCGAGGCTTAGGAGGCGTAGTCTATCAGAAGAAGAAAACAAAGTTAAGGCCGTGTTGCAGAGCCACGCGCCAGACGCAGACATAGTGACTGTTGTATGGCTCAAGGATCTCAAGGAAAAATATTCCTCGCAGAGCGCGCCCGATGTTCTAGCCATCGCAAAGGAAAATACACTTAGCCGGCTGATCGGTAAGAAGGGAGAAAGAATAAATAAGGCCCAAGAGGAGGCAGGTGTACACATTAGGGCCATCGAGCTAACCAACGATCTTGGAGAAATAGTCAAGGCTATACACCCTGTTGGATGGATTAGGAAACACATAGAGAGTGTAGAAATAGAGGGCGCAGATCTTGTTGTCTACGTCGACCCAGAAGAGTACGGCGCATTTGTGGGGAAGCAGGGCACATATATCAGGTTCCTAGACGAAGCACTCAAGAGAATACTTGGGCTAGGAGTTCGTGGGAGACACGCCGAGAAACCTGAAGATAAGAGGAAAAAGGCTAAATGATTTACGGCTACGTCATAGTTGCTGAGAAAAACTCTGTTGCACGTGCAATTGCAAGCTTTCTTGGAGGGACAAGCGTAAAGAGATTACAGATCGAGGGTGTTCCTGCATACGAGTTTAACTGGAATAATTCGAGGAGCCTTTCTATAGGAGTAAGCGGGCACATACTTAACTTTGACTTCCCAAAGGAATACAACAAGTGGAACAGTATTGACCCGAGACAGCTCTTCTTCATAAAGCCTATACTAGTGACACGGGAGGGAGCATACAAATACATAAAGGCTCTTAGACAGCTTGCACAAAAAACCTCGACAGTGATACTTGCCCTGGACGCTGACGTGGAAGGGGAAGCCATAGCATTCGAAGTCATGCGAATAATGTCCCAGGCCAACCCAAGCTTAGAGTTTAAACGTGCATGGTTCAGCGCAATAACGAGGACAGACATCCTAGAAGCCTTCAAAAACTTCAGGAAGCCAAACGAAAACCTAGCAAACAAGGCCTTCTCTAGGATGATCGTCGACCTCACGATTGGCGCCAGCTTTACGAGAATACTCACGCTGTCGGTAGAAAAGAGGAACGGATTCTTGCCGAAAGGCAAATTCCTGAGCTATGGTCCATGTCAGACTCCAGTCCTCTACTTGGTTGTAAAACGTGAACTAGAGAGAGAAAACTTCAAGAAGAAGAAATACTACGTGTTAAGAGTAAAATTCGAGTCGCCCGAGGGAGTATTTACTGGCCACGCGACGTTTGACGATGCCTCTAAGGCCAACGAAGCATTAAGCGTTGTGAAGAGCATTGGTAAGGGAATCGTAGCTTCCTCGGAATACGTGACAGTTAATATCCAGCCCCCTGTTCCACTAAACACAGTGTACCTTGAGAGCAGGGGTAGCCTTTTCCTTAACCTAAGGCCAAAAGAGACCCTCGCAATAGCTGAAACTCTTTACGCGAACGGCTACATTTCTTATCCACGCACCGAGACAACCAGGTATCCTCCAACTCTAAACCTGAAGAATATACTCTCGATGTTCAGCGAGTGGGAAAACACTGGCTGGTACGTAAAAAAACTGCTTTTAAAGGGCTTCAAACCGACGGAGGGACGTGAAGACGACAAAGCCCACCCACCAATCTACCCAACTAAGGCCGCCTCTAAGAACGAGATTGTTAGAAAGTTTGGGGAGAAAGCGTGGAGGGTATACGAATACGTGGCTAGACATTTCTTAGCCACATTAAGCGAGGACGCTATTATCGAGAAGCAAAAAATCATTGTCAACATAGACAAGTTACAGTTCCAGGCGGAGGGGCGCAAGGTCGTCTACCTTGGATTCTATCAGGTCTACCCCTACAGTGTACCGCAAGATGACCCCCTCCCATACCTGCTCAAAGGGGAAGAGGTGAGAGTCTTAGAAGCAAAGCTAGAGGAGAGAACCACTCAGCCTCCACAGTACCTCAGCGAGGCGGAGCTTCTAGCCCTAATGAAAAAGTACGGCATAGGTACAGACGCGACAATGCAGGAGCATATACACACAAACATTGAAAGAAAATACTTTATAGTGAAGAATAAGCGCCTTATACCGACACCTCTCGGGAGAACCCTTGCCGTCTCGCTGTATGAGACAGTCCCAGAACTCGTCTTGCCGGAGATAAGGGGGCGCATGGAGTCTAAGCTTGTAAAGATAGCTAATGGAGAAGTTTCTCCGGAGGAGCTTGTGCAGGAAATGCTCGAAGAGTTTCTAAGCTACTATGACAAGTTAGCACAAAACATAGACAAGGTTGCCGAAAAGCTCGTAGAGGGATTGAAAAAGGTATACCAAGAAGAAGACAGTGAAGCTTCCCATGCCTCGGCCAAGAAAAAATCCTCCATGAAGAGGAGGAAAACTACAAGGCAGAGGAAAAAGATTTAAAAACCATGTGGCTTCAAAACAGAGGAGGAAACCTATAAACATGGAGGGGGGCTCTAGGAAGATAATAAACAGGAAGCTGGGCAGAAAATTATCGTTCAAAGCAAAATACATTGACCAGCTCTTCAACGGGGAAAAAACGACAACTGTCCGAAGGGGGATCGTCACGCCCAGATATGACGTTGTTTATATTGAAAGCGACGGGAAAATCCATGGAACCGCCCGGGTAAAATATGTCCGATATACTAAGCTCGGAGAACTAACAAATGACGACGCTGTAAAGGACGGTTTTAGTTCTAAAGAAGAGCTAATCAACGCATTAAAAGAGATCTATCCAGACATTGGGAAAGACGAATGGGTCACAATCATCTCGCTAGATAATCTCAACAGGTTTAGAGAACCCCTACCGACGGAAATGATAACTAGAGATATTGACTCCGACAAGATATCTGAGGCTGCACAAATAGCCCTAGCCAACGGATTGGCAGAAAACGAAAAAGAGCGCAGAATCCTCGCCATGCTCGCCATAAATGGCGATATAAAAGCTACATCAAAGCATCTAGGAATAAAGGAGGACGAAGCCAAACTTGTCCTTGCAAAAATAATGAATAAACTCAAAGAGAAGGGAATACAACAGCAGTAATTATGCAGAAGGCCTAGTATCTATGTCTAAACCCACGATTTTTATCTCTCATGGGGACCTTGACGGAATGTCTGCTACAGCAGTCATAGCTGACACCATTAGAAAGAAGCATCCAGAAACAAGGCTGATATTTCTATTTTCCCAGCCCCACGAACTCGACAAGACGCTGCTGCAGGTTCCCGAAGAATTTGAAGAACTCTACCTCGTCGACATAGCGATCGATACAGAACTATGGCCAAAATTATCTCTTCTCTTATATGACATCTCAAAGAGGGGAAAAATAATATGGCTGGATCATCACCCGTCCACGCTAAGTTTCTCAGACAAATTGACAAAGATAGGAATCCAAACAATACTCGAAAACACAAGATCAGCGGCCTCAATAGCTAGAAAATTCCTTCAGAACACTTCTGACCCTTCCTTCTACGAAAGCATAATAAAGCTGGGAGAAGCATCCGATCTAGCAATAAAGCTCGAGAAAGATGACCCCCTGCACCATTCCCTAGAAACCCTTAGCATTGCCCTGGCATACAAGACTCGCGAGGAACAGCTCAGGAAAAAGATACTATCGTCTTGGCTAAACAAGAAAATAATAGTCCCAGATGAGGCAGCAGAGGCGGCCCAAGAGGGAGAAAAAATCTACAGGGAATTATACCAAGAGGCAAAGCAAAGCACAATCTTTGAGTCAGACAACCTGTTAATAGCTGACCTAAGAAACAGACGGGTATATGGATTCATTGGGAGAATAGCATCTGTCCTCGCAGGCGAAAAGGAAAAACCCGTTATCCTGCTGACAAGACTGGGAGAAACAGCTACACTCATCACGTATAGAGCACCGGCCAAAAACAGCTATGAAAAGATATCAAAGATCGTTGCAGACATAGCGAGAAGCTATGGTGGAGGGGGTGGACACTTGGCGGCGTTTAGCTACAAGGTTCCCAGCGCCTACATGGAAAATATCCTGAAAGAATTAATTGATGCTGCTAATTCACTTTAGCTTATTGACACACGCTTAATTGCCGGGTGCTGGAGAATCTTCTCAATGACCTCGCTGGGAACAGGCTGCGAGACGACGACGTAGAGCTTGGGCTCTTCATATATGTTCGGATCCTCCGCGACCACCTGTAGAATGTTTATATCCTTCTCGGCCAATGCGTTAGCGACCCAGGCAATTATGCCCGGTTTGTCTTCAAAGATCTCCACAACTAGGCACCTGTAACCCAGCAGACGTGAAACCGACACGAGTGAGGGGCCTGCTGGCCTGAGGTGTAAGAAAAATTCCCTGAGGAAGTCGTCGTTATTTATCTGTTTAAGAACCTCCATAACTACTCTCCTGTCTACGCCTGCTTCTTCCGCGAGTGAAGTTACCGTAACTTTTACTTTGTCGCCAATGTATACGTCTTCTCCTCTCACGCTTAGCCCGTATTTTAGTAGAGTTCTTGCTATCTGGATTCTTTTGCCCGACCCTAGAACTTCTTCTACATGTTTCCAAAACGACTTATCCATAATTCTTTATGGTGATAAACCTCCATTTATATTCATTCTTCTCTAAAATGTACATAAAAGAAAAATTTATATACATCAATGAACAAAATAGACAAGTTATGAACAAAAAGATACATCTAGATGAAGATGAGATGCCACGGGAATGGTACAACATCCTGCCAGACCTGCCAGAGCCTCTTCCGCCGCCACTTAACCCAGTCACTGGCCAGCCGGTCTCGCCCAAAGACCTTGAGCCCATATTTCCAAAAGAACTTATTAGACAGGAAATGTCACAGGAAAGATTCATACCCATACCAGAAGAAGTGCTCGATGTATACAGAATCTGGAGGCCAACCCCCCTCATCCGTGCATATCGTCTCGAAAAGGCACTTAGAACCCCCGCTAGGATATATTACAAGTACGAAGGCGTTAGTCCGCCGGGAAGCCATAAACCCAACACGGCGGTTGCCCAGGCATACTATAATGCAAGGGAAGGAGTAGAGAGACTAACTACAGAGACTGGTGCTGGGCAGTGGGGATCTGCACTCTCGTTCGCGACAATGCTTTTTGGCCTAAAGCTGACGATATACATGGTTAAGGTCAGCTACATGCAGAAGCCATACAGAGCCATACTGATGAGGACGTGGGGGGCAGAAGTAGTCCCAAGCCCGAGCAACAGGACAAAGTATGGAAGAAGCATACTGGAAAAGGACCCTGACAATCCCGGCTCCCTGGGAATAGCGATAAGCGAGGCCCTAGAAGACGCAATATCTCATGAGGATACAAAGTATAGCCTTGGAAGCGTGCTCAACCACGTCTTGTTGCATCAGACAGTTATAGGGCTAGAGGCAATAAAGCAACTCGAAGCGGAAGACGAGTTCCCAGACATTGTCATAGGCTGCGTGGGTGGAGGAAGCAACTTCGCCGGAATATCGTATCCATTCTACTATCTTGTCAGATCCGGAAAAGCGCCCAAGAGGACACGGTTCCTAGCCGTAGAGCCGGCGTCATGTCCATCCATGACTAAGGGCGAATACATGTACGACTACGGGGACACCGCGGGACTAACACCCCTACTAAAGATGTACACTCTTGGACACGACTTTATACCTCCACCCATCCACGCAGGAGGCCTAAGATACCATGGCGCCGCACCTACCCTGAGCCTCCTGAAGAAGGCTGGAATATATGAAAGCACAGCATATAACCAAGTAGAGGTCTTCGAGGCTGCGAGGCTCTTCGCACAGACCGAGGGAATAGTGCCAGCCCCAGAAAGCGCCCACGCTATAAAAGCAGTAATCGACGAGGCGATAAAAGCCAAACAAAAAGGCGAAGAAAAAGTAATATTGTTTAACCTCAGCGGGCACGGTTTACTCGACCTTGCCGCGTACCAGGACTTCCTCGATGGAAAGCTTCCAGCACACGAATACCCAGCAGAGGCTATACAGAGATCTATTGAAAAAATAAAAGCACTATTGCTGGAAAAAGGCATCAAGCCCTAGCAACGCTACAACGCTAAAAATATACCAATCTATCCACTCACTTTTTCTATGTCTAGGATTACCTCAAGCGCACCTGGAAAAGTTATCCTATTCGGTGAACACTTTGTCGTCGAGGGACAGCCAGCAATAGCTATAGCCGTTTCGCTAAGGGCATATGTAACTGTGGAGCCCACGCAGAGCGACGAAATCAAGGTGTACTCGAAAAACTTCGACCTCACTGAGACTTTCCCGCTTAACCAGAGGGACAGCTGGACGGGCAAAATGACCCCAGTCGCCGTTGCGGCATACACTGCGATGCTTGAGGCCGACAAAAAAACAGGCCTAAACATACACATAGACTCGCAGATACCTCCAGGTAGCGGAATGGGCTCGAGCGCGGCAGTCGCAGTCGCCACAGTCCACGCAACAAGCCTAGCCTTGGGCCTCCAGCTAGACCCCAGAAAAGTGTCAGACCTAGCCTACGAGGCAGAAAAAGTTGTCCATGGAAAACCCAGTGGAATAGACAACACCATAGCCACTTTTGGCGGGGCCATTGCATATAGGAAAGGAGAGGGATTCATCCAGCTAAAACCAATCTTTAGAGGGGTAAAGCTAGTATTGGCAGACACAGGCAACCCCAGAAACACGGGCGAAATGGTTCGCAGGGTGCTTGCACTTAAAAACACTTATCCAAGTATACTAGACCCAATCTACTATTCTGCTGGAAAGCTAGTCGTAGAGGCGGCCCAACTTTTGGAGAAAGGAGACTACGAAAACCTGGGAATACTTATGAATATAAATCATGGCCTTCTCTCAGCTGTAGGCGTCTCAACGAAGGAAATAGAGCTACTCGTACATACTGCCAGAGAAAACGGAGCCCTAGGCGCAAAGTTAACAGGCGCCGGAGGGGGAGGATACATCGTAGCCCTATGCAGAGAAAACGACGCCGAAAAAATAATCAGCGCACTAAAAAGCCACGCAACAAACGTTCTAACCGTCAACCTGGAAGAGGAAGGAGTAAGAAAGGAAAATATATAGTAACACTCCAGGAAAATGAGAGACACAACTATAGAAGAATTGCTCATCCCACAAAAAATTTAAACCCCACAAAGCTATTACTCAGTAAGACATCTGAAGTCGAGCCCCGGTAGCTCAGCTCGGTAGAGCGCCGCTCTGGTAAGAACTAGTCCTTCCGGATAGGCGGAGGTCCCGGGTTCAAACCCCGGCCGGGGCTCCATTTTTTTCCTAGTGCTCTGCGATTTGTCATGATTTATTTTGAATATTGCTTAATAATACAGTTGTCTAAAGGTTTTTTGGCGATTGACGATGGAACCGGGGAGCCTTCCATTTGGGGAGTATGTTACAAACGACAAGTTCGTGTTTCAGAGAATTGAGGACTACTGGAGAAGGCATGCCGAGACTTTGAAGAATTTCAATGAGTTTTGGGATGGTGTCGCTAGTGAGCTTGAGTGGTTTGAAAAGTGGAAGAACTTGTTGGACGACTCTAATCCTCCTTTCTATAAGTGGTTTGTCGGCGGAAAGATAAACCTGTCTTACCTCGCGCTGGACCTAAATGTCAAGAAGGGTAGAGGAAACAAGGTTGCCCTGATTTGGGAGGGCGAACCCGTAGACGGAAATGGTATGCCTCTCGAGGTCATGAGATACACGTATGGGGAACTTCTCCGAGAGGTCAACAAGGCGGCCTATGTATTGAAGAGGCTCGGTGTAGGTAAGGGAGACAGAATATCCATCTATTTGCCAATGATCCCCGAAACGATTATTTTCATGTTGGCTGCGTGGAGGATTGGAGCTATTACAAGTGTAGTTTTCTCCGGCTTCTCGGCTGAGGCCCTTGCTGACAGGATAAACGATGCTGGTGCCAAGCTACTCATAACTGCTGACGGGTTCTGGAGGAGGGGGAAGATCGTCCCACTAAAAGAGACAGCCGACAAGGCCGTGGAGAGGGCCCGTTCTGTTGAGAAGGTCGTTGTAGTGAAGAGGATAGGTCTAAATAACGTGCCGATGAGGGAGGGCAGAGACTACTGGCTACATGATTTGCTTAGAGAAGTCCCAAGCGATGTTTTTGTAGAGCCTGAGAGGCTTGAAAGCGAGCATCCATCCTTTATCCTGTACACCTCTGGAACTACTGGGAAGCCTAAGGGTATAGTCCACGATACTGGTGGCTGGGCCGTTCACGTATATGCAACAATGAAGTGGGTCTTCGATATACGTGAACACGATGTCTACTGGTGTACAGCAGACGTTGGCTGGGTCACTGGCCACTCTTATGTGGTTCTTGGGCCAATGCTCGTCGGCGCAACCCAGGTTGTCTACGAGGGTGCTCCAGACTATCCACAGCCGGATCGCTGGTGGAGCATCATCGAGCGTTACAAGGTCTCCGTTTTTTATACTAGCCCTACAGCTATACGAATGTTTATGAAGTTTGGCGAGGATTGGCCGAGAAGGCACGACTTGTCTTCGCTAAGGATTATCCACTCTGTTGGAGAACCGATTAATCCAGAGGCATGGAGATGGACCTATAGGGTTCTAGGCAACGAGAAGGTAGTGCTGGGATCAACGTGGTGGATGACCGAGACCGGCGGAATAATGATTTCTCATACGCCTGGGTTCTTCCTTGTACCCATGAAGCCCGGGACAAATGGTCCCCCATTGCCAGGCATAGAGGCAGACATTGTAGATGCAAAGGGCGAAAGCGTGCCGCCAGGCGTCAAGGGCTACCTTGTGATTAAGAGACCTTGGCCTGGAATGCTTCACGGTATATGGGGCGACCCAGAGAGGTATAAGGCTACGTACTGGGCTAGGTTCCCAGGCTACTTTTATGCGGGGGACTTTGCTGTAAAGGACCAGGACGGCTTTATCTGGGTGCTTGGAAGAGCCGACGAAGTACTAAAGGTCGCGGGCCACAGGCTCGGCACATATGAAATTGAGTCTGCCCTTGTCGGCCACCCGGCTGTTGCAGAGGCGGCAGTTGTCGGTGTCCCCGACCCCATAAAGGCTGAGACACCCGTAGCCTTTGTGGTTTTGAAGCAAGGGTTCAAAGCTGGGCCGGAGCTTCGTGAAGAACTTAGGAGACATGTAAGGAATGCTATTGGCCCCATTGCTGAGCCTTCAACTGTGTTTTTCGTGTCAAAGGTTCCAAAGACGAGGTCTGGAAAAATTATGCGTCGACTACTCAGGTCTATAGCGCTCAACGCACCTCTTGGAGACGTTTCTACCCTAGAGGACGAGACATCTGTGGACGAAGCTAGAAAGCTGTTCGAAGAGTTGAAGAGCGAGGTCTGGAAGAGCATCGAGCAATTTGTGCGTAAGCCGTTAGTCGTACCCCCGTCGATGCCCATAAAGGAGCTTGCACACAAACTTCTCGAGGAAAAGTTTGCAGTTGTCAGCAGTGACGGGAAAAAAGTCGAGGGGGTTGTCTCCGAGAGAGACATTGTTAGGGGCATAGCCATAAATGCCGGCTTCAAGACACCCGTAGGTGACGTTATGAGGCGAGACGTGGTGGCTGTGGATGCTTCTACCCCCTATCATGAGGCACTTAAACTGCTTTCCCAGAAGAAGATAAGGCATCTCGTTGTGACAAAGAACAATGAGCTATTTGGTGTCGTGAGCGCGCGGGACCTATTGGGCGAACACTTGCTCGTGATAGACGAGGCCTTGAAAAACACATTGTCTAGACTTAAGGTGGGAGACTGGATGAAGAAGACAATTGTTTCAGCTAGCCCGAGAGACGCAATTAGAACTGTTGCAAAACTAATGAGTGAAAAGGATGTAGGCCTAGTGGTGCTTCTCGATGGTGGAAGGCTTTACGGCGTTGTATCAGAGTACGACCTTGTAAACGCCCTAAAGAACGAGCTGGACTTTGACAAAACCGTAGCAAGTATAGCATCCACAAATGTAGTGACAGTTCCCGTGGACGCGTCACTGCAGACAGCTGTAGCACTCATGTCAGAAAACGGGATAAGACACTTGGTGGTAACAAGGGGTTCTGAGCCTGTAGGAGTTATATCGATCAGAGACGTCATAGGTGCGCTCAGGGAATAAGCCTTCTATGTTTTTGTTTTTGACCAACTATTTCTAAAAAATATCTTTGGTTTATCTTAACTTTCACTTTCTCGCTTAAAGTTTATTCATGCAACTTGAATAAGAGGTGTATTAGTCGGTCTATGTCCCAGGGGGGAGGAGTAGGAGTAAGCTCGCTTATAGATGAAATTTCCCTGTAAAGTGGCTCCAGCTGCGTGTATAACTTGTCGTATATGGCATAATAAGCGTCGTAAATGGAGGCTTCCTTGGGGTCTGGGCGTATCCTAGCCCTTTCTTTGAAAAATCCCTTGGCGGCTTCCCGGTGTGACTCAAAGAGTCCTAGAGCTGTACTCGTTATTAACGCGTCGCCAGCTAGCGCTGCGTCTAGGAGTTCTGGCAGGACTACTTCTAGCTTTGTGACGTTTGCCTTTATCCTTGCCCAGGTCGGCGACTTTGCTCCTCCACCCATGAGTATAAGCTCGCTCGGCCTTATTCCTAGCTCGCCGAAAACCTCGAGTATTTTTCTTATCTCGTAGGCTATTCCCTCCATCATGGCTCTGAAAATGTGTGACCTAGTGTGGTATACAGTTAGCCCAAATATGACCCCTCTAGCATAGGGGTTCCACCTTGGAGACCTGGCTCCAGAAAAGAACGGCAAAACAATTAGCCCGTTTGAGCCTGGAGGTATGTATTCGGCTTCCATGTCTAGGTATTCGTAGGCCCTCCTCCTAGTAGAGCTTGCCAGCTGTTGTACGCTTTCAGCGACCTGGTCTCTGAACCACCTAAGTATGGCGCCTGCAGTACTCATACCTGCCTCAATTACCCAAGTATTCCTTATGGGTGAAGCCCCAACCGAAAACCTCATTTTTTCGTCGAGTAGCGGCCTGTCAACCATTGTTGCAGTCGTAGAGCCTGTACCTGTTGATTCTTCTACTCTTGAAGACTCAAATATCCCCGCTCCTAGAACTTCTGCTTGCCTGTCCCCCATCCCAGCAAGTACCTCTATGTCTGTGGGAAGGCCCAGGATCCTAGCCGCCTCTTCGCTTAGGGTCCCAACAATCTCGTCGCTGTTTAGAGACTCAGGGAACAGGTCGATGTATTCTGACAGCTTCAGCATGTCGAATAGTTCCTGGTCCCATTGCAACTTTACTATGTTGAACAGCATTGTCCTAGATGCAACAGTATGGTCGGTAATTGGCCTGCCGGTAAGCTTGTATATAACATAGTCTTTGGGCTGTAGCCCCTTCTTTGCCCTTTTAAGTACTTCGGGTTCATTCTCCTTGTACCACAACAGCTTTGTAGCTGTAAACGTGGCGTCGACAACCAGGCCTGTCCTCCGGTAGATCTCCCTAACATCATTCTCATTCTTTATCCTCTCAGCCTGGGGAGCGCTACGCCTATCCATCCATATTGGGACTCTTCCTAAACTCTTTCCGTTTGAGTCTATTAAAGCTAGAGTCTCTCTCTGGCTACTAACATTGATACCTGCTATTCTTGAGGGGTCAATGTGGGACTTCCTGATAACAGTCCTTGTAACCTCTACTACAGTTTCCCACCAGTCTTCCGGGTCTTGTTCAGCCCATCCCGGTTTAGGATAGTACGTTGGGTATTCCTTACCATCTACAGCTAAAAGGTTTCCAACCGAGTCAAAAAGAGCAACCTTTACAGTTGTCGTGCCTATGTCTATTGATAGTAAAATATCTTTATCCACAATTATATTTTTTACATTTTTGGAAAATTAAACTTGAGTATTAACATACTGTAAAGATAACCGAGTTAATCTTTGCTATCCTTTGCCCTGGCGACTCTGCTGTGAAGCTCTCTCGATATAGAAACTTCCCTACCACAGTGCAGACACTTTAAAAGCACACTGTTTTCGGTCTCCCGTATAACCTCCTTGAGCGGCCTACCACAGTAACAGACAAAACCCACAAGTCTCGCCGGATTGCCCATGACGAGCCCGTGGTCTGGAACATCCTTTGTTACCACGCTACCCGCCGCCACCATCGCGTACCTTCCAATGGTAACTCCACACACAATGGTAGCGTTCGCCCCTATGGATGCCCCCTCCTTTATCGTTGTCTTTACTACTTCCCAGTCAGTCGAAAATGCCCTCGGATACTTGTCATTTGTAAAGACTGCGTAGGGGCCAACAAACACATTGTCCTCAATTATTACGCCCCGATACACGGATACACCGTTCTGTATCTTGACATTGTTGCCTACTACTGCTCCTTGGTCAATATATACATCCTTCCCTATGTTACAGTTCCTGCCTACCTTTGCTCCACTCCTTATATGTGCAAAGTGCCAGATACGTGTGCCTTCTCCTATTTCTGCGCCGTCCTCAATGATTGCAGTTGGATGAGCAAAGTACTTTTTGGATAGTTCGACCATGTTGTCGATATGAAAATACTTCCTTAATTGTTTTTCTGGTTTATAGCCATAACTGTATTGAGACGGCTACTTACCTAGGAGTTTTTTCCACGAGTCCCACTCTTTTCTTGCGATGGGTGGCGGCTCGGGGTTTTTCTTTAGCCATTCAACAGCAAATCTTTTTGTCTTAGGGTCGCTTGGATAGCCTGAGCCAAAGTCTCCATATGTCTTCTTTAGCTCCTCGATTATGCTGTCCCTCTCAACCTTTGCAACTATAGATGCGGCGCCGACGATTATGTATTTTTCGTCGGCATGGTTTTCAACCACGAGCCGGACAGGTATCTTTAGAAGGGATTTTACAGCTTCGGCGTATCTATCTGGGACGGGGTCTGGGCTATCTATGTAAACAGTTTCAAGGGGAATGCTTTGTGCCACTTTGTTTATGAGCCCAGCTGCCATAGCTGCCTCTAGGTAGTTTAGGTTCTGGTAGCATTCGCCCTTGACGGCGCAGTCTATTAGGTGTGGTTCAACTATGACCTTCTCGACGCCGCACCCGATACTTGGGAGGATTTTTGCCAGCCTTCTCCTGGTAGATGGTGCAACCTTCTTTGAGTCCTTGAATCCGAGGCTTGCGAGTAGCTTTAGCTTTTCTCCTGGACAGTAGACCATAGCTATAACCATGGGCCCAATCATTGGGCCGCGTCCAGCCTCGTCTATGCCTGCAATGAAAGACACAGAACCCAGTACAACTCTAATTATAAAAACTGTAATGGTTTGGGAACTGTATCAGCCTTGAACAAGAACCTTGACCGAGATTAGTCCTTTTGTTGCTAAGCTGTAAAGTGTCCTGAGAACTTCCTGCGTCGGCATATTTGTCTTGCGGGAAACATGTTCAAGTAGCTCGGTCAGGGGGATAGGTTTCCTACCCAAGATGTTTGTGTATCTAAGTGTTTCCTCGTAGACCTTTATTTCCAGCTCTGACAGGGCAGTGTTTAGGAGGCTCTGTGCTTCGTTCTTTATTTTCGCCAGCTCTTTGTAGATGGCATTTGGATCTATTGGCTGGGGGTCCTGTTTTGCCTTTGAGAGGTATTCTTCTATCTGTTTCAGCCGGGCCTTGGATTGTTCTATCTTTGCCCTGTCTTGGAGTGATGCGACGACTTCTGCTTTTGCCAGTACTTCTTGTGTTGTTGCGACCTCTCCTTGCAGGATCGATACTGTTTTGTTGTATTCTGTCTTAGTCTTAACATACATCTGGTATAGTTGCTGTTTTATTTCTTCGACGCGCTTATATAAGTCGTTGAAATCGTTGTAGTCTTCTTGTTGGATCTTCTCGGCTTTGCGGAGCAATCTGACCGCGTCGGAGTAAAGCGACGGGTTGAGATTCTGGATTACGTCTGTCCACTTTTCCAGTTCATGCCTGTTCTTCTCTATTTCATTCATGGAGCTTTCGATGTGGTCGATTTTTCTGAGAGCATCCTCGATAGTTGTAATTAGTGTATGAAGCCTGGTAGAGTATTCTTCAAGAGAGCGTGCTGTACGCTCAACCTCTTGGAGGGCTGGCGGCTCAGGAATATTTAGGAGAGTAAACGACTTGTTTAAGATTCTTTCTAGAAGTGGGTTTCTTGAGGCTCTTTCCTTCAGAGACTTGTACAGTGCTTCTAGACGCTCTATCTTTTCGGCCGTACTGGAAGAAGTTTTAGATAAATAGTATAGCAAGTCGTTTTTCTTTTTAGTTGTTAGAGCAACCGCTTCTTGACTCATATGAACATAGATAGGCGTATTTTGAAAAAATTATCATTGAAAATAACTTTTAGGGGCCAACTTTAGATTAACCCCTTTTCTTTTGCCTTTTCTATGACCTCTTTTACTAGGTCTTCCTTGGTCTTTCCCTCTGTCTGCACACCTAGTTTTTCTGCGAGCTTCTTTAGATCCTCATCTGAAATTGCAGTAGTTGTTTCCTGTTTCTTTGATGCTTCTTCTACTGAGGAAGTGACCTTTTGTGTTTCTTCTCGGAAGACTCTGACTGCTTCGCCTGCTGCCTTCGCAAGCTCCGGAAGCTTCTTGGGGCCGAAGAGTATAAGGGCGAGGATTATGAGTAGGATTATCTCAGTTGGTCCAATCTGGAACTGTAGTGTAACGACTTGCGGTGGGTATACGGGAAGCATCTTTTCGCCCAAAAAGATTGTTAACGCATATTAAAAAACTTTTTCAGACCAAAGAAATATCGAGAAGCAAAAGAAATTTTAATAGAGCATTATATTCATGGGTGTGAAACACAAGCCTATAATTGCTGTTCATGGTGGCGCCGGCAGAGCGCGAAGAATGAGCGATGAGGAAAGAAAAGAGATAGAAAATGCATTGATGGATGCTCTTAAATCTGGCCTAGATGTCTTGCGGAGTGGCACGGCTCTTGACGCTGTGGAAGAAGCTGTCAAAACAATGGAGGCTTCTGGACTATTTAACGCTGGGAAAGGCGCCGTGGTCAACCTCAAAGGGGAAATAGAGCTAGACGCTGGCATAATGTGGGGAAAAACATTGTCGGCAGGCGCCGTGGCCGCGCAAAAGTATACTTGGAATGCTATTTCCCTAGCAAGAATAGTCATGGAGAAGACGGACCACGTTCTCATCGTAGGTGAGGGCGCAGACTTCCTTGCAAAGAAATTTAATCTAGAGCCGCACCCGGGTCCTACAAGAAGAGTGCTGGAGAGATACAATGAGTACAAGACGCAGGTAAACGAGAAGAGATTCGAGCTCTGGAAAAATAATTACGAAGTTAAAGACCTCTATGCAGGGGACACTGTTGGGGCAGTTGCTTTTGATTCTGAAGGAAACCTTGCCGCCGCAACAAGCACGGGAGGCTTGTTCTTGAAGCTACCTGGCAGGGTGGGAGACTCCCCTATACCTGGGGCCGGCGTGTACGCTGAGAACGGCGTCGTAGCTGTGTCTGCCACGGGTGTTGGCGAGGTCATGATGAAGCTGTCCCTTGCGAGTAGAATAGCGTCCCTTGTTAGGAGCGGCTTGGCCCTGGAAAAGTCTTTAGATGAGGTTGTTTCGCTTGCAAGTAAGCTCTTTGGCGCAAACACTGTGGGCATCATCGCTATAGATGCTCAAGGTAACTATGCTGAAAACACAAATGCCGAGGTTTTCTTTCGTGGCTGGGCGTCTCCAAGCGAAGGCTTGCTGAGGTCGCCTTCGAAGTAGCTCATCTTCCTTTATACAAACAGTAGAGCGATTGGCAAAAACACGAATGTAGATATGAGTGTCGATACAAAGACTATTCCCGACGTGGTTTTCGGGTCTAGTCCAAGTTCACGTGCAATAACAACACATGAAACGGCGCTGGGCATAACTGACTCTATTATTGCTACTTTAGAGTCTATCCCGCCGATCAGCCCAAGCCAAATTAAGAGCCAAGTTATAGAGATGGCTACCACGAGCCTCAGGAAGTATGTTTTTATTCCGTCTAATAGTGAGAAGTCTAGATGCGAGCCAACCTCTACACCTAACTGTACAAGTGCGACTGTCGAGGCAACATTCCCAAGAGTGGAGATGGGTTCCAGAACTATTTCAGGTATTTGTAGCCTAAGAGACGCAAACAAAACAGCTAACAGTATTGCATAGGTGAGAGGGTACTTTAGCAACCTCTCTAAGGGGCTCTCTTTTCTATCATTCGCCAAATAAATTGGGGAAAGAATGTTCGAAGTGATATTGTTTCCCAATATATAGAAGCCAACACTTGCAACACCGGTATTTCCCCAGAGATTTTGCGCTATACCAAGAGGAATATATCCAGCGTTTGCATACATCGAGGTAAGTATGAGCTCTTTTCTCTTGAAGAGCTTTCTCCCTATAGCAAAGGTCACCAATACGAGAATAGAGCTCAACAAGCTTAGATTGACAACTGATAAGTCGTGTTTTCCGCTTAGCCTGGAATACGTAGAGGTGAATAAAAGAGGCGTAAGAAAAACATAGAGCACGATCTTTGCAAACAGTCCTACCTCGTTCTCTTTTGGCTTATAGAAATAGCTGAACAATAGTCCGGAAAACAGCGGGAGATATATGTCTAGCAATTCTTGAAGCATCGCTTGATAATAAGCAACTTTTTAATTTAAGCAGTGCTAATAAAAACTGATAAAAATGTTTGCAGTTTATTTTGCAAAGGGAAAGACAGCTTTTACAGCACACTTTCCCTGGAGGGTAAGCATAGTGGCCTTCATGGCTAATCCCCCTGTCCTTAAAGAGGATGTTCCAGCCCTTAAGGAGACATTCTCGGCTCTGACTAGTGACGGTTTCTTCGACATGATCGAGGTTCAAGCCTTAAGCCAGGAAGCCTGGCAAGCCGTCAGCCCAATCTTGTCCTCGAGCACCGTTGAAGTTGCGTTTGGCGTGCAACCACTCGTATTGATGCAGGGCTATAATCCTTCTTCACTCAAAGAAGAGGAAAGGAAAAGGGCTGTAGCAAAACTAGTCGAAGTAGTTAGGACTGCGGCTAGCAGGGGCGTAACAAAGGTTGCGTTTTCAAGTGGTCCTGACCCTGGGCCGGAAAACCGGGAGGCCGCAAGGGACTCTCTAGTTAAGAGCCTTAAAGAAATAACGGCAGAAGCGAAAAAACTAGGAGTCACAATTATTCTTGAGACGTTTGACAGGGACTGGGACAAAAAACAGCTTATAGGACCGATACGTGAAGCGGTAGAGGTAGCGAAAGAGGTCAAAGCTGACTTTGACAATTTTGGTTTATTGTGGGACCTAAGCCACGGACCCATGCTCAACGAGAAGCCAGGAGACATCAAGGTCGCGAAGGACTACCTTGCACATATACACATCGGCTGCACAAAGAAGTTGCCAGACGGCAGGCTGGTAGACTGGCATCCAGGCTTCTATAGGCCGGGAGCCATAAACGGGGTCAACGATGTTGCAGACCTGCTCAAAGTTCTCCTCGAGATCAACTATGGTGGAGCCATAGGCTTCGAAGTCAAGCCTGAAGAGGGCCAACACTGGCTTGAAACTGTGCAAGCCGCAAAAGGCGTCCTGTACTCTGCGTACCACAAGGTCTTGGGTGAAATGATCCATGGCTAAGCTTAGGATAATTTTTCCACAAAGCATAGGCGTAGTAGAAGTAGAGCTTACAGGCAAAAACCCGAAGACACTCCAAGCACTTAAATCAGCCGCACCGTTCGAGAGCAGGGTAAACCTCTGGGGAGAAGAGATTTATTTTTCGACGCCGGCACGTGTAGCCCAGGAAGTGGCACAAGATGTTGTTGACGTTGGAGATGTTGCCTACTGGCCACCCGGAAGGGCGCTCTGCATCTTCTTTGGGCCAACACCTGTAAGCAGGGGTAGCGAGATTAGACCAGCGAGTCCAGTCAACGTTATAGGAAAAGTGATTGGCGACACAGAGAGACTTAAAAAAGTAAAAGACGGGGAAGTCGTCAAGGTGGAGTTTGTAGAATGAGTGGAAAAAAGCTTAGATTAAAGAGGCTTTTTAGAAATGGAAGAGCCCTTATAGTTGCACTCGACCACGGAAGAAGACACGGACCCATCCCAGGTGTTGAAAACCTTGGAGAAACAATTTCCCGAGTCATGCAGGCAGAACCAGACGCCGTCATGGTTACGCCCTCAATGATTGAGCACTACTATGAACTTCTTTCTGGAACCTTTGTAGTTGCAAGGATAGATGGTACTGGGACTGTTAAAAGCCTAGACGAGACTGACGACAGACTTATCTCGACGGTTAATAGAGCTGTGAAAGCTGGGGCCGACGCTGTAAGCGTAATGGTTTATCCAGGTAGCAGGAACGAGAACTATCTCTGGGAGAAACTGGCAAGCGTAGTTGAAGAGGCAGATAGCCTAGGCATACCAGTAATGGCAGAGGTCGTGCCAAAGCCTCCACAATTCACCGAGTATGGTGCAGACGTCGTCGCCTATGGCGCAAGGATAGCCGCTGAGCTGGGAGCAGACATAGTTAAGACTGTGTACCGCGAAGACTTTAAACTTGTAACGAGGAGCGTCCCTGTTCCAGTAGTTGTCCTAGGCGGCCCAAAGTCCTCCTTTAAAGACACATTGCTTATGGTTCAACAGGCAATTAAGAGCGGTGCTTCTGGTGCGGCTATTGGCAGGAACATTTTCCAGCACAGCGACCCGGCAAAGGCGACAAAAGCATTCATGATGGCAGTCCATACAAATAAAACGATAACTGAAATCCTAGAGGAGCTGGCCATCCCAGAATAGTGACACAACTGCTGGGTTATCCTTTTTTCCCAACATGCTTTAAGGCTTTATGCTGAACAGGGTATTTACCAAGCATTTTCCTACATGACTCAATGTTTTCGCTTTGAGTTGAGGAAGTATTATGTAAAATAAACTTTATATATCAGTTCTGGATTAATAATTTGATGGTGAATGGCAAATGTTGAAGATGCAGAAAAACTGTCAGAGGTGTTGCAGGTGCTAGCGAACCCTATAAGGCTTAAGATGCTTGCCCTTATCGCTGTAAGGCCACGCTATGCCTACGAGCTCTCCAAGTACCTGAAGCTGTCTTACCCATTGACCCACTTGCATCTGAATCTTCTCGAGAAGGCAGGCTTTATATCCGGGAGCTATGTTGAGGGGCCTAGAACAAAGAAAGTGTATCGTCTAAACGACTTCCAGCTTGTTATCTCTGGAGAGATTTTAAGGAAAATAGGTGAGAAGCTTGAGAGTCCCTAACTATGCAGTTGTAGTCGGTATTATTATATCATTAATTCTGCTCGTTTGGATACCTTACAACGTTATCCAGGCTGTATCCAACAAGACACTTGACACGCTGTTCGGCGCGATTATAGTTTTAGTCAGCATGGGGGCCGGCGGGACCCTAGCATTTTTCTCGATTGCTTTCGGTTTCACAGAACCGTTTGTCTCCACTGGAGATGTTGACAGAAAGAGACGCGAATTAAGAGAAATTGAAGAGAAAATGAGAATCTATAGGGCTCGTCAGAGGGCTATGCTGGAAGAGCTTGACGAGATAAAGAGGCTTCTAGAGGAAATAAGAGACCTGCTAAAGGAGGGTATGGCTGTATGAGTTCAGAGAAAGAATTGAAGTATAAAGACTTGTCAGACGAGGAAGTTGAGGAGCTTATCCAGAAGAGGCTTAGAGAGATAAAGAATGTGCTCACGGAAATCAAGGAAATTCTGCAAGAGGCAGGTGTCAAGTGATGGCAGAGCTATTCGACAAGTATGAGAGGACTCTTCGCGGACAATCCACGGCTTCTAGCAAGGTTGACAGTGTTCATATTGCCGGTAGCGGTGTGGTTGCTGGCGGCAAATACAATAGGATATCCATCTCTGGCTCGGGAAAGGTGACAGGAAATGTAGAAGCGGAGGAAATAAAGGTTTCCGGGTCTGCACGCTTCATGGGAGACGTAACGGCACAATTTTTCAAGTGTGCTGGTTCGTGCAAGATAGAGGGCAATGTTAAAAGTGACCTTTTCAAGTCTGCCGGGTCTATTTCTATAAGCGGCTCCATCGAGGGAAACGAGGTAAAGATTGCTGGCGCACTGAAGTCCTATGGGATAAAGGCTAGAATATTACATGTCTCTGGGAGCTTTAAGGCAGAGAGCGTTGAGGCCGAGGAGGCATTCTTTGAAATATCAGAGGAAGCTGTTGCTGAAAAAATAGTTGCAAAAAGGATTACAGTTAGGCCTTCCCGAGGCGAAAATATGCTGTCTCTTGGAAAGATACTTAAATATGCTTTGAGACGCCATGCTCTACCAATATTGGAGGCTAGAGAGATCTCAGCGGACAGCGTTACCGTGGAAGACGTAATCATAAAGGGAAACATTGTAGCTAAGGAAATTGTCTTGAGGGGTAAAGCAGATATTGTTGGAAGCATTCAGGGAGAAGTAAAGAAAGAAAAATAATTTTTATTCTTTTGTAGTCCTTTTCTCTATCATTTCTTCGAAAGGCTTTAGGAACTTGAAGAGTTCTAGGGGTAGTACAAATTTGGTTGAAGGCGAGGAAGCAATATCCTTGAGGGTTGTGAAGTACTGGAGCATCAGGGTTTTCTCGTCTATGAGTTTTGCCTGGTCATCTAGATACTTCAGTGCCAGCGCTGCTCCCTCAGCCCTAAGAATCGCTGCCTGTTTCTCTCCTTCAGCCTTAAGTATCATTGCTTCTTTTTCTCCCTGTGCCACCTTTATTGCGGCTTCCCGTTTTCCTTCCGCCTCTGTAACCATTGCTCTCCTGTTCCTCTCTGCGGACATCTGCTTGATCATTGCGTCTTGGACTTCTCTTGGCGGGAGTATTTCCCGTATTTCCACCGCAGTTACCTTCACGCCCCACCGGGCGGTCACTTCGTCTAGTTTTTCGCGTAGAACCTCGTTTATGTATTCTCTCTTGGCAAGTACTTGATCCAGCTCTATATCCCCAACGACGGCCCTGAGGGTAGTAGTAGCTATTCCTACTGCTGCACCGCGGAAGTCAGAAACCTCTACGACGCTCCTCTTTGGATCTATTACTTTAAAATAGATGAGGAAATCTATGTCTACTGGAGCATTGTCCCTTGTAATACATGTCTGCTTTGTTACTTCTATATATTGTTCCCTAAGGTCGACCGTTATGCCCTGCTCTATAAATGGGACGAGGAATACTAGTCCTGGCCCCGCTATCCTGACTACGCGTCCAAGCCTTAGTACGACGAGGCGCTGGTACTCTGGAACTATTCTTATATAGCTTGCAATTATCCATACAAAGACGAAGAGCAAAACGAAGAGGAGTATTAGTGTTACTGGGTCCATGGTTTTTCGTTTTTTAATCTAGCCACTTTAATATATCTTTTATTCTTTAGTGGGTTCTTTTCCTTGCCCGCCTAAGGGCTCTACTTTGAGTATGAGGTTTTCTATGCCTCTCACAATAACTCTGCTTCCCTGGGGGATGTCGGTATCCGATTCGGCTGTCCAGTCTTCTCCCTCGACATAAACTATTCCTCTTCCTCCCCTGGGAATAGCTGTTTTGGCATAGCCAACTTTTCCCATGAGTTTGTCTTGAAGCGTAGGCGTCTTCATTTTTAGTGTTTCGAGCGCTTTTGCGATTACGAATGCTAGCAGGATAACTATGAGTAAGAGACCGATAGAGACAATTGTTATGCTGGGGGAAAACATTGGGTAAGGTCTCGACAAGTATTCAAAAATTAGTGCAATGATTATTAGGGCTATTCCTGATACGCCCGCAAGCTGAATGCCCGGCTTCTTGAACTCGAGAAATACTAGGGCTATCCCCAGTATGCTGAGGACAAATGTGGTAATATTTATTCCCGTGACGTTGAAGGTATAAAGTGCAATGATTATGAAGGCTGCTCCAAGTATGCCCCAGCCCTGGAAGCCTGTCACCTTTAGCTCAAGGAAAATAAGTAAAACTCCTAGTAGCAGGAGCAGGATCGCGACTGCCGGATCCAGAATTATGGATAGAAAGTCGCTTACAACGTCTCCTGAAACATAGACTTTTTCTGCTGTCTGCAGGTTTTCCTTTGACAAAAGCTCCTCAATACTGTTAGCATTACCTTGGGTTATCCCTAGTGCAGAGGCCTCACTCTCTGTAAAGCTTTCTGCTCCCTTTACCAGTCGTTCAGCTATACCCCTTGAATCATTTACGCCCTTCTTGGACAGAAGACTTGAAACCCTGGCCACCATGTATTCAACAGTTTTTGGATCGTCTGGGTAAGGCTTTATGGAGCCGATAACTGAGCCTTTACCCATGTAGAGTTTGTCTGTAGCCATCGCTATTACTGCGGCTGCGGATGCGGCTTTCCCTCCTGGTGGAATCCAGGAGATTGTTTTTATATCCGATGAAACTAACAGGTTGATGATTTTATCCATTGAGTCCAGGTAGCCTCCATAGCTATCGATTACAAGGATAAGTATGCCTCCTTTTGCCGACTCAACGCCTCTCTTTACAAGGTAGTAGGTCCCCTCGTCTATCCTGCTTTTTAACTCAACTATAACGACTGTTTGCGGGTTTTCCCGGGAAAGAGTTATAAAAACTAGAATAAATGTAATTAGAATAAAGAGGAACAGCCGAAAACTTTTCTTCCTCATCTTGCCCAAATTAATTTATGCCTGTGTATAATTAAACTTTTACCTTGAGTGCTTGTAAAAAGCTAGAGGAGCTCTAATGCTATGGCCACTATGCTTACTACAGATGTCGCGATGATGTTTGTAACCTCGTTCGTGATATAGGTGTATCCAGATACATGAATTGTTTCGCTTCCGCACCCGTGGATCCTCTTATCTGTCAATGTGTTGCACTTTGGACAATAGTATTTTACCTGAAGTGTCGCACCAACTAGTGAATCGACGACTTCTCCCAGCCACCCCAATATGAATATCACGGAAAATATCTCGATCTTTGCTAGCGTTGGATGCTCAACCATACTTATAACCATGGCTACAGCGGCAGTCAGAAATGACCCCAAAAGAGAGCCAAAGGTGCCCAGCAACGTCACACCGCCGGACGTGCCCGCCTCTACGACCTGTGAAGGCCTCGTGATTAGTCTCGGCTTTGATTTGGAGAGGGAACCTATTTCTGCCGCCCATGTGTCTGCATTTGAGGAAGCTATAGCTACGTAGACTCCGACAAGTAACGCGTTACCTATGTTATGAGGGGAGAATACGTAGAGAACAGAGAACAGAGCTGCAACTCCACCTGCACCAATTACTTGTGCCAGGCTTCTGCCGCTTTCCTTCTCAGAGGCGCCTATGCTTCTCTTATATTCGAAGTTGAGCCTGGTTAGCATAGATGAAGAGAAAAAGAAGAAGAGCGAGGTAATAAAGACACCAACACCCGCCAAGAGGTAGACACCAGAAAAAAGTATGCTTAAAACTGCCGCCTTCTTCTCGAGGTAGGACTTCTTGTATGCATAGGCCCCGAGGGGTATGCCGATCAGTATACCGATCAGGAAACGTGAGACTTCTTCAATTATCACAAACCTTGATGAAGATTTGCTGGGTATAAATAGGTGTGTTAGTTACTAGTCTTTACACAGTCAACAATATCTCTACATATCAAGAGATTCTACTCAAGAACTAAAGAGATTTTTATAGCGACTCGAGAAGAACAAGGCTCTTGACAGCATGGAATGTATAGTCTAGTGCCGATGCTCCAAGCTCTCTTGAGCGTCTAAACCCGCCGTTAGCGTTCTGAAGACTTGTTACGTATTCGAGATGGCTTGAGACGTACTTGGGCCTAGACCCAAGTATTTCTAAGGAACGCAACGCGTAGTAGAGGTTTTCAATAAATGCGGTCTTCGAGCCCGGTGTAGAGCTAAATCCTCCATCTATATTTTCACATGCATAGATCCACTTAACGAGATTACTTGTCTCTGGTAAATGATCAACAGTCGAGAGAGCCTCAAGTGCCCAGTAGGCCACCTCTAAGGAGACCGGCGTACCTAAGCCACCATTGCTCAATGCATCTTTTAATAATGGGTATGCTTTTTCTTCCGCTTCTCCATCGAGGCCTCCCAGCTTGTGAAGTGCGAGAACAATCATCGACGTCCTAATTGGGACAGGTGTCAAGTCTGCTGAAGTCAAAGTAAAAGTTGCATCTTTAGATTTGAGAACGCCTGACTCATCTATCAGCTGTTCTGCCTCGAAACTTGGGAGAATATAATCCCCATTCATGTTTGAGGCTAACGCCTTCATTAGATACTCTGATGCGCCCCTAGGGTCTCTCGGAGAAGCACCAAGCAAAGATAAAGCCATTATCGAATAAAATGCAACTTCGACACTACTATAAGTCCCATCCTCGTGCTGTAGGTGCCTCAAAAATTCTACCGCCCTATCTCTACGGGGAGGCTCTACGCCCAAAGTCTCTAAGATCGAAAGAGCGTAGTAGGTATCCTCAGCCGAGGACTCAAACATGTCTAGGTACTGGAAGGACAGGTAGCCCCCATCACTGCCCTGCTTTGATAAAACGTATTTTATAACAGCGTCCAGGTTAATTCTGGTCAACGACTTAGTCAGCATATATAGCCACCTCCAACGACTTCTAAAGCCGCCGACTTAAAATAAGGCTCACTTAATATGCTTTGTTAAATCTCTCTTTTTGTGCTTTCTTCCCGCCAGAACAAGATTATTGGCGGAAGACCATGTAACATGAACATAGCCTCTGATAATATTGGAACTTCAAATAATCATTGCTTTGAGTGTTTTCCTTTAGGCTTGAGCTGGAACAGTGCTGACCAGCCGGATCCAACCAGTGCCTCGATGGCTTTCGTCCACGACTTTGCCTCGTTCTCGGTAATTGTTCCAATGTATCTGTAGTCGTGCTTTTCTATGTAGGAACGAAGCTCGCCCAAAAGACTGTTTAGTTTCTTTAGCTGTATTTCTTTCAGTTTCTGAGCGGTTGCTTCGGGGAGCCTTGAATATATCTCCATAAAGTGTTTGTAGCAGAGTATCGATTCTGGGTTACTTTCGTAACGGCTAAGCAAGTTTGTCGTATCTAGCTTAGAGACAAAAGAGGCAATGTAAGACTCCTCAGTTTTCTCGAGCTCAGAGCATATGTAACATTTCGTTGAAAGTGGAGTATCCGTATTTATGCTTTCTACAAATCTGCTTAACAAGTCTTCCACTATGATTGCGGGTCCCAAGCCTCCTATTAGGGGGTCTTGCTTAGCCATCTCTATGACTTTTTTATAGTGATACCCGCAAAGACCGTTTCCTTTGTTTATTTTTTCCCTTACGTATGGGTCATTTACGTGCTCGTATAGGATTATCCATATGAGGTTGTTTTCAGATTTTTCTAGCGTTCTGCAGATGGGGCATCCGCCCTTTGATATTGAGTCGACAAGTGCCAAGTAGATTACGTCTTTTTCGCTCGTCCTAGGCTTTTTGAGAAGCATTTTGTCACCTTTCACTTGTGTTATTTTGCTCTCTTCCCAGAATACTCTTGTATTTTTGAAGAGTCTCTTCGATGGACTGTATTACTTCTGCATCATTTATTTCGGGGGAGTTTTCCTCTTTCCTAGAGGCAAGAACATATTGATCCAGATAATATTTGACAGTTGCATGCATCTTGTCCAAATAATTATCCATGTTTTGATCCTTAATACCGTACCGTTGGAGTAAATGTTCAAGGGTACTTACGACGCTAGAAAGAGTCATAGCTAGTGACTTCATTTCCTCGTAGATGTCTCTAAGTTTAAGCCTGTAATAGATGTATGCCGATTCGACTTTGAGAAAATAGTATCTTCTGTCCCATACTTCCCTGTCATGTATGTATTTGTCATATTTTTTCTCCAGTTCCGAGTATTCGTAGCCTTTTTTTAGTAGTTCTATAACAGCTTCTTCAAAGCCGATGTTGTTGCTTATTGAATAATTCGTCACTAGCTGATGAATATCTTCGGGGATCTTCAAGCTGACCTTCTTCTCTTTCTGGTTCATTTTCTCGACTGCCCTATCTTTGGGTTCATAAAAAATGTTGTGCGTTCTTCGTTAATTTGCGACTGAGAGCATTAAAAGCTCTTGGTATTTGTTCTGATTGTTTCGTGAAACTGGCCACATAGATTATTGAAGATGGAGGCTATGGGCAATAAAACCAGGGAAAAGGTTTGAGTGGTGGTGGGCTAGAGCTCGAACTCTATTTTTTCGTAGCCGTAGACCTTTTCTCCCTCGTTGAGTCTAAGTATCAGAATGTTTGAGCCTATTATTTCTACGGTTCCGCTCATTTGGACGTCTGTTATTCTGCTTTTCAATGGAAAGTACCAGTATGCTGTTATCGGGTAGTCAGCGACAGTATTTTCATAGATATTTTCATAGTAGTTTTTTCCTTTGAGGGGTTTTCCCTTGAAGAAAATAAAATAGGTGATGAACGGTTCTTCTGGGACAGATTTGAACCCTATATCTACTCCAACGACTCTGGGGCGTACCCTTTCGCCGTTAAGTATGACTTCTTCCTCGTCCAGGAAGCCCTGCATGTTGGAAGCCAAGAGTTTAAGTTCTTTTTCGAGCTTTTCTTCGTCTTCTACGAGCTCGTGGTAGACGCCCTCGCTGTCAAAATAGTCAAAAACGATTGTTTGGTAGACTTCTAGCCTTCTCGTCACAACGAATATGCCTGTAGCGCTCATTGGCTCTAGTTCTCCCACATACACCTACGATGAAAAGGCTCTTTAAAGACCTTTCTGTCTAGGCATCTTTTTTCCTTGGGTCCTCTATTTGTTTTAAAAATTTTAGAAGAGATAAAAATATCTAATTTTTGTTTCAAGACTAATATTAGTAGTAAAAAATGATCAAAACTGCTGTCATGCTTGCTGGGGGTAAGGGGACACGCCTAAGACCATTAACCTATACGACTCCCAAGCCTCTTCTTCCCGTGGGAAACTTGCCCATTATGGATCACATATTGACCCTTCTCCATCTACATGGATTCAAGAAAGTAGTGATCGCGGTAAACTACCTTGCAGAAAAGATAATCAACCACCTAGTAGCTAAGTGGGTCGATACAGACCTAGAAATCGTTGCGCCACTTATTCATCCTGCAGACACGGCCGACGCAGTCAGGAAACTCTCAAACTACATAGACGAAGACTTCATTGTAACCATGGGGGACGTCATCACAAACATAAATCTCAGATCGTTCGCTGACCATCACGAGAAAAATGGTACACTCGCAAGTATCGCTCTGATAGAGGTCCCCTCTCTGAGAGACTTTGGCGCAGTCCTCGTCGACCAGAACGGCTACATTTATCATTTCCTCGAGAAGCCCGATCTTCAAGAAATGTATGTGACCTCTATTGCTTTCGCAATGCTGAGCACTAGGCGTGTAAATCTCTTTGCGAACCTTGCCAATAGCGGTTTCTACGCATTCAAACACGAAATACTAGAGATACTGGAAGAAAACCCGCATCTTATGGACTTCGGAAAACATGTGTTTCCCTGGCTACTGGAAAATGGATACAGGATATCGGGATGGTATGCCTCTGATGTCTACTGGGTTGACGTTGGGCGCCCCGCAACGTTCTTGAGGGCAAACTTTGACCTCTTGGATGGATACGCTGAGCCGCTGAAGCCCTATGGTAAGGCTGTTGATGGAAACTTCTTTGGAGAAAACGTTGAGCTCCGGCATGGGGCAACGATAATTCCGCCCGTCGCTTTGGGGGACAATGTAGAAATAGATGGGGGCGCAGTTATTGGTCCCTATGCTGTTGTAGGTAGCGACACATTTATAGGAAAGAAGACAAAAATCAGGAACTCCGTGATAATTGGTAAGACGACGATCCTTGAAAACGTCTTAGTTGAAAATAGTATTTTGGCAAAAAATATTTTAGTCGAAAATGATACTGTTATAAAGGAAAATAGCGTGATTGGAGATGGTGTCGTCATTAGGAGAGGTAGTGTTTTGGGCCCTGGAGCTACTGTCTACATCTCGCAGAGGTGAATATACATGAGAACTGGTCCATTCCCAATATATAACAATAGGATCTATGGCATAGCTAATTCCCAGCTTACACCGGAAAACATGGCCGAACTTGGAGCTGTTCTAGGAACAATCCTTGGAGAGGGGGCTCTCGTAGTCGCTGCCCGAGACCTTTATCCGCCCTCGAGAATGCTTAAGAGAGCCTTCACATCTGGACTAATGTCTACAGGAAACTCTGTAATTGATTTCCACTCTGCGACTCTTCCAGAGCTGGCTTTCGCAGTAAAGCGTTTTGGTGCAAAAGCAGGTGTCCACTTCTCTGTGGCCCCGCACATGGACTCGGCTATCCAGGTGAAAATAATTGATGCTGGAGGCGTTGAGCTGTCCTATGAGAAGCTTAGCGACCTTATTGAGATGTATGAAACAAGGCACATTGTTCGAAGCATCCCGAACAGGATTGGGTGGGTAAGTTATGCCGAGTACATTCACGACATATATGTTTCTTCGGCTAGCAGTTTTGTGGACTCTTCCCCAATTGTAGCCAAAGAGCCACTCGTTGTCACCGACCTAAACCACGGGCCGGCATCTGACGTGTTGCCCAGCTTCCTTGGCAGTATAGGTGCCAGGTTAGTCGCGATAAAGGCTGGGAGACCACCCTCTGCCCTCAAGCCTCGACAGCTCCCACCTGTCCGAGACATATTCATGCTACAGGATATAGTTAATGCTTCTCAGCCGGCCTTCGGAGCGGCTTTAAGCACTGACGCTTCACAGGTATTCATCATAGATGATAAGGGAAGATACGTAGATCCAGACAAGCTCGTCGCCGCAATTGCCTTAATGCTTCCCGAGGGCTCACGCCTAGTAGTCACAGACTCTACAAACAGGCTTGTCGATCTAGCCGCTGAGAAAAATAGACTGTATCTTTTGAGGATAAAGGGGCAGGCAAGCGACGTTTCAAGGGGAATACGTAAAGTTAAGGCGAGCCTTGCGGCTACTGATTCAGGCGAGTTTATATTCTCACAGTTCTCGTTGTCCCCCGACGGAATGCTCTTTATAGGAAAACTTCTCGAAATACTCTCGACTGAGGAGGTAAAGCTTTCAAGCATACTAGATACCCTGCCAGAGATCCAAGAATACAGGCTTGATATAGACGTAGACGAAAATCAGGGCAGAAAGATAATCGACCATGTAGCCTCACTCTACACCGAGATAGTTGTCACACCTTTGTCGATAAAGTACCGCTCAAATGGTGTATGGGTAAAGCTAGAATACGACCCACAGAAATCCAGGCTAACAGTGTGCGGCGACGCAACGAATAAGGCGGCCATTGAGATAGTCAAGAAAGAGTACGAGAAGATAAACCAGCTTATTCAAAGCCTGAGCTAAAATGATATTTTTTGACTCTAAGAGAGTTGAGGAACTAGCCAGACTGCTCAGCCAGTCTGGCAATGATTTTTACGAATTCTTTATAGAGAGAGACCCACAATACACTGCCGTCAGAGAAATATTATCAAAAATGGGCTTCTCGGAGGGCGCCTTCTACATAGTTGGTGTAGCCATTGTAAGCTATATGCTTGCCACGAGGGGGGAAGATCACTGGATGACGGCCGCGAGCTATGCTTCAGGCGACCCAGACCAATCCTTGTTAAGCTTTGTAGAGTGCTCGGCCTCGCTTAGAAAATTTAGAACTGCAAGGATTAAACGTATCCAGAAATATATCCAAAACAAAGAGGAAATCATTGAAGCCTTTAAAGGTGAAGAAATAGACCTCGGAGAGTTCAGCTATAAACTTGCCGAGATTTTGGATGCAGATGTAAATGACAAAACGATTCTCTTTGCCTCTAAAATGCTTCTTTATACATGTCGGGCGGCAAATAAAGGCTTTAAAAACTTTGAAAAACTTCTAATCCCAGTCGACTATAGAGTTTCCCTTGTAACGCTTACTTCTGGCATAGCCAAGGGGTGGAGGTGCAACGAAAATCTAAGGAGCTTAGCTGGAGACCTAAGAAGTAGATATAAAAAAGAAGTCCAGGAGGCATGGAGACGGGTTGGAGAAGCTTCAGGAATACCTCCAATCCTATTAGACGCACCAATATGGCTTGTGGGAGGCTGTATTGATAAAGCAGAGTTTAACCCGCAGGAGATTTTGAGGTGTGTCCGAGAAAACTTGGCACCGAGTCCAAGCGTGTTAGAAGCCTTGAAGGAATTTTGGCGTGAACTTGACAATTGTAGAAACAATACGCGTCAATCCTTACTTTTCTTCGAGTAGATCGTAGTCTTCGGGCTCTAGGTAGAAATTATTTTTCCCCGTCTGCCAGTCCCGTATAATTATCCTTGCGGCTTCTTCAATTATTGGTTCGCCTCCCTTCTTTAAAAGCCCCCTTTTCTTTGCAAATTCCTCCAAGAACTGGTAGGGGTTATCCGACTCTATTCCGTACAGATCCTTTAAAAATGACGGCTTCTTTTTATAGATGAACTCGATAAGCTTCACTGCGGCTGGTACAGGGTCTTCTAGGGCCTCTGGCCTAAGTGCGCCCCGGAGGGCGAGCTCCTCCGCGGAAAGCCGTGGGACTATGCCGGGTGTATCGTAGACCCGTAACCATTTTGAGACCCTTAGCCTTGTCGTAGTCTTGGTGTAACCTGGGATTGGCGATGTACCCACGCTGTGAGACCCCTTGAGATAATTTATTAAGGTGGACTTCCCGACGTTTGGAATCCCTACCACGGCTACGAGTACTGGTTTGTTCTTGCTTTTCTTGGGGGCATGATTTCGTAGGATTTTCCACAGGTTTCTTGTTCCCAGCCTTTTGGCTACTGAAATAAATATAACTGGATGTCTTTTTCCTAGAACTTTTTTCCATTTGGCGAGAACTTCCTTTGGGACGAGATCGCTTTTATTTATAACGAGTATAATCGGCTTTCCAAGCTTCTCTGCGTATCTCTCTACTTCTATGCTTCTAGTCCCCCATGGGTCGCGTGCATCTACAACCTCTAGGACTAGGTCTACCTTCTTTATGAGCCGCTTAACCTGAGATAAGCTCATGTGAAGAAAAGAAAAAACATTGATTTATGGATTTTCCCTTTATATCATTTTGACTTTTTCTAGTGGTCTAATCTTTAAGACTTCCTTGTTTACTAGGGCTGGGGGCATTTCACCTTTTAGAACTGCAATGAGGTTTCTAGCCGCAAGTTCTGCCATTCTTTGTCTAGCCTCGATGGTTGCGCTTGCAATGTGTGGAGCAAGAACAACATTGTCAAATTTTGTCAAAGGATGAGTTGGAGGCAGAGGCTCCTGCTCAAACACGTCTAGTGCGGCTCCAGCGATCCATCCTTCCCTTAATGCTTTTACGAGGGCTTCTGTATCTACTACGGGTCCTCTAGCTGTATTTATAAGGTAGGCTGTCTTCTTCATTTTCTTCAATTTCTCTTCATTTATCAAGTGGTATGTATCCTTTGTCAGTGGAACATGTATTGACACGATGTCGGACTCGCTGAGAACTGTGTCTATGTCTGCGAACTGCATGTTTGGAAGTACTGTTTCTACGTCCCAGCGTCTCTCAAGGTCATAATACAGTATTTTCACCTCGAAACTAGAGAGTCTCTTAGCAGTGGCTACGCCTATCCTTCCGAGCCCTATGAGTCCAATTGTTTTTCCTTTAAGCTCTGGACCTGTCAGGAAATATGGGTTCCAGGGCTTGTCCCATTGTCCGCTCCTAATTATTTTGTCTGCCTCTACTATTCTCCTTGTAACAGCCAGGATTAGCCCTACTGTGAATTCTGCAACAGCATCAGTGAGGACGCCTGGAGTGTGCGTCACGTAGATCCCTCTCTTGGTGGCTTCTGGAATATCTATGTGGTCGAAGCCGACGGAATACGTGCTTATGACTTTAAGATTGGGGGCGGCATCCATTACTTCTGCGTCTATTTTGTCTGTCAAGAGGCATAAGAGGGCATCCTTGTCGCGAATCTTTTTGATAAGCTCTTCGCGGGACGGTGGATATTCTTTTGACTCGTGGAGCTCAATTTCACAGCATTCTCGAAGCATTGAGAGGCCTGGCTCTGGTATAATTCTTGTTACGTATACTTTTGGTTTTGGCACGAAATAATAATTATCTGGGAAAAGTATAATTGTTTTGCTATAAGTTAAAAATAAGAAAGATAATTTATAAACGAGTTATCTTTAGTACTTAAAGTCTCCAGGGTTAGGCCAGACCTGTGGAACTACTCCTGGAGGATAAGTTTTGTGTAGCCACTCGATGAACTCCGTTATTCTCTGGATCGCTGTTTCTACAACGACCTCTCCCTTTTCTCTGCTAGCCTTACTTGGGAAACCAACGCTTCCCTTCGGGTAATAGTGGATCTCCATGTAGGCGCTTATATCGTACCAGCCGAAGGGTCTTCCATAGACGTTTCCAGCCTTGTCTGCCCATTTGTCAGGGATTACTCCTACCATTTTTTCTGCGTCGCTTTCCTTTAGCTTTGCTGGGTCGACTAGTTTGGGTGCAACGTACCAGAGAACACTTGCCTCGAGTTCGTCGGCGTGTATGAATGGTGTCTCTAGGACAAGTCCTGGTTTGAGTTCTGTTCCCTGCCTTAGTATGTCTCTTACCCAGGCCCACCAGCTTGTAACTAAGATGAGGGCTTTTACTCCTTCCTCAATTATTGCCTTGTCCTTGACTATTGGTAAAACATATTCCTGACCGTGGCTGTTAAAGAGAATGATTTTTTTGAATCCTGCGTTGCTTAGCCATTTAACTACGCTTGTGACGTAATCGATATAAGCTTCTTTCTTAACGGGGATAGTTCCTGGCATGCCGTAGTGGTGCGATGGGTGCGAGCCATAGAATATCGGAGGGGCTACAGTTATCCCAGTCTCAAATGCTATACGTTCAGCAATGTAGGAACCGATGATTGTGTCCTCTCCGGTGGCTTGACCTAAACCATGTGATTCTGTTGATCCACATGGGACAAGTATAATGTCGTTCTTTTTTACTCTCTCAAGCAATTCAGCCATAGTCATTTGGTCTAGGTAGATTTTTTCGCCAAACTTGTTGTAATAGGGCTTTGAGAAACGTGCTTCGTATTCAACCATCCTTATCACCTATTTTATGCCATTGTCATATTTATTTGTTACGGCTTTATCGTTATCTTTCCATCTATCCTCTGGTGTGCACGTTCAAAAGCCTTGTAGACGTCGTCTAGGCTGAATCGAGAAGTAATTATCTGTGTCATATCTATCCTGCCAGCGGCCATAAGCCTTATCACGTTGCCGAAGTTCCCGAAGCCGCTGTGCCCCTGGCTACCAAATATTTGACCGCGTCTCACCTGGAAAACTTCGAGGTAAATTGGCACTTCTTGCGGGGCACGGCCAATCTGGATAATTTTGCCATTTATTGCCAGGCTTTTCTGCATGTGGGGAACTGTACGGTGTGGTGCACCCGCGGCCTCTATGTGGACGTCTGCTCCTTGCCCGTCAGTTATCTCCATGATTTTCTCCCATGGCTCTGTGCCATTCTTAGAGAGGTCAACTGGGTTAAACACGTAGTCGGCTCCAACTTTCTTTGCAAGTTCACGTCTTTCTGGGCTGACCTCGAAGGCTATAATTTTCCCGGCTCCCCCGGCCTTGGAAAGAGCAATAGCTGCTAGGCCTATTGGCCCAGCTCCCCAGACAACAACGTATGCTCCTGGTTTGAAGCCGCCGGCTCTCGTGAATATAGCGTGATAGGCGACGCTTGTTGGCTCTACCAGGCTTCCGGCTTCGAAGGCTTTTTCTTCGCTACCATACCTGTCTACTAAAGAATCTATTTTCCATGCATACTTTGCTTTTACAACAACAAAGTCAGCCATTGCGCCGTCGTGGGTGAAGCCGAGTTCACCAAATTCTAGGTCTGCCGGGTCATTTAGCCGTATGCAGTGGTTAAAGTCGACGCTTCTGCACGCGTCGCATTCACCGCACCAGAACATTTCTTCGCTTGTCACCATGTCTCCTGGCTTGTAGTTTTTCACGTTTGTCCCGACCTTTTCTACTACGCCGCTGAATTCATGTCCTATGACTACCGGGAATCTTGTGAGACCTGGGTAAATAATGTAGCCATCGTTGTCTGTCTCGAGGAAGTGGATATCACTCCCACATATGCCTACAGCTTTTACTCTTATAAGTATCTCGTCTGGCTTTGGCTCTGGGACTGGGTAGTCAGTCCTCAGTACGAGTTTTGGATTTTTCCATACTTTTGCACCTTCCCTTACCTTTCTCGTCCGAATTTCATCCTGTGATATTTTGTAGCCTGGGCGTGGAGCAAATTCTGCTGTTACTAAAGCAGCTCTCATTGTTGTCATTTTCTTTCGCCGTCTATGTCTGTCTAATAACTCTTAATATTTGATTCGGAAAATGTTTAAAAAAGGGAACTATAAAGGATATAATAACTCAATAATAACAATCCTTATTAAGATAGGTAACCACCTTAGAACATCATGCCGTCTAAACCAAAATTATCCATGGTTATTGCATACGCTAGGGCACGTTTCGAAGCAGTCGCCAAGGTGGATCCTGAGCCTGCTGTACGTCTTTTGAGCGAGCTGGGATATGATGGGGTAGAAATTTCTGTCCTTGAGCCAGAGGAAGTAGGAGAACTATCAAAAATAGTTAAAGATCATGGGCTAGAAATTCCCGCAGTTGGGACGGGGCTTAACTACCTACATTTTGGGCTTAGTCTCACTTCACCTGACGAAAGCCTTAGGACGAGAGCCAGAGAAAAAATAGGAAAAATAATCGACGCCGCTTCACGTAGCGATATCAAGGGCGTAATCATAGGGCTAATCAGGGGAAAAGGCGAAGAGTGGGAACAAATCGACCAACCAATTAACCTCCTGCTAGAAGAAATGAAAAAAATTGCCGAAGAAGCCTCCAAAAAGAATGTACTCGTGTACCTCGAGCCACTCAACAGGTATGAATCAAAGCTTATCAACCGAGTAGAGGAAGGATTAAGGTTCCTAGAAGAGCTGGGAGCAGACAACGTCTACTTGTTGCTAGACACCTTCCACATGAATATAGAGGAAAGAAGCATAGAAGAAGCAATAAGGCTTGCCGGGGAAAAAATTGGGCACTTTCATGTAGCTGACAGCAACAGGCTTGCGCCCGGAATGGGCCACCTAGACTTTGTTAGAATCCTGGGGGCATTGAGAGACACTGGTTACATGGGATACGTATCAGCCGAAATACAGACAAAGCCAGATTTTGAGGCTGCCGCGAAGATCACTATATCGACTCTGAGAAGAGCATTAGAGGTGCTAGAGTAATCTTAATTAAACATTCTTTATTCTTATGAATGATTATAGATGGTTGAAATAGTCTTTTTGGGAACCGCTGGAAGCACTTTTTTCGGGGACAATTTTACTCCCTCGATCCTTGTAGACAACATTCTGCTTGACTGTCCCTCACCCTGCCCATACACTCTTTCCAGGCTAGGCTGGCTGGATAAAATCCAGTTAATTTTGCTGACACATGTACACCCGGATCATTCTCTCGGTGTTTTAGAGCTTTTGTGGCACTTATGGATAGAGGGTAAAGGAAGACGCATCCAGGTAATTGGTCCTACAGGAACCCATAAATTCTTTGAAAATCTTCTAAGAGAAATTCATCCATCCAAGTATCAAGACATACTTTCACACGGTGTTTTCTTCGAGGCGGAGCCCTCCACAAAAATTGGTAATATCAGCTTTTACCGTGCAAAACACACAGTTAAAGCCCTAGCCGCTAGACTGGACTTCCGAGACGCTTCAGTATGTTACACGGGGGACACCTCTCCCACTCGTGAACTCGAAGAGGGCTTCCGGGACTGCGACCTCCTAATACATGAGGCAACTTACCCTCCAGGCATGGAGGAAGAAGCAGAAAAAGACGGCCACTCAACACCTATACAAGCGGCGAATACTGCTAGAAAAGTCAACGCAAAGTATCTGGCGCTGATACATTTGCCGTATGCTAGGCTTGGTCCTCAAATCGAAGAAACATACCTTTCTTCGGCAAAGAAGATTTTTAGCAACACGTTTATCCCTAAACCCATGGATAAATTTATCCTGGAAGGTGGAAATCTTGGATATAAAAGTTAGAAAAATCGAGCCAGGAGACCTTTTCTACATCGCTGAGATCGAGGAAAAAGTATTCGGCCTAGACGCGTTCCCATTCTACTACCTGTTTGAACTCTACGAGAAGTGCCGAGACTTTTTTCTGGTGGCAGACTACAAGGGACTAACGATCGGATATATCGTCTCCTGCATCGAGAACCAGAGCCTACATATACACAGCGTGGCAGTTATTGAGGGATTCAGAGGAAAGGGTATCGGAAGAATGCTTCTCGAAGAAACTATAAAACTAGCCAAAAGCATGGGAATCGAAAAGATCCTTTTAGAGGTCAGCACCCAGAACACTGTAGCTATAGCGCTCTATGAAAAATTCGGCTTCAAGAGGGTAGGTATGAGAACAAACTACTATGCAGATGGTTCCGACGCGTACATCTACATGCTTGACTTAAAGGAAAACAATTCACAACACGTGCGCTAATACGCCTTGGCCACATATACTATTTGTCTTGCAGGTGCTCCGCACCAGGCACACTTGCCGTAGTCTCCCTCCTTGAAATCTATCTCGGTCCCCCTTATCTTTCCACCGTCTGTGGCCTCCTTCAGGTCGTTTGCACATTCCTCCCGTCCACAGAACGGCATCTTAACTATTTTTCCGCTTCTTAGGGCTTCCTTCACCTCTTGCCTGCTTGTAGCATTTACGATTCTGCTTTCAAAGAAGTTCTTTGCCCTATTTTTGAGTTCTTCTAAGATGGCTCCCTCGAGGTATTTAATATGTTCTAGGAGTTTTTCGTCTGGGACTTTCTCCTTTCGCAACAGGTCGCGCCTAAAAACAGTCACGGTGTTTGTTTCAACCTCTTTGACCCCTACTTCGAGACGTATTGGTACTCCTTTAAGTTCCCATTCGTTGAACTTGTATCCTGGCGTGTACTCTTCGCGCGCGTCTACTTGAACCCTGTAGCCGGCTCCTTTTAAGAGTTCTTCTAGACGTCTGCATTTCCCCAAGACTTTTTCTTTGTCTGCATCTTTGTAATATATCGGGATGATTATTACCTGAACTGGTGCAACTTCTACTGGCAGAACAAGTCCCTTGTCGTCTCCATGGATACTAATGAGGGCTGCAGCTATTCTCCATACTCCTGGACCATAACAGGTCTGCCAAACATATTTTCTCTGGCCATCTTTGTCAAGGAAAGTGACATTAAAGGGTTTTGCAAATCTCTGACCCAGGTCATGCGTTGAACTAATCTGGAGAACTCTTCCATCCGGCATAATGGTGTCCGCGGCGTAGGTGTCCTCTGCGCCGCCAAACTTGTCCCAAGGCGGACGTCTAAGGAACAAGAACGGTATACCAAGCTTCTCCCAGATCACCTTCCTGGAATTCTCCATGTCCTCCCGTATCTGTTGCAAAGCCTCCTCGTGCGTTGCGAAGGCATCATGAGCTTCGATCCAAAGAAACTCGCGTCCACGCATTAGTGGACGAGTATTCTTCTCGTACCTATACACGCTTACACTTTGATAGAGTTTTAGAGGTAGGTCTCTCCAGCTCTGAATCCAATAGGAATACATGTAGTAAAAGGCCGTCTCACTTGTCGGTCTTAGAGCGAGTTTGCGGTCAAGCTTCTCGCTTCCATCCCCCACCTCAGTTATCCAGAAAACCTCGGCCCTAAAGCCCTCCACATGCTCCTTTTCTTTTTCGAAGTTCTCCTCCGGTATAACGAGTGGGAAGAGAACCGGCTCATGACCAGTCTTCTCTAGCTCCTCCTCGAACATTCGGTAAATCGCCCTGATTATCCTCATGAGCCACGGCCTGTGAACAATGAAACCCTGCACATTATAGCGCAGGTCTACTAGGCCGGCCTTTATAAGTACCTGGGAGTACCACTCTGAAAAGTTCTCACTCTTTTTAACGGTTATTCCCTGCTCACTCATATGGTTTCATTCATGAAAGTACCCAAAAATAAATTTCGCGCATCGGAGCCCACATTAGAACTATTTATCCACTTAGCCGGCACAAGAGCACGAAAACTATTTAAAATCTCTAGTATTCTAAACATAAAACGGGGGCCGGTCGTCTAGTGGGAGGATGTCCGCTTGGCATGCGGGTGGTCCCGGGTTCGAATCCCGGCCGGTCCACCATTCTGGTTCCACTGTATGCCTTACGTAAACGTTTTATTTTACACGTTTCCATGTATCATGTATGGCTAAAACTTCATTCATATTTGTGTTGCATTTCCACCAGCCCATTGGGCAGTATAGGTTTGTTCTTGAACGTGTCCAGCGTAACAGTTACGAGTTGCTTCTTCGGATTTTAAAGGAATATCGGGACCTACATTTGACCCTTCATTTTAGCGGCCCTCTTTTGATGTATTGGGAAAAGTATTTTCCTGAATATTTGAGCGAAATGCGCGAATTAATCAAGAACAGCAACTTCGAGGTGTTGGGGGGGACTTTTTCTGAGAGCATACTGGCTATCCTCCCATGGGAGGACAGGGCCCGACAGCTTAGGGAAGGAGTTAAGCTAGTCGAAAAAAGCCTAGGTGTCACTCCTAGGGGTCTCTGGCTACCCGAGAGGGTTTGGGACCCTACGCTTCCTCCTTTCCTGAGAGACGCAGGCTATAGATACGTGATTGTTGACGATGAGGTTGGCTATAGGTCTGGGCTTTGGAGAGATGATGCCCACCGGGCTGTGCTCACAGAGTACGGCGGCAAATCCATCGGTGTGTTTTTTATCGATGGGCCTATAAGGTATATTCTCCCCTGGAAGCCACACGGAGAAGTCTTCAACTATCTTCGTAACTATGCCACGGACAATGGGTCCCTGTATGTGTTGTGGGGTAGCGACGCTGAAAAGTTCGGCGAGTGGTGGGACCCCTATGCCGCGGAGCAGTGGCTGAGGATCTTTTTCTCGTCACTGCGAAGCGACCCGAGTGTGGAGCTAATTACCCCAAGCGAGTATATCAAGAGACATGGCTTTAGCGGTCTCGCCTATCTGGCTCCGGGTAGCTATGACAAGATGATGGAATGGAGTGGGGGGTATTTTCCAAACTTCCTTAGAAAGTACAGGGAAGTCAACAACATGCACAAGAAGATGCTGTATGTCAGAGAGAAACTGGCCTCGCTGGGCGCATCTGAATCAGCTTGGAGGGAATACATGCTTGGACAGTGCAACGACGCCTATTGGCACGGGCTATTTGGCGGAGTCTATATCCCACTACTAAGGCAAGAGGTTTACAGCCACCTTATCCGTGCAGAGCGCATAGCAGAGGAAGAGTCCAGCTATTATTTCGGAACACCCTCTATAATAAAGAGCTTTGACTTCGACATGGATGGGAAAGACGAGATAATCATCGAGTCTAAAGAAACAAACGTATACATCAAGCCAAGTGATGGCGGCTCTGTATTTGAGCTAGACGTTAAGGCTCCCGGCGCCGAGCACAATCTGGTATCAACCATGTCGCGTTACCCGGAGCCATATCTACAAGGAGAAAAAAGCCTAACCCCTGACTGGTATAGACGTGTATCCTTCAGGGAACACATATGGCGCAGGGATGCAAATGTCTATGACTGGATAAATAATAGGCCCTTCATCGACACAAGTGACTTTGCATTGGGGGAGTACATTGTCGAAGGTGTGGGAGACGGCAAAATTGTTCTCTCTTATACTGGTCGGGACTGGAGCGATAGACGGAGCCCAGCTAGGATCCACTTGGTAAAGATCTATGAGCTTGTAAATGAAGGTAAGGGCCTCAGGGTGGCATATAGATGGAGGAATCTTGAAAAAAGATTTATCGAGCCAAAACTCTCAGTGGAACTCCACCTTTTGCCTAGGCTTTCACCCGCTAGCCAGGAAGAGCCCCTGTTCGTAGTTGATGACAACTACAGCCAGAAAGCCACTGAATATTTCTCTTCTCCATGGTCTAGGAAAGTAGACTTTAAGACCTCTGTGGGACATCTAAGTATAGCCTCGACCAAACACGCAGAAGTATGGGTGGCACCAATACTTACATGGTTCAGGACAGAGAAGGGTCTAAAGAGCGAGTTCCAGGGCGCAGGAATAAGCTTTAACTATACTGTCGCACTGAATCCAGGCGAAATCTTTGAGACCGAGGTGCTACTGGCTTGGCAGTGAACGGAAAATCCGTACTAATGGTTACGTTCGAGGCTACTCCCTTCGTAAAGGTAGGCGGCTTGGCAGAGGTCCCAAGCAACCTTGCAAGGTATCTCTCAAGTCTAGGGTGGAGAAGCCTTGTTGCTCTGCCCTCACATGCGCCGACTGGGTCCCGGGGCGAAAAAATAATTGATTCGTTTACTACTCCAATGGGAGAAGTCTCCGTCGGAATAGGGACATGGCACAATGTCACATTTCTACTTTTCTCCGGCTCTGTCTTGAGCAACTCGGCAGTGTATTCAGAAGACGTCATGGAGAGCAAGGTTAAGCTTTTCGCCACTTCTCTATCCATTTTCTTGTCGAGGGCAGATGAGTTGCTAGGCGGATTCCCAAATATTATTCACTTCCACGACTGGCACAGCGTCTATTCGCTCATAAAGTTGAAGCATGATTTTCCCTCCGGGAACTGGTTCTCTGCTTTCCACATACATCTACTTGTGAAGAGAAGAATCAAGCCAGAGATTTTTCCAGAGCTTGGAGTCCCACTAGACTGGGTACACGAAATACATATAGATGGAAGAAAAGAGACATATACCCTTGAAGAAGTCCTCGCGCGCTCAAACTTTATTGCCGAGAAGGCAGGGGCCTACGAGGCTGACCGATTAATCACGGTAAGCAAGGCATACCTACATGACGAGGTTTTACCTTTTCTGGGACACGGCTTCTCTGAAAAATCACGCGTTATCTATAACGCGACCGACTGGACGTTTGAAAATGCAAAAGCAGAAGTCCTTCGGGAACATGGAAATAATATTATCGAGTTTTCTGGAGAGACAAATCTCAACAGGCGGCTGGATCTTAGAAAATACTTTCTACTGAGGGGGATAGCATCGCTTAAAAATGAAGAGCCAGTGATTCCAGACGAGAGGATAAAAAAGATTATTCAAGACATTTCGCTGCCTCCTCTCCGTGAAAATGGAAAGCCGGAGCCATTTCTCTTTGACGGTCCCTTGGCGATAACAACAGGTAGACTGGCGAGACAGAAGGGCTTTGACTTGATGGTTGAGGCTGTCCCGCGTGTGCTAAGAGAGCTCGGCAACGCAAAGTTCGTGTTTCTAGTTTTGCCTGTGTGGGGAGGAGAAGATTATATTTATCAGCTAGCTGATCTCCAGAGGAGCTATCCAGAAAATGTACGCGTGATATATGGAGTTGCGCCTTCAATCTACAAGCTAGCGCACCTAGCATCAGACGTGTTTTTCGCCCCCTCGAGGTGGGAACCCTTCGGGATAATGGCACTCGAAGCCATGGCTACTGGTAACCCACTTGTAGCATCCCGCACTGGTGGACTAAAAGAAATCGTCCTAGACGTAAATAATCATGGAGACAAAGGCACAGGGCTACTTGTTCCTCCGGGCGACCCATATGAGCTAGGCGAGGCCTTGAGAGACATGCTGGCGTTCATGGAGGCTTCAAATACCGGTAACCTGGGGTGGTATTTAAAGAAGATTGGCAATGAGAAGCTTGTTAGGTTGCTAGAGGAATACCCTGACGCTGGCGAGATTCTGAGGAAGAACTGTATAGAAAGAGTAGAAAAATACTTTAGTTGGAGCGCGTCTGCAACGACAGCGTCAGCTATATACGGTGAGCTTCTAAAGGGTTGAAAGTAAGCTTTGAAGGGCTTGCTTCACGTTTTCTATTTTCTTTTTGAGTTCCTCGTTTTCACGTCTCAGTTTTTCGATTTCTTCGCCTCCGGGCATCAGGAACTCTAGCTTGCCGCCGTTCTTAACGAGTAATTCGTATGTTTCTTTGACTATTTTGCCTGCCTCAGTTTTCCCGGTCAGGTGGTTTCTAATTGTGGCCTCGGTTCTGCCGAGCTCCTCTGCTATCTTTGTGACTGGCATGCCCGCTCTCTCCCTAGCTAGCGCCCCGGAGGCTATGATCAAAGAATCTAGCCAGGTTATCTTGTCCTCTGCGTTCCTTATTTTCTCTAATACGTCTTGCCTCATTAATGTGCCAAAAATGAGTGCAAGTTCTAGTTTCCTGGTGTCTTCTTTACCTAAGGGCTTCAGGGGTACCTCCATTTTACTCACCACTATACATTGTTCCTCTCAGCTTTATTACTTTATCGCTATAGACAACTATGCCCTTGTCCGTTATGTCGAAGGGCCGCCTCTTCATGTCGTGCTTTGTTCCCCTCATCTTCCAGACAATTAGAGACCTCACTAGTTCGCCGTTTACCTCGTCGAGATCTAGCCTTACTATTCCGTCGGCCGCGTGTTCAACGCCTGGCCCGCCAAAGCCTCTCTCAGTGACGCTGACCTGAGACACTAGAATTGATGTTGCCCCCAGACCCGAGAGAACCCTTTTAAGTTGCATCATTACTGACCTGGCCACAGCTGGCTTACTCATGTAGAGCGTCGAAACAGAGTCTATGACCACTCTTTCCGCCTTTACGTCTCTTATCGCTGTTTTAACTACATCTACCAACTCTCCAACATCGTCTATGCTCGTCACCACGTATTTTTCTCTCTTGGCAGCTTCCCCAATACCACCAGTAAATGCATCAACTATTGCAAACTGTCCGCTGTCCTCGTACTTCTTTATGTCCCAGCCGAAGTGAGCCATGTTTCGCCTTACTTGGACAGGGTGTTCTTCAAGTGCTACTAGTACGCCGGGCTCCCCCTGCTGCAAGCCATAGTACAGGTATTGCTGACCAAATATGGACTTGCCTGTGCCGGGGCCTCCTGAGAGTAAAACAATGTTTCTCTTTGGGATACCTCCAAAAAGGAGATCATCAAACCCTGGAATTCCAGTTTTAACTTTTTCAATTACACTCATGTTTATGCACCAAATAAAATAGGCTTTTTGGCTATAAATTATTTTCCATTGATGATAGACAAAAGCGTTGATATGGCTACGGCGACGTTTTGTATCCGGTATTTCTTCTCGTAGTATGCCTCGTAAAGTGCTCTCTCGACCATCCATGGGAAAACAAGTTCTAATGCTTCGACAGGTGAAGTCGTAGGGGTAAGCCTCTTGGACAGCGTTCTTAGATATTCTTCCACTATCTTTTCAATGACCTCTTGTGCCCACTCGTTTAGTTGTTTTGCTGGCCTTTCTTTTTCTTGAAATACTTTGACTGTATTATCTAAAGATAGACCATAATAGTCCTTAACAGCATAGAAAGAGATGTAAGAAGCTCCCCTAGCGATGCTGGCAATGTCGCGTAGGGCTGGCTCTAGTACTGTGTTGTATTCAGGTGGCCTGCCTGGCTCGCCCTCAAAATCTACGATGTAGATTTTTCCTGATGGCTTGTATATCATCTGTGAGAAATGCAAGTCCTGGTGTATCCTTATCTTATATGTATCCCCAAACGCTTCAAATCTCTTGGAATATTTTTGCAGAGAAAGGTTAAGTATTTCAAGCCAAGGGGAAGGTATTACGCCCTCAATTTCGTTCAAGTAATGCTTCATCCTCGCTCTCCAAACGCTAATGTCTTGTGCATCGATGTGTGACGGCTTGCACCATTCTTCCATGCATTCCAGCATGGCGTTATGAAAAATGGAGACGGCTTTTCCTATGCTTTTCAAAATGTTCCAGTCTAAACCCGTAATTGATTGTGCTGCGAGAGTTTCTTTTGCAGAGCTGTAGAGGGGTGCTCCAGGGTCAATACCTCCCTCGATATATTCAACTAATATGCCTAGTGGGACGCTCACAGCGTTGTAGCTTGCAACCAGCCTCGGAGCGACGTTGTAGTGGATGAGGTATCTCAAGAAAAGGACTTCTGGATTGTCTCGCCTGTAGAGCCTATACCCCTTAAGCAATAGCTTCCCATTTTTTGCACTGTATAAAACGTGGGGGTTCGTTGCGTCTTCAGCGACGGAACCCTCGAATACGAGGCTTTCGGGATCAAGTTCCTCATAGTTGATTAACTCTAGGGATGTTTTTCCAGATAACACTTCTCTGAGAAAAACTGGAATGTATTCGGCCTCGCAGAAGGTAGATCCGTCAATTTTTACCATCTGTTTTTCACGACAACCGAAACTCATTATGGGTAAAATGTACTGGGTTTCCCCGTCAGTAGCTATTACAACACCGATGGTGTCGCAGACTTTTTTCCACGATAAAATATCGAGGCTACTTGTATTCCCGCCACGTACCCATCTTTTTGGAGACACAAGTACAAGTTTGCCTAACGTTTCTCCTTCGCCAATTTGTCGCGTAATTTCTCTATCACCTCTTCTAATGTGCCCCCTTCAATAGATGACACGTTTTCAGGCATCTTTGCCACCTGCGTGGGGGTTTTTACCCCGAGGATAAGATGATTGAAAGCTCCGTCCAGTGCCGCTCCCAAAGCATTGAGGACTTCTCTCCTGGCCTCTTCAACATTTCCCTCCCTTGGGAAAATGTTATAGACTAGCATTTTTTCGCCTTTTCTTTCAGCCAAAAATGTAGCACTTTTCGGGATGCCGCTTACTCCTTTGATTTCGGCTACCGGGGTAACGGTCCACCCATATGCCGCGAGAACCTCGCCTACTCTCTTACTGAATGTTTGTGCATAGAGGTCTGAAGCTATCTTCTTGTCAACCTTGTACCTGTAAACCTGCCTATATTCTAACTTGTTTTCATCTGCCTTTGCCCCGCATGCCACACATTCCAATAGAGGCTTTGGATATGCGAATGTAGTTCCACAGTCTCTGCATCTCCAGTTTACGCCTATCTTTACCCAGTCTTGCCCCTCCTTAAGCAATTCTTGTTTACACTTTGGGCAAAAAATTCTGCCCCTAGAATCCCTAGGGGCTTCTTCGAGCACGCCTATGTAGCCACATGTAACATGGCTGAAGAGAGTGTTCCTGGTAACGTTTAGGGATCCACAGTTTGGACATTTTAGACGTAGCCGGAAAGTTGAAGAGCCACATTTCGGACAGAAGACAAGCATGTCGACTGGGTAAGGCTTGAGCAGTCCTCTCTTTATGCTTTCATCTATGAGGACGTCCAGCGCTATTCCATGCTTCTCTGCGATGACCTTTACAGGGTTTTGGCTACCATTTTTTGGGTTAATTTCTAGTTCATCTAGATTGTTTTCAACTAGGTAGGTTACCAAAGAGCGAAGCGCCTGGGCTATGTTACGTAGACTTTCAAGGCTAGCTGTGTCCTTGCTTTGCACATTGCCCGCCCTATATTACTTCTAATAAAAAATGTGTGACAATTTGTATTAAATTTAACTGATACTATAGATGTGAATGTTCACACAATGAGCTTCTCGGTATGTAATCATGATATGTAGTGCTTGTTTACATTATATTCGAGCTTGGATAGTTTTACAACATCTCATGCATTAGATATTTTTACAGAGTTAAAGTACACTTGCATATCTAGGCGCCAGTAATAAATATTAGGATAGTCATAAGGTTTATTCTAGATGTCTGTGCAACATGTAGGAGAAATACCCATAGTTTCTGGCGTTAAAGATAAAGAGATTGTCCTAGAGTTCTACCCCATTCAGCCCCCCTATGCCTATGCTTTGATTGTTAAGAGCGCAGAGGGCGCAGTCGAGTATAGGCTTGTTGAGCCGCCTCTAACTAGAAACGACCTAGAAACATTGAATGCTCTAAGGACAAGGATGCTTGAGAGGGTTCCTGCAAGGGTCGACGAAGCTGTCAGGATGCTGGCTACTTCTCCAGAGGTTTTCCTAGAGAAAGAGGTACAGGACGTCATAAAGAAATACAAGATAAAAGTTCCGCCTGAGAGCCTAGACAAGTATCTCTACTATATTAAACGCGATACGATAGGCTATGGCCGTATAGATGCCCTGCTAAAGGACCCCAACATTGAGGATATTTCCTGTGACGGCCTAAATGTTCCAGTATATGTTTGGCATAGGAGGTACGAGTCGATACCAACAAATATAGTGTTCCGGGATCCCGAAGAACTTTCCAGCTTGATACTCAAGCTGAGTTTTAGGGCTGGTAGGCACATTTCTGTGGCCCAGCCTATTGCTGAAGGCTCATTGCCTATGGGGTTTAGGTTGCATGCAACACTAGAGGAGGTATCGAGGAAAGGCGGGACGTTTACCATTAGGAAGTTTAGAGAGGTACCCTACACCATAATTGATTTGATACAAAATGGCACGCTTAACGAGGAGGTTGCAGCCTACCTTTGGTACCTTGTAGAAAACTATCGAAGCATACTGATAATTGGCGCAACCGCTGGCGGAAAGACAACTACCCTCAACGCGGTGGCCACATTCATAAGGCCAGAGGCAAAAATTGTGACAATAGAGGATACGCCCGAGCTTAGACTCCCACACGAAAACTGGACCCCTCTGGTTACACGTCCAAGCTACGAGGAATGGGTGAGAAACGTGGACCTATTTGATCTACTCAAGAGCGCTATGAGGATGCGGCCAGACTACCTCATTGTGGGAGAAATTAGAGGCGAAGAGGCTTTCACATTGTTCCAGGCGATAGCTACAGGTCACTCGGGCATGAGTACTCTACATGCTGAGAACATCGATTATGCCGTGAAGAGGCTTATCTCGCCGCCCATGAATATACCGCTATTCCTTGTCCCCCTGATGAACGTCTTCATGTTGATTAAGAGGATAAAGATAGGAGAGCAGATAGTGCGAAGAATCGTAACTGTTGCCGAGGCTGTTGGGATAGACGAGGATAAGAAGCAGGTTAAGCTTAACGTGGTTTTCAGCTATAATCCCGTAACTATGAAGATAGAGAAGGTTGGCGAGAGCGAGCTAATAAAGGCTATTGCCCAGGAGAGATATATTCCACAGAAGAACCTAGAGGAAGAGCTCCAGAGAAGAAAAGCCATCCTAGAGCTACTAGCTAAGAACAATGTTAACAAGTTCGAGGATGTCAGCCACGTTATTAGGGAGTATTATCTGCGTCCAGAGCAAACATACTTCCTGCTCGCAAGCGGCTCTTATCCGTTTCCAAGCCTTGCCAGGAGCACTAGCACTACTTAGTGAGTAGGACGTCTACTGCTACCTTGTAGATTCTTGGCGCATATGGGGACACTTTCCTAGCCCCCCTAAGCTCCGCAGTAAAGCCCCTTTTACGAGCAGCTTCACTCACGAGCCTGAATGCTTCTGTAAATAGGTCTTCTTCTCGGGACCAGTGGTAAAAATGGATCCAGCCGCCAGTCTCCTTTAGGCAGTTTACGGCTTCGTCGAGGAAGAGGTAGGCCCCTTTTGGAAGCGGCATAACGACCCTGTCGCACTGGTTGAAGAATCTTGGAGCCTCTATCTTCACGTCTCCAAGTACGGGATACACTAGGTGTTCTACCTTGTTTATCTTTATGTTTTCGACCATGTACCTGTATGCGTCCGGGTTTATCTCGATAGCAATGATCCTGCCTACTGCTGGCTGTTTCTTCGCTATGGCGATTGCAAAGGGTCCAACCCCTGCAAACATTACCATCACTGTTTCGCCGGGTTTAACTTGGCTAGCTATTCTCTGTCTTTCTGTGGCTTCTCTAGGAGAAAAATATACCTTCGTCACGTCAAGCTTTATCTTGTATCCATGCTCCATATGAATGACCTCAGTGATGTTTTCACCCTTGATAAGCTCAAGCTCCCTCACTCTGTACTCGCCCTTCCTTTCACTCGCCTTCCTGTAAACTGCCCGCACATTTTTGTGAACCTCGAAAATTGCATCTGCGACAAGCTCCTTGTAAGGCAAGAGCGCGTCATCCAGCTCGACAATCGCAACGGCCCTTTCACGTGAACCAATTATGTCGAAGCTCGAAGGAACTAGACGAAGCAAATCTTCTGGAATCTTGCCTCTTAACACGTCTCGGATATGCATAGGTACTACAAGGACAAACAATAACAGACAAAATATATTCTTTGGTTCTATGCCCGAAAAGTATTTAGGAGCAAACATTACATGTAAAATAGCTGGTCAAGGGGCCGGTCGTCTAGTGGGAGGATACAGACCTAGAAGCCTCAAGCCACCTTCGCAAGGAAAACATAGAGGTACCGAGAACGGTGGTGGTCCCGGGTTCAAATCCCGGCCGGTCCACCATTTTTGTTGTTCTTATACATTATAGACGGGTTCTAGCTAAAGTTTAATTACAGTGTTGTAGAGGTGTGTGTTGGTGGAGCATCTTGGAGATTGACGTTAGAAAGGTTGCCCTCAAACATGCACTTGCAAATGCAGTTAAGTTTGGGGGAAAAGCTAGGCTCGACGCTGTCACAAGCAAAATTTTCGCCGAGATCCCCGAGCTCAGGAGAAACGCAAAAGAAGTCGTAGATATCGTTAGACAAGTTGTAGACGAAGTCAATAGTATGGATAAAGACCAACAGGCCAGGCATCTCGCGGAAATCTGGCCAGAGGCGCTTACAGCCGAGAAACGTGTAGAGGTGAAACGTCTCCCTCCCTTGCCCGGAGCTGATGAACTTGGAGGCAGAGTGGTAACGAGGTTTGCGCCGAACCCAGACTTTGTGCTACACCTTGGCAGTGCCCGTCCAGCAATTCTCAACTATTACTATGCTAAGAAGATGTACAGTGGGAAGTTTATCTTGAGATTTGAGGATACAGACCCAAAGACAAAGCGCCCCCTCAAGGAAGCCTACGACCTTATTAGAGAGGATCTAAAGTGGCTTAACGTCCTATGGGACGAGGAATACATTCAGAGCCAGCGCATGGAGATCTACTACGGAGTCGCAGAGGAGCTAATTAGGAGGGGAAAAGCCTACGTGTGTACCCATAGCCAGGAAGAAATAAAGCAATTTAGGGATCAAGGCATCCCAGACCCCTGCTCACAGCTACCCGTCGAGGAGCACGTGGAACGCTGGGAGAAAATGCTCTCAGGAGAATACCCAGAGGGCGCTGCCGTTCTACGTATCAAGACAGATCCCGCGCATCCCAACCCGTCTGTACGGGACTGGATAGCTTTCCGTGTCCTCGACACTGAGAAGTCACCGCATCCACTTGTGGGTAGCAAGTATATCGTGTGGCCTACATACAACTTTGCCTGCGCGGTTGACGACCACATGCTTGGCGTAACACATGTTTTGAGAGGAGAGGAGCACGCCGTCAACACCTTGAAGCAGAACTATATATATGAGCATATGGGGTGGAAGCCACCTATAAGTATACATTTTGGAAGGATGAACCTCGAAGGAATGATACTCAGCAAGTCGGTAATTAAAAGAGGACTCGACAAGAAACTCTACGCTTCGTACGACGATATAAGGCTGGGAACTTTGGCCGCTTTAAGGAGGAGAGGCATCCTTCCAGAAGCAATCTGGGACATTGTCTTAGAGGTGGGCATAAAGTCGTCCACAGCCAAGATAAGCATAGAAAAGCTACATGCATTCAACAGGAAATACTTAGAGCCGCGAGCAAACAGGTACATGTTTGTTCCAGAGCCCGTTAGAAAAGTTGAGCTAGTTGGGCTTCAGCCACCAATAACTGCTGAGGTCATCGTTCATCCATCTTTCCCAGAACGTGGAAAGAGAAAAATAACTCTTAGCCAGCCATTCATTTATGTAAGCGAAAAAGACCTAGAGGACAAAGTCCTGAGACTGATGGGTCTTGGGAACTTTGAGGTGGTAGATGGCTCGAGTCTTAGGTTCCTTAACAACGATATTGTATTTGCCAAGGAAAATAGGCTACAGATCATACAGTGGGCGCCTGTGGAATCCTCCGTTAAAGCCACAATTCTAAAGGCTGAGGGAAACACCATACAAAGGATTGATGGCTTTGCTGAACCTTCTACTAGCGACCTTAAAATAGGAGAACAGATACAGTTTGTAAGGATAGGCTACGTGAAAAAAGATCAAGAGAATACCTATATCTATACGCATGACTAGCTATTTTTCAGAAAGATTGAAAGGTTTTCCCTGCAACCAGATTTTTTCTGGAATCCTGTCTTTAATCTGCATTAGGAATTTCAGGTCTTCGTCCTTTTTTCGTAGATCGTCAGGTAACAAGACAGGTATCTCGTCTTTTATCGGGTACCATCTCTGGCAAGTCGGGCAGTAGAGCACGCCAGTCTTCACCTCGTATTTTATACATTCGTCACAGCCAGGATCCTTGCCGCCGAATTCCTTGACCTCCTTCCCCCTGAAGGCACAATAAAGCTCACATGCTGGCTTCGACCTGAAAGACACATTTCTCTCTTCGTATTTGTTGACCTCTACAACGTAAAGCTCTAGGGGGAAGTGTTTATCGTATGGACATGCAAGCAGGTCCATCAACCTGTACTTAATAGGAGGTCACCTAGAGTTTTTAGGATTTGAAAAACTTATAAAGATAGTGCAAATAGCTATGAGAGTAATATGCCCAGCATGAGAATCGCAGCCATAGTATTTAGAGACCTCGAGGATGCCTTAAAGGCCGGAGGAGCTGATATTGTTATTGCAGTCGAGAACCCATCCGAGGCAATTACACACATAGAGAACATTATTAGAGAGAAGAAGGCCGACCTTATCCTGGTAGACGACAAAATAGTTGCGAGAATAGGCAAAGGGAAACTAAAGGAAATAAAGTACAAGTACCCTGTCCCAGCTATAGTAGAGCTTGAGACACAGAACAGGAAATAGTTCCTAGATTGTAATGTAGAACTATTTTTTCGAGAGTTGTTCCATAATCTTGGGAAGGACTGATTCTCTTACCTCCTTGATCTTTGCTTCAAGAGTTGCATTGTAGATTTCTCTACCATCCCTCGAAGTGATAACTGCGCCTTCCCTACACTCTATAGGCGTTGAAACCTCAATCCTCAGGTTTGGCTTCAAAGAAAGTAGCTTTGGTTTGACTTCCTCTAGCACGTCAGGTATAATGTCTTTTGAACCGTAGCACGGATTTATAACTAGGTCGCTGGAAGCCATAGAAGCTACCGCATCGATTAGTACTTTAACTAGGAATGCTTTTCTTGTATCGCTTGACCCTGTTATCTCGTTCACCACTTCCATAATCAACTCGTCAACTTGGTTCTCTACTAGTCTATACTTCTCCTGTATGTATTTTCTCTTTAGCTCGAGTCTCATCGGCGCAATCTCGCTGAGTAGCTTCTGCCTATACTCGAAGACTAGTTGGTTAAGTTTTTCCTTTCTCAACGACTCTGCCTTGGCTCGTGCGTCCTCGAGGATCTTTTGGGCCTCTGCCTCGGCCTCTTTAAGTATTTTTTGTGCCTCTTCCTCGGCGGCAGACCTCATCTCCTTGATAATTACTTCCAAGAGACTCTTGTGTTCTCCCATATTTATCTCCCCAGGAACATTTCGGCTATAATTTTTTTGAACTGTTCCCTGTTGCTTGTAAGTTTTTCCTTGATACTCTTCAAGTCCTCGTCTAGCTGTCTCTCGTATTGGGAAAGAGAGTCCTTTATCTTTCTTTCCTCCTCCTCAAGCATCTTTTTGGCCTCTGGATCCATTTCGACTTGCTGTGCCTTGCCTAGGATTTCTCTTGCAGCCGACCTGGCCTCTTCAAGTATGGCTTCTGCCTTTTTCTTTGCCTCCTGCACTATTTCCTCTGCTTTTTTCTGCTCCTCGAGGATGACGGTAATATCTAGCTCTTCGCTTAGAGCCATAGGGTCTATTCTTCTTTCTTCACCCATTTGAGCCTCACCCCAACTGCCATAGATAATTTACCATACAATTCTTCTAGCCTGTGTGTAGAGGCTTTTTCTGAGGATGGTATGACTACCAGGAGAGGGGGCTCCTTTAAGTAGGACAATGTGCGACCCAGACGTTCCGAGAGGTTTGCATAGATTTCTCCCTCTATTAGGGCCACTTTGCTTTCTAGAATTTTTGACACTATTTCGTCTTCCTCTGTTTTGCCAATTTTCTCGGGTACCTTGAAAATCTCGAACCCCAGTAGACGTAACGCGTCGATGGTTGGCGATGCCCCAATTGCTACCACGCTCAAGCATTTCACCCTGTTACGAAATTGTTATTACATTTTATTGCTATTTATTTCTTAGCTTGGCCACTTCCCAGGCTTTTCATGGCTTGTTCTATGTCTTTCCTAACCATTTTCTCGATTCTGTCAAGCCCCTCGGTATTGTTTGACTCTATTGTTACGCGTATAGCAGGCTCAGTGTTGCTTGCTCTTACAAGGAACCATCCGTCCTCCAGGTCTACACGTACACCATCTATCGTTGACACTTTCTCGTATTTGGATAGATAGGTGTTCTTGAGCCAATCCACAACTCTGAATTTTACTTCGTCGCTAATCTCGATCTTTATTTTTCTCAGCAAAGGCATTGGTACAAGCAGACTTGAGATTGGAGCGTCTAGTGTTCCCAAGGCTTCAACTAACTGGAGTACAGCGAGAATTCCGTCGTCGAGGTTTACACCGCCGTAGGGAATATAGTGTCCACTACTCTCGACCCCAAGGACGATATTCGACTTCATGGCCTGAAAGATCATGTGAATCCGTCCTACAGGTACTTTGACTACTTTCCCGCCCCTATCTTGGACAAACCTCTCGACCACACTGCTACACTCGACGTTTGCAACCACGTCTCCCGGCGGGGCCGCCTTCAGCATAACTAGTGCCGCTTGCTCTGGGGTCACGGTGTTGCCTTTTTCGTCGAAAAAGAGTGCCCTGTCCCCGTCACCGTCAAAGCTGACCCCCAAGTCTGCGTTAAAGTCTCTTATGAGCTTGCCCATGAAGCTTGTTGTTTCAGGTGTGGGCTCCGAGCCCCTAACCCGGAAAAGTGGATCAACGTCACAGTTTATCCCAATAACGTCGTGGCCGAGGTCGCGTAGAAGCCTAGGGACAACAAGCGAGGCAGCGCCGTTACCACAGTCTACAACTATTTTGAGCTTGCGGCTAGTTTTCTTGGGAACCTTAAGTAGAAAGTCATAGTATTCGCTTAGAACATCCCTTGTAACATATTTCCCTTCTCCCCCGGCCTTTACCCAAAATTCCTCCCTCTCGACTGTCTCAGCGAGTTTTTCAAGGTCTTCTTCGCAGATAGGGAGACCATTAGGCTTGAAGAGTTTTATACCGTTCCACTCTGAGGGGAGATGGGACGCAGTTACATAGGCAACATGGTATCCAAGGTGTTTCGTTGCATAGATAGCCATTCCTATTGGACCGAAGCCGGCGTCGACTACGTTTTGCCCGCTACCTAGCAGTCCAGAGGATAAAGCCATTTTTAGTGCCTGCGAGCTGGACCTAAGGTCGCTACATGTACAGTATACGCCTGGAAAATGCTTGGACAGGGCGCCACCAATCTTGACTGCCACTATAGGTGTCAGGTCTTCGCCGAAAATTCCCCTGATGTCGTAGGCCCTGAATATGTTTCTATATTTATCCATACATTGCTATTGTAAGAGAATCTAAATATATATGTTAGCACATGCAAGACGAGACATGCTTGTAGAAAACTTAAAAAATAGAGACGGTATTCATATGAAAGGTAAGCCTAAATTCCGCATGCTTAGAGGCCCCGGTAGCTCAGCCGGTGGAGCGTCGGCCTCGTAAGAGGCATGGAGAGGTTCGAGATAGCCGAAGGTCCCGGGTTCAAATCCCGGCCGGGGCTCCATTTTTTCCGCGTTGTCCATGCTTTTTTGCATGGATGAAGCATAGAGTTTTTATGGTTATAAATGTAGGAAATAAGTAGGTGTTTACGTTTGCCGTTTATTGAGATGAGTCTACAGAGAAAAGTTCTCCTGGTCGCCCTAGGGGCACTGTTGTCAGCGATTCCATTTGTTTATCTTGTTTTTTTCCTTCGAGGCGAATTATTGGAAAGTATCCGAAACGTTGGGGGCGTCTATGTTGTTACCTCTGTAAAGGTCAACGTTCTCTGGACCATCTCGCTGGTGCTCGCCATGCTGCCTTACGCTGTAGTTGACTATTTTAATAGATCCTTTATCGATAGGGTACACAGGGAGCTACCGGAGATATTTAAGGGCCTAGCAGAGGCTTTGAGATCAGGGCTTACAATTGCCGAGAGCCTGCGCCATGTTGCCGAGACCTATGGTGGAGAAATAGGCAAGATTCTTAAGAACGCCGTTGTGCTTATAGAGCTGGGTCTTCCACTCCCGCAGGCCCTTGAGAAAAGTGTTTCTAGGTTCCGGCTACCTGCTCTCGAGAGAGCGGCGTCCATAATCTCTACTGCATATGAGAGCGGTGGTAGGCTCATAGACGTTCTAGAGTCTTCTTCACAGATATTTGGCGCTCTGAGGGCTTATGAGGACGAGAGGCTTACTGCTCTTAGACCACACATGATGACAATATATGTTTCGACAATCCTATACGTGGTGCTGGCGCTAACAATCCTATACGTGTTTGTTATCCCTCTAAGCAAGTTGCAGGGAATACCTGGGGCGATTGGAAAAATAGACCCCGGAGTATATACAGCCATAATGTATTTCGCGGGAATAATCGTTGCCTTCTTCGGGGGGATGCTTGTTGGCAAGATGCGGTATGGAAAAGCCTCTGCGGGCCTAATACACTCGGCCGCCCAAATATCCATTGTGGCATTTAGCTTTTACATGGCCGAAATGTTCCTTAGATAAAAATAAAATATTTTGACTTTTCAGTCCTTATACTAGTGGCTCGTATTTTTCTCTTCTGTATTCTAGTTGGCAGTATGGGTCTCCTCTGGCTATGCATTTTGTCTCTTCTGGCCTAATGTGGTATACGTCTGTGTTCCAGTAGCCAGAGAGAAATCCAGCCAATAGACCTCTGAGCATTGCGTTTTCTGCCCCCTCTACTCCCTTGAGGCTCATGCACTCAACATTGTCGTATACCCTGAAGACGGCCCTGTCATCGGTTAACTCGACGACCTTTAACACACCGTAACCCATAAGCCTAGTCATGTCTTCGACAAGCTTTACAAGCTCCTCCCTGCCCCTGGCCAGCCTAGAATAAAACCTGTCGTAGGCCTCGCGGCCGGCCTCAAAAAAAGCCCTATACAGGATCCCGCCAAACCCCGCACCGATTTTTTCCCATCCCCATCTCAGGAAACGACCTATAATGAAAGTCCTGAATATGATTGCTTGGTCGTTCCAAATCATTATGGGATAGCTCCACTTGTCTACGCCTATCCCTTTAAAGAGCGGTGGCGCAAAATCTACCTTTGTAACGAATTTAGATCGCTTCAGCTTTGAGACTATCTTTTCGGCTTGTTTAGAATCTTTGAGGTCTGCTGAGACAATAATTCTTATTTCGCCACTTGTCTCGGTCGGAGGGACAGATGCCTTGAAGAAAAGTATAGGGACGTTTTCTTCTAGAAAAACCCTTGCTATCTCGTTTATGACTCCGACTGCCTTTATTGCTTCTGGGGTCAAAACTATGTTGAAAAAGTATGGATTTCCATCCTGCTTAACAACTACTGTCCCCAAGAAATATGGCATAAGGTTAAATTTTTCCACAGTATTTTTTTGCTTGGACTCTTATTTAAATTTTTTCATTTTTTCCAAAAAAAAGATTAATTTTTAAAAACTTTTTCCAATAGAAAATATGTATTGCAGAGGTATTTTTTGTTTTTGAGAAGACTTGTTCCCTATGGAGAAAGTATAATCCACAAGGCTAAAATTATTAAGGCTAAACCGAGGAGCAGGGAAGTATATTTTCTTAGCTGATTTATTTTGATAGATGCCATGTCCATTGTTGCTAGGAGTTTTCCGCCGAGGATTATCGCGGCCGAGATTAGGATTAGTGGCAAAACAAATATCATATTATAGATAAGGAGACATACAAGCGTAATGTTAAAGGGCAGTTTTGACACCATGAGAGCAGCTACTAGGTAGGGCCCGCTACTGCATGGGAGAAGTGTGAAGCTTACCAGTGTTCCGGCTAGGAAGCTTAATATTATGCTTCCTTTCTGGGCCCGAGTGAGTAAGGTGGCTTGCAGTGTGTTGAGCTTTGCTTGTATGTTTGAGAAAGTTTTTGGCAACTTTAGGGTTTGGGCTAGGCCTTTCATCTTGTGTAACTGTGTAGTGTTTGTTATTTCGTATATTCCGGCGATGAGTACGAGGAGGGCTAGGACGTATCTGAGCTGGGTAAACATAGCGACAAATCTTATTAGTCCTATTCCTAGGAGGAGGTAAGACAGGTAGACTGCTCCGATAAAGGAGGCCGAGGTATAGATGGCTTTTCTTGTGCCAGAGAAAGATGCTACTGCCAAGACTAGTGCAGAGAAGACCATGAAGGTGCATGGGTTGATCGAGTCTGCAAGGGCAAGTGTAGCTATTACTGGTAAGACATGATAAACATCTTGGGGGGTTGGTGTTGGCGTAGTTGTGCCTGTATTGTTTTTGGGGGGCTGTGGTAATGCGTTGCCAGTAGTGTTGAGTAGAGAGATCCCTCTAGTTGCCAATGTGTAAAATACAGATGAGTCTAGTGTGACTTCTTGTTTTTGGTCCCCGAGATATAGCCACGTAGAGTTGACGTTCATCTCGTTTAGTATTTCTTTAAGTGATTGGCTGCTTGGCAAGCCGATTATTATGGCCTGGAGGTGTTTTCCCCTGAAAAGTAGTGTGAAGGGTATTTGATAGATTGTTTTTGTTGGTAGCATGTCGTAGAGTGTTTGGTATTCTTGTAGGTATGTCTTGTTTGAGATGTCTTTAAAGGTGAAATTTATTCCAAGGAGTTTCAGCTGGTTTTTTAGTGCTCTGCACTCGGCACAGGTGTCTGAGCCATAGACGATCACTATTGTGTTGTTTTCGTTGATGGCTGTTTGGTTTTGGGTGTTACCGTGGAGGTTTGGTGGGAAAATGGGACGTTCTTCAATGTTTAGGATTATGTATACTTCTGTGTCGTTTCGGACCTTTACTGGGGCTTGGTACGTGTTGTTGAGGAGCATCGCTAGGACAGTATAGTTTCCGGGCAATACTTTGGCCTCGGCGTAGCCTATCCCTCTGCATAGGGCCCTTGTTCCGTCGAGAATGTAGATTTCTGGCTGCCCAGCGTTGGAGGACGCATGTACCCTTAGAGTGTACCTCGTCTTTTGTAGTATGATTCTACGTGTCTCGTTGGACGTGAGCTTTGTGGTGAATATGTATTGCTGGTATCCTGGCTTGGATATGATTATTTTGTATGTGCCTTCTTTTAGGGTTAGTGTGATAGTATTTGTTTTGCTTGTGTATTTTGTCCCATTTATCTCAACAGTGAAGTTTGCTATTGATGCGCCTGTTTCGTCAGCTACTTCGAGTGTCAACTCGTAGTTTTGTACTTCTCGGGCTGTCTTCTTGTAGAGTTCTATAGTCCTGTAGTCGTAAACTACGAGGGTGTCCCGGCCTCTGGAAATACCCACAATCGTAGAGGTAGTTGTGTTCAGCAGGTAGGGTGGATCCCTCGACGTGAAGTTGCCGAGGGCTATTTGGTTTTGGTTCTTGTTTGCTACTAGGTATAAGCCGTCGTCGTAAACATAAGTGGCTAGACTGTCTCCTTTTGTGTTCGTCACGGGAACCATGACTTCATATAGTGTATCGTGGGGGACGTCAAATATTGTAAGCTTAGTGGGGGTTCCTGTGCTTGTGGAATAAAGGAACTTGTAGTCTGGCAGAGATACAGCAGAATAGTTTACTGCTAAGTTGTGTATGGCAGATGTTCTGTTTAGTCCAGTGTTTATCTCGTAGATGCCTATTGTTCCATTATCAAAGAGAACACCTAGGTAGGGATCCAGGTTAACTATTGCAAGCACGTGGTAGTACTCGAAGGATTGATATGTAAATGGGGTCCACTGGTATATGCGTATGACCTTTTCATTAAGGGATAAGCATATGTGGCAAAACGTTTCTATCGTTAGGAACACTATGCCCCTAGACGTCTCCACCATTTGGAGGCCCTGGTTTATAGGTGTGTCTGGAACAGCCGTGTAGGTTGCTGCCTTTATGTCGATCCAGAAGATGTATTTTTGTGTTAGTAACAAAAGATAGTTGCCTGTGACGAGGGCTTTCCTTATTTCATTTATTGTGGTGCCTGGCAAGTCTACTTTGAGTATTGTCTTGTCTATCTGGGGATTGTAGATGGCTATCTCTGTGTGAGGAATAGTACCGTAGAGATTTTTAGCTAGTATAAGAAGGCCGTCGCTTAGGAAATAGGCATCGCCTGAAAAGGTGTTTTCGAGCGTTACTTGTTTTACAGGTTTGAGGCTTGAATTGTAGATAGCAAGTTTGTTAATGCCGTTTTCCTGGTAGATAGCGGCTATAAAATTGCCGCTTGGAGAAGAGACCACCTTTGTAATTGACCACGTGTTAGAAGTTATTCTGTTTACTAGTCTCCATTCTTCGTTCGGACTAGCTTCCACCAAGATAGTCAGTATAGTTGCAAATATGAGGACAGAGAGCAAGAGGATTCTCTTCTTCAACTAGACCACTTTTTTAGATATCAAGACTTAGACTTATTATGCTTATTGTTGCCCCGTAACGAAAAGCTTTTCACAATGGTTGGATAAGAATAGCTAGACACATGTATCTCGATAAAATCGAAGAGAAAATGCTTGACGGTGAGTTTGGAGAGGCAGTTTCCCTAGCCATGAGAACAGTTGTGAAGATGGGCGAAGTGTTTTCGGCAGAGAGACTTGTAAAGATAAAGCATGCACATGTCTCCGGCATCTCCTATGAAAACATAGGGGACGAGGGGCTTAGCTTTCTAGAAGAGATAGCTTCTCTAGGGGGAAGGTTCTCAGTCCCCACAACTGTTAACCCGGGCGCTATGGACACTGAAAAATGGCGAGAGATGGGGATAACTCCTGAGGTTTTCGAGAAACAGGGCAGGATTTTGAGGGCGTTTATGAGGATGGGTGCAAAAATAACCCTTACGTGTACACCCCACCTCTATGAACAAATCGGTTTCGGGGACCACTTAGCCTGGTCTGAGAGCAACGCCGTGCTCTACGCGAACAGCATTATTGGGGCTAGGACCAACCGTGATGGTGGTCCCCTAGCCCTTATGGAGGCCATTGTTGGCCGCGCACCTCTTTCTGGGCTACACCTGGACGAAAATAGGAGACCCACGTTGACTATCGACTTCAGTATAAGTGAGCAGTTTATCTTTGACAACTACCTTTTCTCGGTTGCTGGGCTTATCGCTGGAAGGATTGCAGGTAACAGAGTCCCGTATGTGATAGGCTTGAGCAGGCTCAACGGAGACGTTGAGAACCTGAAGCTTTTCCTCGCTGCCGTCGGTGCCTCTGGTGGAACAGGTCTAGTGTTGATTGAAGGCGTTTCGCCAGAGAAAGTAGATGATATCCCAAGTGAACGTGTAGAGGTAGATGCTGGAATGTTAAAAGAAGAGATGGAAAAATTCAATGAAGATGGGGAGGGCATCATAGTTCTGGGCTGTCCCCACCTAGGCCTGGATGAGGTTCAAGAAATTGTCGAGTGGATTGGCAAGAGGGGTCGGGCTAAAAGGAAAATATATCTCTATACAAGCAGAGATGTTGCCCGCATGTACGAGGACAAGAGGAAAAAGCTTGAGGAGCTAAATATATACATGTTTGCAGATACATGTATGGTTGTCTCAAACTTGTTTGCGTATGGTTCAAGAAGCGTTATCACGGATTCGGGTAAGGCGGCCTTCTACCTTTCCTCTAAGGGGTATAATGTTTCCCTTGTTCCCAGAAAAATCATATTGGAAAGAATCGCTGTTAGTGATTGAAAATGAGGATAAATGGTAAGCCGGTAGTTGAGGGTAAAGCTTCCGGAGAGATCTTGTTCTCACCTGAGCCGATAACCTTTTTTGGCGGCGTGGATCCCTCTTCCGGGAAAATTGTGGAGAGAGGTCATCCTCTATATTCTCAAATAATTGCCGGGAAGATTCTAGTCTTTCCTCATAGCAAGGGTAGCACAGTTGGATCCTATATACTTTTGAGGCTGGCTAGGAAAGGTCTAGCCCCTGCAGGAATCGTGAGTTTGCGCCCAGACGAAGTGACTATCGTGGGGGCAATAATTGGAAAAATACCCATGATGACTTATGTCGACATAAATAGGGATTCTCTCCCGTTGAATGGTAAGAGAGGATTTCTCGAGGTCTCGTCTTCAGGAGCGTATCTAGATGTCTTTTGAGGGTGGTTAAACGGTGTTCTTGAAGAGACGGGCTGACTGTGAGAAGGTGATAGAGGAGCTTTCTAGGATAAGTGAAGAAATAAAGACATGTAAGAAGTGTCCTTTGGCCTCATCTCGGACTAACACTGTTCCGGGGGACGGGGATCCATGTAACGGTATAGTGTTTATTGGAGAGGCTCCTGGACGCAACGAAGACATTCAGGGTAAACCATTCGTTGGCGCGGCTGGAGCTTTTCTCACGGAGCTTATTTCTATGGCTGGGCTTAGAAGAGAAGAAGTGTATATAACGAATGTTGTTAAGTGTAGACCCCCAAACAATAGGGATCCACGTGAAGAAGAAATTTCTGCATGTTTACCTTTCCTCATAAGACAGCTCTCCGTGATTCAGCCGGTGTTAATAGTAACTCTTGGAAGGCATAGCACAAGGACAATTTTCAGGCTTCAAGGTGTAAACGTGGAGTCAATTACAAGTGTTAGAGGAAAAATTTACAACTTTAGGTTTTCTTGGGGTGAATGCAAGGTATTCCCAACTCTTCACCCCGCAGCCGCACTATATAATCCTCAGATGAGGAAAGTGCTTGAAGAAGACTTCACAAATCTTGGGAAAATTCTTTCAGGAAAGAGTACACAGAGCACACTCGACAGCTTCTTTTAATAGAATTTGTACTTGGACAGCAAGATTTTCATACATGAATGTATCCTTACCATGGAGATTTATGTCCGAGTCTCCACGTGAAAAGGCACGTAGAAGAGCAAAACAGCTAAAGAGGCTCGTTGAAGACCTGGACGCCGTTAGGGCTATGAGACTCTTCAATGTTACCGATACTCTGAGACTTATTAGAGTCCTTGGCTTAGAGGACGAGGTGTGGCAAAAAGTTTCTGAAGCATTGACAAACATCTCGACAATATTGATTAAGCATCCGAGGTTTCCCAGGATCAAAAAGGTCGACAGCTTCTCTACTTATCTTTTCGTATTCTCATTTATTGCGTCACTTGTCTCGCTTGTCTTGCTCCTCTTAAATATTGAACTTTTCCTTGCATACATCGTTCTCCTCATATCTCTAGTCATATTGAATATCTCTTATCTAACTAAGCTATATGTGAGTGTCTCCGTCCATAGAGTATACCTTGAGAACAGCAAAGAAATTGAAAAATACAGTGAACTATTCAAGAAGGCTGTTGAAAACGGCCTGGCGAAGCTGAGAGGCGAGCTAAGAAAGGCAGGCATAGATCCTACAGGTATAGAGTTTAAGCTTTATTACAATGACTATTCGCCGCTTGTAGAAGTAAAATCGAGGGGCCGGATCCACGTGTTAAAGTTTAGGTAGTCGTGTTCCAGTAGAAAGTTTTTGCAGGCATTCTCTGCATACCAGAGCCGCGCCTTCCTCTACTGAGCACTTGTAGCATACGAGTCTCCCACAGTACTTACAGTTACCAATCGCCAAGTTTTCACCGCATAGCTGGCAGAGCGTCTCTTCGCATGCCGTGCATATCCCTTTGGAGGCAATATAGTGTTCTTCGCATACTTCTCTACCGCATTTGGAACATTTGTAGCGGGCAGGACGGGAACGACATATTTCACACTTCGTTTTCTCCATCTCTCCAATTTGCTTCTTCCCAAGTATATTAGCTTTAGCATTGGAACTTCGAGATAGAAAAATTTTAAATTAAGTAAAACTAGGGTCTCTAGGTGATATTTTGTCTAGCAGATCCTTAGAGGCACGTCAAAAAAAGTTGCTATACCTAGTCCAGGTCTATGGAAAGCCTATTTCTAGAAAAGGCATACATAGGCTCGTAAAGCTACTCCAGGAGGAGCACGGCGTCGATTTTGGTTTTAGTTTTCCTGAAGGTGTCCAGTTCAGCCGCGAGCTAGACGACGAGATAAATGCTCTAACAGAAAAGGGCTACCTAAAGGTTCTCTATGCTGCAGGGGGCAGATTCCTCCACCTCTATCGTCCCTTCTATGTTTTGACTGACAAGGGTAAGAGCGCGATTTCAAAGAAAGATTTTTCGAAGACAGATGCCGAGAAGATAGAAGAGGTTGTTTCAAAACTTGTTAAGACAAAGGAAAAGAGAGAAGAAAGTGCTGTTTAGGAGCCTTGGGGAGCTTGTTCACTGGCTTCTTTTGTACGTCCTTCTTTAAGCATCTTCTCTATGCTTCCCAATCTTAGTGATAATTCTTGTAATTGGATCGAGAAATCGTGAAGCGTTGTTAGCTGTGTTTCCTCAAGCCTAGAAACTTTTTGGGATAATTCATTGAGGGCAAGCTCTATGTTCGTGATTCGTGCACCAAGACTTTTTACTTCTCCTTTAACGGTCATAGATGTGTCTGTAGAGATTACCTCAACCTCGTTAAGTTTTGACACGATCATATTGACGTCTTGGTTTACTGTCGTGATGAGATCTTGCATTGCCTGAAGCTGGTTAGAGAGCTTCTCTACAAATAAGTCTAGTTGCAGACGCAGGTTGCTGAGAAGCTCTTGATTTTCCTTTTTAATGTTTTCTTCGTGTTTCTGTAGGCTTTCCGTAAACTTCTTGCTCTCTTGGTTGAAAAACTCTTCATGTGTCTTTAAAGCTTCCTCCATTTCTTTGACCCTGTCGGGCAGTGTGGATATTCTGCTCGTCAAAAAGTCTAGTGTGACTTTTAAAGCGTAGACGCCGTTGTTGAGTCTTTTGAGGGCGGCAAGGAGGACGGCTATGTCTCCTTCTCCAATTTCAACAACTTCTATGTCGTCGCTTATGGATTTATCACTTTCACCCATAAGTCATCTTAGTTTTTTGTGTGATATATTGTTAATGCTTGCATTTTTCCACGTATGGTGAAAAATCAAAAATCTTGTGACCTTTTTCCCAACTATTTAAGCGTTTAAAATTAATACCCGTAAACTACACTATTTATTTCGGGTGGAATAGTTGTCGTTTTTCAGGGGCAAGAAGGAGGAAAAAGGAACAACAATCGATGAACTCACAGAAGAAATCAGAACGTCTCTTTCAACTCTTGACCGAAAGATTTCGACACTTCCAGAAGTCTTACAGGAACCAATAAGGACAAACATAAGAAGCTCCCTTACCCAGCTGATAGCTTCAATCGACGAACTTCGTGCAACACTTGCAGATGTGCTCGAGTTGGCACAGCGCGCCGCTACCCAGAGCCAAGTCGAGGAACTTGGGAAAAATCTAAGCAGCTCAATAGAGCAACTAAAGAAGTGGCTTAGCAGTCTCGAAGAGGCAAAGACAACACTAAGCAAGATTCTTGAACTTGTACAGCAGACCGCTACACAGAGCCAAGTCGAAGAGCTTGGAAAAACTCTAAACGCGACCCAGAGCCAAGTCGAGGAACTTGGGAAATCGATAATCGAGCAATTAGATGAGACAAGAAAATTGATAACTAGCATCGATATAGAAAGGCTAAAGGGTATATTTGATAACCTGGGAGAAGTTGCCGAGACTCACAACCTTCTGCGTGAATCACTAGACAATATTGCAAAGCTTATTGAGGGTCTTAGCACTAACATTTCAACTGTAGAAAACATTACTAAAACTTTGCAAGAACAAGCCGAGAAATATGCCAAGATGGTTGAAGAGTATTCACAGCTGTCAGCCAAGGCAGAAACCCTGACCCGCCAGATAAAGGAATTAGAAGAAAGAAAAATAATGCTGGAAGAACAAGCCAAAAAGCTACAGGAACAAGAGAGAACCTTGCTAGAAAGAGAGAAAACGATTACTGGTCTCTTGGAAAATATTAACAAGGCTGTTTCAAGGATACCTGAGGTGGGCGACTTAGTAAAGTATATTGAGTATTTAAAGCAACGAGAACAAGAACTAAGTACCAAGTTTATAGAGCTTGAGCGAAGAGAGGCAGAACTAAAAACATTCGCCAGCAGGGTTGCCACAGAATCTGAAGAGCTCAGAAAGTTAAAGCTTTCCTTGCAGGAAATGGAGCAAAAGTTGAAGGCTTGGGAAAGCGAGCTTTCAACAAAAGAAAAAGAGCTTTTGAAGAAGTTGGAGGCATTGACTGAAAGAGAGAAAGAAGTTGCACAAAGAGAAGCTAAAACCGAAAAACTCGAGCTCTTAATTAAAGAAATAAATGAAAAAGAAGCATATCTACAGAAGCTAAAAGCCGAAATTGATGAAAAAGAAAGAATGTTGAAAGAAGAGCTGGAGCCTGTACGAGAAAGACTATTGAAGGAGAGAGAAGAACTAGCAAGCTGGGAAAAGAGGCTACTAGAGAAAGAAAGGGAACTCGTGGGCTATCAGAGAATGCTGGCCACTAAGGAAAGCGCGCTTGTCGAGCTTAGGGAAAGGTTGGAGGCTCGAGAAGCCCAGCTAAACGAGCGTGAAAAACAGCTTGAAGAGAAGCTGAAGAGGCTAGAAGAGCTCCAGAACAGGGTTGCAGCGCTGGAGAGGGAGAATGTGAGCCTCAAGGAACAACTCAAGAGATGTGAAGATAGATTAAAGATTTAAAATTCGAAGAAAGATCTCCTTAAGCCACGCGTAGCAAGTATACAAAGACGAGCATGAGAGCAAAGACTATTGAGAGAAGTACCCACAGAAGGTTTAAAGCTTGTATTATTTTGAATTGAAGCTTGCTCCCCCATTCTGGCTCTTCGTCTTTAGCCATCGTGTATCCGATAAATGCGACGAATGTCGCTATGACGAGCATAACGAAGGATCCTATGAGGTATATGAATGGAGAGGTGAGGTGTGGATGTACATTGAATCCGTCGGTCACTATAAATACAAGGACGTTTAGGATTATGGGTATGAAGGTAACTATGAGAAGAGTTTTGCTGGGTTTTGTTTTTTCACCCATATAGTCAGCCATCCTGTTCACCTTTAGCCGAGTTTGTAACTTCTGCTAGGCGTTGAATTACGAAGTCTTTATTAAGCATTGCTAGGTATGGGGCCAGGCGTGGCCCATATTCCTTGCCGAAGAACGCTAGGTATAGAGCCTTGAAGAACTGTTTCTCTTGTTGGGGCGTTTTTTTGATGTTCATCATTGTTTTCTTTATTTCTTCTTCGTTCCACTCCTGTAGTCTGTAGAGTTGTTCTCTTAGTTCGATTAAAAGCTCTCGTACCCCGTCACCGAGGAGTTTTGAGATCTCTTTGACTGGTGGTGTTTCTACTATTGTTATCCTGAACTGGGCTGGGGCATAAAGCTGTAGCCATTTCTTTGCCAACGTTATTCTTGTTTTGATCCTGTGTATATCGTAGTCGGTTAGATCTTGTTTTAGTTGCTTTGTTTCTCTGAGCCTCGCTATAACCTCGTTGAGGTCTTCGCCCTTGCTAGGCAAGACTTGGGAAAGTATCATGGCATTAATGTAGCGGAGCTGGAAGGGCATTTTTTCTGGTAGAGGCTTTAATGCAGAGAGAGTGTAGCTCTTTGCAAGTAATGGGTCTCCCTCTTCGACGCCGTAGTAAACCCTTTCGGCTTTGTCGTATTCGTCATAATAGCTGGGAACCTCTTCAAGGCTCAAGACGACCCGTCTCATAGGGGGCGCAGATAGGTAGATAAGTCTTAGAACTTCTCCTTCTGCGACTTCTAGCCATTGTTTCGGCGAGAAACCGATAAAGTCACTCGAACCCATGTCTCCTAGGTCCTTGCCCTGCCTTCTGTATCCAACCCACTCATAGGCAAGCCCTTCTGGTGGCTTGAATCCATAGACTTTTTCTGCTAGCTCGTTGCAACTGTCCCGCGAGCCGCCAGGGGTTGCATGGTCCTTGCCGTAGGGCTCGAAGTCCACGTTTAGGGCGTACCAAACCCCAACCCATTCAACTCTCCAGTTAAGTTTGCCCTTTGTTAGGCTCTGCCACCCCTCGTGTCCACAGTTTTTGCATACATATTTTACGCGGTAATTGACTGGGTCAACCTCGATTGCCTCAGTTGCGTCTACGCGTCCGCATTTTTCACATATGGGCTGGAAAGGAATATAGTCTTTGTGGAGCTTCTTTTCACCCCTATACTTGTTTATCGTTGAAACAACTTTTTCACGTAGCTCTGTGACAGATAGCAGTACAAAGCGTTTCATTCTCTCGTCTTTTTCATATAGATCCTTCGTAGTGACAACCTCGACTTTCTCTGAAAACTGGTCAAGATAGTTTCCAAAGTCAGCCCAGTAATGCTCTACCCAGTTAGAGTGGCACCCGTAGGGGTCAGGAACCATATAGAGAGGCCATCCTTTGTAGGTTTTTGCCTCTTCTGGATCTCTGAACTGGCTGAGCTGTGTGTCCTTGCCCTTCCAGGCATCGACGGTGTAGAGTGTGAGCTTGTGGTGTGCATTTATGCCTCTTTTCCTTAGTAGCCTAACAACGGTGTCAACTATTGTTATTTCTCCCCTTAGACGCCCCACATGTTGTAGGCCAGAGACGGACAAGCCACCATTAGCTACGAAGAATTCTTTGCCCTCTGCCCTTGGGGCCAGTTTTTCTACGATTTCTTCTATCCAATGCGTCATGAATGTGTCTATGATTCTATGATATACCTGTTCTTATAGGTTTTCTTGACTGCACGATAAACATTATTTTCTTATCCATGTTTGTAAATTTTGACAATTGGTGGACTCGTTGTCTAGCTATCGGAGGATATATCTCGTGCTTGGCCTCGTGATTTGTCTAGCATTGTTGAGGAGTATTTACTCCCTGCCTATTGCGGAAAACTTCTACGCTGAGATCTTGGAGTATTCAAATGGAAACTGGACAAGCAGGTATCTGCTGGTTAACGACTATACACTGAGCTTTAATACAGTTGCCAATGTAATTGTGGTAAGAACCGACCCATCCTCAGGGCTCCAGCCCATGACCGTTTTTATAGATGGTGTTCCCTACAGACCCTCTATTAAAACGGGTACTCTGTGGTTTTCCTATATAGTTCAGCTAGATGGCAAGCCACATACAATAACTGTATCTTTCCAGAGAAGAACGCAGCTAACAAGCATGAATGGGATAATTGGATTAAAGTCGGCTTCTCCCTTGTCCGCAGGCACAAACCTGACGATACCCATTGTACCTGGATTCGTGCCCGCGGGATACCGCGTTGAGCTACTCCTAAGCTCTAGCAACGATTTAGCGACACTTTTCAACAAGCCTTTCTTTGTTCTGAATGCTTCTATTATAGACATTCTTAGCCAGAGGCTTGTGGCTGTAGATATACTGATACCTTTTACAAACGTCACGATTGGACAAAACTTTATCAGTGGAACGCTCTGGTACCTCTATTTTCTACCCAGCAAAGAGGGAAGTGTGACTTTTCCACCATATGATTTTAGAGCTATATATGTAAATTATCCAAGCTATAAAAGTAAAGGAGGAAACTTTATTCTTGCTAATCCTCCCCATGTCGCTCTATATTTTCCTCCGGGACTTTCAGCTTCTGAGAGCTTGGGTCGATACTCCGTCAATGTGGCTGTTGCTCTACCCGACACACTCTGCAACATCAAGGACTATACATTCAAAATTATACCTCCTCAAGACGGCTACGTGAATGAGAACACGGTATATCTAGGTGAAAACACCACCCTGACCGTTAGGTTCTTTTCAGGAGGAATCTCTATAGGCGACCTAATAATTTATTCGCCTCCCCCAAGCTTACTTGTGCAACCACCAATCTACTCGCTGGAAATAAGATTCCTGGACCTTATGGGGTATCCCGTGAATAATACATCTTTCATAATATACTCACGCGGAATACCAGTTTACAGGGGGTTTACGCCTAGTGGCAAGGCAGTGGTCTGTCCTCTGCCAAAGGGAAGCTATGATATAGTTGCTTATTTGAGCTCTGTAGCTATAGGTAAAGGCAAAGTAGATGTTTTTTCTGACCAGAGCATGGATGTGCGGACAAATACTTCCACGGTGAGGTTCCAATTTGTTAGGCAGGGAACGGGCGAGATCCTCAAAGACTATACAGCTATCCTGAGGGGATACGTAACTATGAGAACAAACAGTAGCATGGACGGTATTGTTGTTTACCATGGGGTGCCGCCGGGAAACTATAAGTTGGATGTTCTCTGGAATGGTACTTTGCTGGCAACATATGATGTGTCTATAGACCTTTCTTCGGCAGACAAGGTTTTATCCATTCAAGCCTACAAGCTACAAGTTCTCGTGAGAAATTTACTCGACCAGCCGGTTAAAAATATTCAGGTACTTCTTGAGGGAAGAGACTTTTCAAAATCGAGGTTGACTGATGAAATGGGCAGAGTAGATTTCGGTTTTGTTCCAGCGGGAAACTATACATTGATTGTTGAACAAGCCCTTCCACAGAAACTAGAGGTCAGCCAAGACACTTTCAAAGTAGTACAAATCGACGAAGTAGCCAAGATATATGGATTCACGATTACTGGAAAAATTCTTTCACTGGCTGTGGGACTTATCTTCGTCTTTACTATGATTTGGCTGATAGCTAAAATAGTTAAAAGATTTATACATCGCGGTAAAGGTATAGAAGAAGTGTAACTCATATGGCAATTGATTCGGAGCCAGCAACAGGAGGGCATACATGGAAAAAAGGGGTGCTTGAGAATTTCAGGCTTGGAAAGGTCTACGAGCCAAGGCTTGAAGACTATATACTTTTGTTGCTCTATCTTGACGGCAGAACACCGATCTATGGTGAGGAAGTCGTACATTTCATATTGACCATTTATCCTTATGCCGAAGTAGAACTTTCGCCATCCTTCTTTCTCCCCTACTCAGCCATAATTGAAAACAAGCTAGGAGAACTTATAGAAAAGAAGCTCGCTTATAGACTCAAACAGAACTATAGGGGAACCGAGAAAAACATTATCAAAATAACTGAGGGCGGGAGCGACGAGGCAAGAAGATTATTCAAGCTGTTCTCAGAGAGCTGGCTCCTTGTCCACAACATTGTACTGCGCCAGGGTTCGGAGGTTCTAAACGAACTGGAGGCCCTCAAGAAAACATATAACGGGAAAAGCGTGACCGAATTGATAGGATTGCTGGCTTCTAAGCTCGATGCAGAGGGCACATTCTTTATACAGCATCTTTCGGCAAACAGTCCAGGCTGGATGAACTACGTATATTACCTGGCAAGGCAGATCTCCAAGGAAAAACACAGCATCAACCCATTTTGACATTTTATAGGCGCCTACAATGAGTAATATGCAGAGAGACATTCACATCCTTGGTGCTGGACCAGCAGGATTACAAGTGGCTAGATTTCTCCTTAAAGGTCATAGTGGCGATGTCTATGTCTACGAGGAGCATGAAAAAATTGGGCGACCCATCCATTGTACCGGTCTCGTTAGCCTTGAAGGCTTGAGAAAAGATATCGGCATTATAGACGAAAACTTAATTATTAATACTTTTAGGGGGGCTATTTTCTTTTCTCCTTCGGGGAAAAAGCTGATTGTAGGGAGGCCAGAAACTGTCGCTGTGGTTGTTGACAGGGAGAGGCTTGAAGAAAGGCTTTACGAAGAAGTTTTATCGCTAGGTGCTCACGTCAAGCTTGGTAGTCATGTAAACATTGCTGATTTTTCTAAACTTGTTAGAAGTAAAAATAACTTTGGCATTGTCGCTGGAGGAACAAAGTACTTAGACGAAGATAAGAAAAAACATCTTTTGCCTGCACTCCAATATGATATAAAGGTAAAAGACAGCATAGGCATAACAACTCATGTTCTTATATTCATGGGAGAGAAATTTTCCAACGGACTCTTTGCATGGGCTATCCCGCTTGGAGACGAAACATACAAGGTGGGTGTCGCAACCAAGGGGAAAACACTAGTTAGAATGAAGTATGTCCTAAAGACGCTTGAAAGAATAGGGATAACTCCTCTACATGTCATTAAGACCTATGGCGGCACAGTGTATACGGGTGGATTAGTAAAACACCTTTTACGCGGCGATTTGCTCTATATAGGTGACTCGGCAGGTCAAACCAAACCCACGACTGGGGGAGGACTTGTCTACCTCTCTATTGCTGCCAGACTACTTGCGAGTGCTCTCATAAGAAATGATCCAACCTTATATGAGAAAAATGTCAGGGCAACACTAGGCCATGAGACAACTCTACAATTTGCCCTGAGGAAAGTCCTAAATAATTTAAGCGACCCCGAGCTCGACGAGATTTTCAGGACAGTAAAAGAGATGCATGGAGAAGAATTAATTAGTAGGATAGGCTCCATGGATAGACAGGCATTCTTAATAAGAGAAATTGGTTTTAAATATTTATTTGAAAAGCCAAGCCTAGTGTTTAAACTTTTATCTAAAGTCCTCCTTGACTAGTGACGTATTCGTATCCCATCCTCAATGCATTCATATTGATCTCCAAGGTTTTGCCCTTGAAGCGCTCACTGAGAACATTTGAAACATCTTCAAGTGTAAGATCTACCTTCCCGGATCCTACAAGGGCCCCCACCATCACTATGTTCGAAGCTATCTGGGAGCCTGCTTTGAGTGCCAGCTCGTTTGCATTAATGAAAACAGTCTTTGTTCCAATGCTTTTCAAGGCATCTTCAACATCCTTTCTGCTAAGTGGCTTACTAGCAGGTGGTGGCAGGAAAAACTCGTTAACTATTAGTAGCCCATCCCGAGATACAAGGGGAACCCTTCGCAGGCTCTCAATCATCTCTAGCCCTATCAAGGCGTCCGCCTCACCGGCTGTGACGATGGATGATGGAACCCCTTTCCCGTATTTAACAAAGACTACAACTGAGCCGCCTCTCTGGCTCAAACCATGTACCTCGCCTACTCTTACGTTGTAGCCCTTTCTGAGGAGGGCTTGCCCAAGAATCGTCCCTATTGTTATCTGCCCCTGCCCACCAATCCCCGTAACAACAATAGACCTTATACCCATAGCTTTTCACCCTTTAATACCCTTTACGGGCTTTATCGCCTTTGCTGGACAGATTTGTGCGCACACCCCGCATCCCACACATAGTTCAGGGATAATAACGATCCTGTCTCCTTCTCGAACAATGGCTGGACAAGAGAACTTGTCCACACATATTCCACACTTTATACATTTTTCTTGGTCTATGTAGTAGGGAACTATTTCCTCGTTTTGAACCCTCTTTCTCCTGAGCTCCATTAATGCACACGGTCTACGGGAAACAATTACTGCAGGCTTCTTTTTCTCCTTTATAAATTTCAAGGCTTTCTCAGTAGTGCTTCTCACGGCTTCTACGTCGTATGCATCCACTACTTCTACAAATTCTACGCCTACTGCTTTAGCAATGTCCTCGATTCTTATTACTGGCCTTGTCTCGCCAGTTGGGCCATAGCCAGAGCCAGGATGGGGCTGATGCCCAGTCATAGCCGTGATGCCGTTGTCCATAACTATTACTAGAAGAGGTATACCGTTGTAGACTGCATTTATCAGGCCGGGAATACCAGCATGGTAAAAAGTAGAGTCTCCTATGAATGCTATCACAGGCTCCTCGCTGAACTTTGCTATTCCCATGCCTATACCTATAGCAGATCCCATGCTCCAAGTGAAGTCTGCCATGTTGAAGGGCGGATAGAAGCCCAGCGTGTAGCATCCAATATCGTTTGCATAGACAGGTTTTACGCGTGCCCGCATAGCAGCCAGCTTTACCGCGTAATAGGTTGACCTGTGTCCACAGCCCGCACATAGAACTGGGGGCCTGGAGGGGAGCTCTAAATTAACCTTTGGAGCATTTGGTGGAGAATAAGATATACCTGCCAGCTTGCTTATTGCGGAGGCAACAATAGAAGTGTTAAGCTCGCCAACGCGCGGTATCAGGTTCTTTCCAAATATCTGTGTTTTTAGCCCCTCTTCATAAGCGATGACCTTGAGCTGGTTTTCAACTATAGGTTCTAGCTCTTCTACAACAAGAACCTTCCCATATTTCAAAGCCTCTAAGGCAAACTTTCTAGGCACAGGAAAAGTGCTCGACAGTTTAAAGATAGTCGGTTTGACTCCTAGTTTCTCAACTGCTTCCTTTACGTATGCATAGCTAACACCGCTAGCGATCACTGCGAAGTCGCTTGACCCTTCTTCTACCCAGTTATACTTGAAGCCAGCAAGGTCTGCTTCTAGTCTCTCAAGCTTGCCTAGGATCTCCCGGTGCTTAGCCAAGTTATAGGGAGGAAGTAGGGCCCACCTCTCAGGATCCCTATGGAAAACTGGTTTCCTTCCAAGATTTTGAACCTCGCCCAGCTTTACTTCTCCCCTGCTATGGGAAAGCCTAGTAGTTGACCTCAGGAATACGGCGATGGCATATTTCTCAGACAAGTCGAAGAGGTCTTTTGTCATGTCCTTTGCTTCTTGCGGCGAATATGGCTCAAAGACTGGTATATAAGAGTGGATCCCATAAATCCTATTGTCCTGCTCGTTTTGGCTTGAATGTGCATTTGGGTCATCAGCGGTTACGATTACTAGCCCACCGACGACACCTGTGTACCCTAGGCTCATCAAGGGGTCTGAAGCTACGTTCACGCCTACGTGCTTCATTGCCGTCAGTGCTCTGAGGCCCATCATAGAGGCTCCAATAGCCATTTCGAGTGCAACTTTTTCGTTTGTGCTCCACTCAACGTATACGCCGTATTTGTTCCCCACTTCTGCCAATGTTTCAATGATCTCTGTTGACGGTGTCCCCGGATAAGCAGTAGCTATCGACACGCCAGCCTCCAAGGCGCCACGGGCAATGGCTTCGTTACCCATTAGAAGCTTTACTTCGCCCGGCGTACCTTCAATAATATTTTTTGCCACAATATTTTAATCTCTCAACATATTAAAATTGTTGTGAAGATCTCGCTTACCTATACATATATCCATGCAGAAAAACTTTCAGAGCAAGCTGAGGCACAGCTAAACGTTAATATCCAGGTTACCTTCCCCGTCTCAACGAGTATAAGTGGCGATGAATTAGTAGCAGAGTTTCTTGCAAATGTATCAAGCCTGCCCGCATTCTTCACAGTCTCGCTTAAAGGCAAGGTTTCTATATCTGCTCCTCCAAGAGAGCTACAGGATCTCCATGAAAAACTTAAAACCGGTAAAACAGACCCACAGCTCCTACAGATGCTTACCTCAAATATCTTCTTCGAAACCATGTTGCTCCTAAGAGAACTAGGCATCCCGCCATCAATACCTGTTCCCCAACCACCCCAGACAAAGCCAGAAGACACAACCAAGTATCACGTATAACTCGGGTTACCAACTGCGAGGTATCGAGAGTGCAAAACCCCGAAACAAGGATAGAAATACACTACGGAGAATCTCACTGCGAACAAGATGCCTTTAGGATCACTAGGACATGCGACTCGAGGCCAAGCATATTTTCGCCAGAATATCTCCTAGCCCAGGCACTCTACAAGGATCGATACCTATCTTCCCCCCACGAGCTTACTTTGCTTTTAAAGACCTCTGAGGGGCCTAACAACCCGGTAAAGGCCGCTGGCGTGTCTCCCACAAACTGGGAGGGAATTTTGTACCTAGCTACATTCACAGACGAGACTCCTCTAAAAAGTAACTGTGCCTGTCTCTTGCCTTTCGCGCCAAACGTCTCAGCCCTCGCCGCCCTGGGAAAAGAAAAAGTATGCATAGAGGCAGAGAGCTTAGACCCCGAATTCCTATCCAGCCTAATCCACACGCTGATAGCCACGGGGACACGTGAAATTATACTACTCAATCCACCATACATTGATCAGTGGAACAAACTACAGCTCAAAGGCCTCAAGGGCTACAAGATAGCCACGGCCGAAAAATTCCCTAAAGCAATTAGGGCTCCTATACTCACAACCATAGATGCAAACCTAGAACACGAAGAAGTTTATCAAACAGACATGTATAATTATAGGCTCCCCGAGCCTCGAAAACCGCCAAACATGCTTAGCACGGTGTTCCCGGGAAACGATAACGTTGTAAGCGAAATCTTGCAAGAGCTCGAGTCCACGGGACACGTGATGAGCTACAGAAGCTTTCTCGACATAGCACGCGAAATGCTTCCCCAAAAAGCGCTGGACACCACGAGAAGACTCATCCTTTACGGCTACATACAGATACGACAAGGCCAAGTAGAACTAACACGCAAAGGTCTATATGTTTTGTCCACCTGAGCATGCGGTTATATTTGGCACCTACATTCGGCTGAAAACATTAAAATAAAGGGAGAGTAGTTAGATTTCCTAATGGAAATAGCCATTGTAAATGCCAATATCCCGTGGCAGATTGACGCCGATGCCTTGTTGTTCTCCTTTGAAAAAGGAATAATAGAAACTGGTAGCTCAAACAGAATCTTAAGCAGAAAACCTGCCAAACTGATTGACGCCGAAGGAAGAATCGTTATCCCAGGGCTCGTCGATGCACATATGCATCTCTATTCCACCGCACTAAGCTTCGGTAGGCTGGATCTGAGAGAAGTAGAGTCGATAGAGGAACTTAAGGAGAAAGTAAAAGAGGCTACATCGAAAGTGCCGCCAGGAGCCTGGGTCATTGGAAGGGGATGGGACCAAGAAAAATTTAGGGAAAAAAGGTATCCAACACGTTTTGACCTAGACGAGGCTTCGCCAGAGAATCCAGTAGTACTAGTCCGGATATGTGGACATGTAGCCGTTCTGAATACAAGGGCTATGGAAAAGCTAGGGTATCTCTCGCATGCAAACGAGCTCCCCAGCAACTTGTTTCAAAAAGAGGACGGCAGGCCCACAGGTTTGATCTTTGAGGAAGCTGTAGAGTCAACAATGTCGAGGCTTCCCCCACCTCCAACTGGACTCGTAAAGGAGTGGATAAAGGACGTTCTCAAGGAATATTTTTCGCTAGGTGTAACCGGGCTCTACTCTATGTCGGTCGAACTTGAAGAACTCAAGCTGATAAAAGAAGTACTATGGCAACCTGACACACCGACAATAGACTATTTTGCCTATGTCGATTCATCCCTTATGGAAGCCGATTTGGGAAGTTTCAGAGATCTAGTCAAAGGAGTAAAAATCTTCGCCGATGGAAGCTTTGGAGGAAGAACAGCTGCTCTGCGAGAAGACTACAACGACTCTCCCTCAAGGGGGATACTCAGGCTAAACAGCGAAGAAATATACAGAGTAGCCGTGAAAGCCTACGAAAAGGGCTGGCAGACCGCTATACATGCAATTGGGGACCGAGCTGTTCTAGAGGTGCTTAAAACAGTAGAAAGGCTACCCAAGGGCGCCGTGAGAATCGAGCACGGCTCATTGGTTCCGCCAGACCTGTTAGACTATGTATCGAAATTGAAGCCAGAAATCGCTGTACAGCCACACTTTATCCTCAGCGACACGTGGATAGAGGAAAGACTCGGAGAGAGAACCAAGTGGGTTTACCCCTTCAAGACCCTCATAGAGAGAGGCGCGACCCTTATGGGCTCATCAGATTCCCCGGTAGAACCAATTAACCCATGGCTTGGAATTTACGCGGCTGTCAACCGTGGATGCCCAGAGAAACTAGCTATATGCAAACATACTATACACGAAAAGCTTAGCTTCGAGCAAGCACTAGAGCTATATTATCGACCAGCAAAGAAACATCCATCCCTCGTAATCCTAAATGTCACGAGGCCCCCAGAAACAAAGAAAGAATTCGCAGAGATAAAAGCGACAAAAATTATAAGCAGAGGAAGAATCCACGAACCCGCACCGTGAAAAGAGAAAATAAAGCATAAAAGTCCCAAAAAGACACTATTCTTAGTGCCTCAGTGATGAACAATAAGACAAGACCCCTAGAAAGCTACCTAAAGCCACTTATAGACGCTTTAGAGTCCTACTATTTCAAGTCGGGCTTGTCGACACCTTTCCCTCTTTACATGAAATACCTGAAAATTACTCTCTCCGTGGTAGCTACGCTGTCTTTTTTCTTAAGTTTCTTTCTCCACACCGTTGTGCTGAGGTACTCAATACCTATCTCAATAATTGCATCCATTATCTTGTCCCTTATATTTACACTTGTAGTGCTATTTCTCTTATTATATTACCCGGTTTACAGGGGATACTCTCGACGAGTGGAAATAGAAAGAGACCTTCCCTTCACTGTGTCATACATGGGCGCCCTTTCATCCTCGGGAATGAGCCTCGAACGTCTTCTGGAAAGAGAAGGCCTCTACGAGACCAACACGCAGATAAAGAGAGAAATCCTTCTCATACTCAGAGACATAAAAGTCTATGGCCTTGACACATTAACTGCACTATCGAGAGCAGCTCTGCGATCGCCCAGCAGGATGCTTACCACCCTGTGGCTCGGGTTACGAGAAACCTATATCACCAGTGGAAACCTCAAAAGCTATCTTTCCCACTACTCCTCTGTTCTCTTATCCGACAAGACACAGAAACTGCGAAACATAACTAACTCTATATCCATGATCGCCGAAGTATATACCACTCTAATGGTGGCGGGACCCCTGATGTTTGTCACTATGCTGATGATTATGGATCTGTTAGGCGGAACTGTTTTTGGGCTTTCTCCCGGCCTCCTTGTACTGATTCTAACGTTTATAGTTATACCTTTCTCGGCGATAGGGGTATACATAGCCGTCGACGGTATACTCTCAAAAGCTTGAACTCCATATTTCGACGCCTGTGAAAAATTTATATAGCAATTGACGAAAATATTTACGTGATAAAAATGGCTGAAGAAAATTTGATGTCTGATCCAGCTATCAGAGAAATATTTTCAAAAATAGCCGGAGAAATCATAATGTCTGATAATCCCGGCGCCGAGATGAAAAAATGGAGGGAAAAATTCAACCTTACCCAAGTTGAGCTAGCACAGATCATGGGGGTCTCCGCCTCTGTAATCAGTGACTATGAGTCAGGGAGGAGAAAGTCTCCCGGAGCTAGGTTCATTAGAAAATTTGTTAAAAGCCTAGTACTCAAAGACATGGAAAGAGGAGGAATAGTCCTAAGTGGCCTTAGACGTATACTTCTCGGCTCAGATCTTCTGCGCGAAGCTGTTCTCGACATGAGAGAATTCAGCATCCCCATCTCTATCGCAAGGTTTTGCGAAGCCATAGAAGCTGATCTAATCGTTGGCCATGCATTCTCTGCGACACCTTTGCTTGGATACACCGTGGTAGACAGTGTAAAGCTTGTGTTAGACGTGCCTAGCTATGACTACATCAAGCTTTACGGGGCAACCACTCAGAGAGCCGCTATTTTCACAAGGGTGGCTTATGGCCGGAGCCCGCTTGTGGCAGTCAAGTCGATGCAGGCGGGTATGGGAGGACTCAGACCTGCCTTAGTTGTTCTTCATGGTGTCAAGAAGGTTGACGAGCTGGGGCTAGAGATAGCTAAGAGAGAAAATATACCTTTAGCCGTCTCAAGGATCGAAGGTATAGACGCCCTAATCGAGAAGCTGAGGAACATTAAATAGACTTATTCTACGTTGACCTTTACTCGGCGTATTTTGAGCGGTATTTCTACTTCTAGGATGCCTTTCTTGAAGGATGCTTTTATGTTGTCTGTGTCTGCATTGTCTGGTATGGGTACTTCCAGCCTGTATTTTGTTATTGGTTCACGTAGTAGTGTAAAGCCTTCGAAGCTTATTGGTCTGTGTAGTATTGCCTCTATTTTGAGCGTGCCGCCTTCCACTGTGACGTTTATGTCTTCCTTGCGTTTAACCCCTGCGAGGTCAGCACAGACCACTAGCTTGTCTGAGTACCTCTTGACCTCGTAGAGTGGGACTTGGAGCTTTTCTTCTATGGGGGTAGGCTTGAAGAACTCTTGTTCCAGTTTTGCCATTTCTTCGCGCATTTTTCTTATTTCTTTAAAGAATTGTTCGATTTCGTTCCTGATCCATTCCTCCATTTAGGTCACCCCTACACATAGAGAGCTGGAATGGTGTACTCGTATTCTTTTCCGGCTTTCTGCATTGTCTCCATTGTTCTTTTCATCATTTCGCGCATTTTTACCCTTATTTCTTCCTCTTGTTCGAGAAGAGCTTTTACGTCCACGTCGTGACCAGTAAGCTTTGATAGGGCTTGTAGGGCCGAGGCAGATGCTCCTGGGTCTGGGTAGTTTAGGAAGCACTCAGCAAGCAGGGCTATTACGCTGTAGTTTTTCTTTAGGCCCTCTTTTAGGAGCTGGGCGTATATGCCGGCGATGAAGCCCTCTTTTAGGGCCTCTATGCCTGCATTCTTTGCGGCGCTAAGAGACTCTGAGTCTATTGTTGCGGCGTAGGTTTTCGGGGTGTCTATGTTTAGCCTGTTTGGAACGGCGATTCCTCCAAGCAAGATTACTTTGCTTGCCATGTTTGTTTTCGCCGTGTCGATTAGCGTGGTTGCCAGGCTACTTATAGCCTCGGGTGGTATAGCTATGTCTGAGTGTAGAACCACAATGTAGTCGTTTTTCTTGTAACCGCCGTAAAGCCTGACTGGCAATAGTGGTTTTTCTTCGTGGTATAGTATGACGGGCGCAATCATTTCGGAGTCTAGGTAGCCTATTTCGTGTAAGTCCCACTGCTTGACGAGGTGGGACGTAGATATTGGACCTACGAGACCAACGTCTGGAAGCCCGACAATGAAAATGGAGCCTTTTGGTATCGGCTCTTTTGTGGAGAAGACCCATTCCTGTCTATTCATGATTTCTCGAAAAATAATAGAAAAAAGGTTGATTTTAAGGTTTGTGCATTTATTTCGAGTATTGCTTTAGGACTTCGATCACGGGTAGTGTTCCCTTTATGAGGTACTCGATAAGGGCTCCGCCACCAGTACTCACGTGTGAAATCTTGTCCAAGTATCCGAGCTTTGATGCACTTGCAATTGTGTGACCACCACCAATGAGTGTAAAGGCTTTTGACGCCGCCATGGCCTCGAAAACCAGTTTTGTTCCAAGGCTAAACTTTTCATCCTCGAAGATTCCCATCGGCCCGTTCATTACGACTGTCCTAGACTCCTTTATGATCTTAGAATATTCCTGTGCTGTCTTCACTCCTATGTCTTTTATTGGTAGATTGGGAACATTGTCAACTGGAACGTCAACCCTCTTCCCGTCGGACTCGACTGCGAGATCTATTGGTAATACTATTCTTCCGGGGTACTGTTTGAGAAGCTTCTGTAGCTCGGGCTCCAGCTCTAAGAAGCCTTTCTCTTCTAGTATCTTGACGTTTAGTTCTCCAATGTTTTTGCCGGCCGCGTGGAGCAACAGGTTTGCTGCTAGTCCGCCTGTCAGGATCTTGTCGGCAATATTGTTTCCGAGAACATTTGAAATTATTTCTGCCGTGTCTTCTGCCTTCGCGCCTCCTATAACGTATATGCATGGTCTTTCAGGGTTGTTCCTTACCTTGTAGAGTGCCCTCAGTTCTCTTTCCATGACCCTTCCGGCAACGAAGTGTTTTACGACGGGCGCGAATCCGACTAGGGAGGCGTGTGGCCTGTGTGCAGCTGAAAAAGCGTCTACAACGTAGACGTCAAATAGTGGGGCCAGGCTCTGTACCAGCGGTGTTTTTGCATGATCCTCGGGAGAGGCGCTCTTCGTTTCTCCGTCCCACATTCTTACATTTTCGAGGACGAGGACTTCTCCTGGCTTTAGACCCTTAATCTCGTTTATTGCTTTCTCGTCGAATATTGAGTCTACGAATTTTACCTTTGCCGGTAAGAACTTGGCAAGTATGCTGGCATGTTCGCTTAGGCTCGCAAAGTCTGGGTCACCTTTTCTTCCCTGGTGAGATATAACCACCACTTTTGCTTTTTTCTCGACTAGCTCCTTTAGTGTTGTTTCCGCGTGTGCACGTATCCTTGTGTCGTCAAGGATCTTTTTCGTAGCTGGATCAATTGGCGAGTTGAAGTCTACACGTACGCCGACAGTTTTGTTAGAAACATTCACATCGTCCAGTGTCTTGATGTTTAATCCTTCAATCATTTTTATTCAGGGTAATTAATACGGTTTCACTATTTTAAATTTTATAATTAATCCAGTGTATTTCTTGAGGCCTTCAAGAAAACATAAACCGCGTGCCATGAAAGACCTAAATTAGCGTGGCGACAATAGAGGCTACTAGGAAGATTAGTGATGCCTGGAGAAGTAGTATTGAAATTGTTTCGCTATAGTTAATTTTTTTCTTCCTAGCGTAAATATAGGAAAGCAATAATCCCTCAGCTGTGGCAAGTATTAACGTGAACGACTCGATATAATTAACGTAGGATGGGATATCTACCTGGAAGCTAGAAACATTTCCCGAAATCATATATGCTTTGTCCAGCGTTCCAGAAGCATAGGCAAGGTAAATGGAGAGAGCAGGCCCTAGGAAGGGCGTATTACATGCCAGGACAACTGAGTATTCGTCTAAAAAGATGCGAAGCACTTTAGAGTCCAGGCTAGGGAGACTCTTAAGGGTTGAAAGGTAGGACGTGTTGTCTTGTATTAGACTGTTGGCTTCTGACGGCGAAAGATTCGCGTTGAATCCGACTTGGTACGATACAATGAAAATGACAAGTGAAGCAACTATAAGTAGACCTCTGAGTTTCCAATACGACACAGGTTCTTGGGTTTTTAGGCTGTTGGTATTTGTCGACATCAGTTTTCAGCTTATACCTGTAGAAAAACCCTTTATATGTGTAGCCTATGAAAGACGAGGTTTAAGGTATGGGGGAGAGAGAAACACCTAGTAACGAGGATGATAGAGAAGAAGACATAAAAATAGAGGTGTCACAGAAGAGGGGCATCCTGGTTTGTCCCTTCTGCGGTAGTGCAGACCTGGTTTTGCTGGGAGTCGCGGGGCTAACACCGCCGCTTTATCTCTGCAGGAAATGTGGCCGCACAACGTACACACCCCTAGAAATTTTCCCAGAAAACGATACTAAAGAATCCGGTACTTAGTAAACAATTCCTGCGTGTTGCTCTAAGGCTATTTGTTTTTCTTCGTTTTTATGCGTGGATTAGATCTGTATTCTTTCATAGGTGTTTTTTATAAATTCTTTTAGAGCGAGAACTTCTTTTAGAAGGGTTGGGGTATCGACAAGGTCTGGGTTGTATTGGACTGTTATCGAGCCGTCGAATCCTTTCTCTAGAAGTGTCCTTATTAGAAGTGGATTGTTGTAGCGTTTTGGTGTCAGGAGGGATGCTGGTGCATTCTGTTCATCGTAATTCGTTATGGTGATATTGTGTGTTAGTCCGAGGAATCTTAGGGCTGATTCCAGCATTTCCTCAGTGGTGGCATAGTGTTCCTCTACGTGTGAGAAACCGAGGGCGCCGCCGATGAGCCTCTTGATATAACTGTATTGTCTCATGGCCTGTCTTTTTGATTGTGGCTCTAACAGTGCTCTGACCTTATAAGTGATACACATGTCAACGATTCTTTTTAGATCTTGGTAGGTGTGGTTGAGGGGTTCGCGAAAGATCACAGTTTTTCCTGCAGACTCTTCGGCAATCATCACAAGTTTTTCTAACGTAAAGGAGTCTATAGAGCCGTTCATTGGAACGTTTACCGACATTACTTCTATGCCCTCGTCGAGGAGTGGGTCTAATATGTCTCCCACGCCAAGAGATTCAATTATGGGCCAGTCTGTGTGTAGCTGAACAGCTATACTGTTTTTAGCTAACTCCCGGAGGAGTTGCACTTTGCTCTCAGAGTAGTTTTCATCAGTGACTCTGAGGACAACTGCGACAGATGGCTCAGACATCCATTGCTCTAGTTAAATGTTGCAGACCAGGTATTTATTAACCTTCGTGCTCTATCTTACACTACACGAAACATAATTATATCACAGGTCATGGTTATCACCAAGCATATTATGAGCAATGAGGAAGCTTCACAGAACATTGGCCAAGAAGTAGTATTCGAGATACTTAGCAACCCAGTTAAAAGGTCAATACTCAGGATTCTAGGTGAAAGGGGCGAGGTATCTTTTACCGAGCTAAAGACAGAGCTAAAAACCAGCACTGGCAACCTTTATTACAACCTGGACGGCATGGCGGGCTTCGTTACTAAAAACGAGAAACGCAAATACATGTTGACTGAGAAGGGGCTAAAACTGTACAGGTTTATGATCGACGAGGATGCACGTGTCCGCTCAATGCTAATGGAAAAGAAGGGTTTCCTTGCCTACATTGAGAAATATGTTTTACCCGTTCTCGTTCCCGAAAACATAGTTGCCGTTCTCTATAATGAAAAAACCCTAAGCCTCATAGTGCTGGTTGCGGCTTTTCTGGGAGGCCTCGTTTCGTCTGTGGCAACATATCGTGCAATATTCATGCTCGACCAGCTTTTTCTACCAGCTTCGATGCAACTGCTAGGCATAGCCATATATCTCATCGGAGTCGCCATGCTTGTCGGGGTAATCGAGCTTGCCCAACGCATCCTTGGTGGACACACCAAGTGGAGTCTAGAATACATAGCGGCAGTTTTTGTAGCCACACTGCCCCTGTCCCTCTTTAACCTGCTGGAATCATTGTTGCCATTGGACGTTTTTATTCTGAACATACTCTTCAGGATTATACAAATTTCTGCTATGGGCTTGCTAACAGCCACCCTTTCAGTCTTCAGGGGACTACCAAAGGACAGAGCATTCATATGCGTATTTGGCGCTTACTATAGTAGCTTCATGCTTTCGCTCGGACTGCAGAGGATGCTACCTTAGCCATGTCCAAGAAAGAAGATAGAGAAGAGATTATCGAGGGTTTGAGCCCTAGAACTTTCCGTGCAAGTGCACTTGTACTCGAGAAAATATCGAGGTGGAGGGCATCTCTAGAACATGTTTTCAACGAGGTACGTGAAGAATTTAATTTGTCTTCACAGGAGTCCAGGACAGTTTTTTATCTGTCCAGAATAGCATTGCTGGATGTCGGGCTATCCATCTATGTCTTAGAGAGAATAGGCAAACATACTCTTCCTCTCCGCCGCAAAAGCTCTTTCATGGTTGCCGTCTCCCTTGTTAATCGCTACCCCCACTTCGAGAAGAGAATAGAGGCATTGAGAGGTGGACTTCTCAGCAATACACTCCTCAGGTATATTTCTTATGATTTCCTTGAGAAAAAGAAAGAGGAAATGATAAGTCTTCCTTGCGTCGAAAAAGTATCGTATAAATACTCTATTCCCCCACTGTTGTCTAGACGCCTTGTTGAATACTTTGGCTGTAGCCGGGCTGAAAATGTTGCTGTCTCATTTATGCGTAGACATGTTTGGCTACGTGCAACCGGCCCCGAGAAAATTGAGAAGGTCGTAGAATTCTTGTCTTCAAGAGGCATAAAGTATAGAAGGGATCAAGATTTCGACTTTCTATTTGAACTCTTGTTGCCGGAATACGAGCCTCTGCCCAGCATAGACAGCTCGATAGGAGTATACCAGGATAAAGCCAGCATAGCCACTGTGGCCGAGCTTACAGGCGAACTCTCCGACATGGAGCTGTTTATTGATGCCGCCGCTGCTCCCTTCATGAAGACCTCGCTTCTATGTGGTTCCCCGACGGGTCCAAAAGAAATAATAGCTATTGATGTTTCCCCGGGCCGTATAAGGGACTCAATGCACAACCTTAGACAATGTATGTCCCCTACACATGTTGTGTGCGCAGACGCCAGAATTTTTTCCATACGTATAGGAAAGAGTTTCGATGGGGCCCTCGTTGACGCTCCGTGTACAAATAGTGGTGCACTGGGAGCAGACCCTGGTCTGCGTCTTTCTCTCTGGAACCTCAACACAGAAGAGGTTATAAAGTATTCTGCAAGGCAATCATCTATCCTGTTAAATGTTTTAGCAATGCTTAAACGCGGGAAGAAACTTGTGTATTCTACTTGTTCTCTTTTGCCCGAAGAAGGCGAAGAGGTTGTTGCAAGGATCCTGTCCGAGAAAAAGGCGGAACTTCTACGTCCAAAGCTGTTTTTCGAGCCCGGGTATCCAAAGTACGATTTCGCCAAGAATGTCACGAGGCTTTTTCCCGAGAAACAGAGGTCAGAGGCCTTCTTTATTTCTGTGATGAAGAAAGCCTAAGCTTTTTCTGTTAGTAAGAATATTGGTGGACTAATTCTTTCACTTCTACAAACCGGACACTTACTAGGCAATCTCGCTTTTTCCATATCCTTAAACACGTAGCCGCAGTTTTTGCAGATGGGTGGTTGCATTAGAAGCACGAGCCTTCCATTGGTCTTCCTGTAAATAGTTTTAGCCACATGGTTTATATCGTCCAGCACACGTTTGTAGTCTGATGGTTTTAGACCCAAGTGAGTAGTAAGCTCGTATAGACTAATTTCTCTATCTTTGTTTTCGAGGAAAAAAGTCAATATTTTTTCTCGTGTGGTGGATTCTTCTCCCAATTTTTTCATCCTATTTTACAGGTCTAAACTTTATTCCGTATTCTATGATGCCGTTTGGGCCCTGCTCCCTATATTTCCTGAATACAGCCTCGACCTCCATTCCCTCGTAGACCTCGTTTGGTTCTACGTCTGTTATTTGGGCAAGAACTTTTGTGCCGTCTTCTAGCTTCACTATGGCTAAGACGTATGGGGCATACTCCTTGAACTCTGTAGGAGGAGTTCTGACAATTGTAAAGTATTCAATTACGCCTTTTTCCGGAAGCTTTACCTGTTCAACGTTTGTTGATCCGCATACTGGACAGATCTGCCTGTAGGGATAGAAACTCTTGCCACAGTCTTTGCATTTTCCTCCTAACAGTTGGTACTTTATTTTTCTTTCCCTCCATGCTCTGGGGACACTTCTCATGTATGCCATCTATCTCACCCTCTTCAAAATGTTAACTGCAACCGTACCACCGACACCACCTACATTTTGGGTCAGTCCAACCTCCGCGCCATCTACTTGGTTCTTGCCGGCCTCCCCCCTAAGCTGTGTAACAACGTCGTATACTTGGTATACACCTGTCGCTCCGACTGGGTGACCCCTCGCCTTTAGCCCACCCATCGTGTTTGTAGGAATCTTTCCGTCTTTTTCTAGTTGTCCCTCCTTTAGAAGCTTCCATCCAGACCCTCTTTCGGCGAAACCTAGGTCTTCCAGGTGGATGACTCCTAGAACAGTGAAGGCATCGTGAACCTCTACCACATTTACGTTTTTAGGCTCAACGCCCGCCATCTGGAAAGCCTTCCTAGAAGCCTTAACTGTCGCACCGATACTTGTTAGGTCTGTCCTGTCATGTACGCTAAAGATCTCCGTGGACAGACTGCTACCAGCAAGCTCGACCAATACATCCCCGTTTTGCAGTTCTTTTAGTTTTTTCTCGGAGCATAAGACAAGTGCCGCGCTACCGTCGCCGAGCGGGGCGCTTTCAAGCAGCCTTACAGGGTCTGCAACCATTGGGGACTTCAGCACCTCTTCAAGTGTAATTGGCTTTGGATACTGGGCCAGCGGATTGTTGGCGGCATATTTATGGTCGTGTACCGCGAAAAGTGCGATGTCTTCCTGTTTTGCTTGGTACTTCTTCATGTAAGCCTTGTATACAAACGCATTGAGCGCGACAAAAGATGCACCCGTAAAGGCCACGTATTCCTGGTCCTCTGCCATGATCAACGCGTCAGTTGCATCGCTCGTAATGGCATCTGTCAGCTTTTCCACACCTACCACAAGGACGCAGTCATAGACCCCGGACTTTACAGCGAGGAAGGCATTGTGCACAGCCGCGCCGCCGCTTGCACACGCAGCTTCGACCTTGTTTGCGGCGACCCCAGGTATGCCCAGCCATGTTGCAAGTAGTGAGCCCAGATGTTCTTGTCCCTGCAGATAACCCGAAGACATGTTTCCAACAAAAATTGCCTCTATCTCTTTCTTTTCTATTCCTGCATCTTTAATAGCGTTAAGAGCCGCTTCAACCATTAAGTCTCTTATTCCTTTTTCCCAGTGTTCATCTATTTTTGTGGCCCCTATACCTGCAACATATACCTTACTCATAATTTTCACCTCAAAATGAACCCCTTATATTTCAGGTACACAGCGTAGTCTACCAATTTGTACCTATTGAGATAATAACTCGTTGGCCTTGCAAGCCCCTTCCGTTCCTCGATTCCATCCTCTACGACAATACTGAGAGCATCGCTTCCCGCGCCGCTTCCAAAAGATACTACGAGAATCCTTTCACCGGGCTTGGCATTGTCGAGTACATTTGTTAGACCCATAGGCGAGGCAGCGGCATAAGTGTTCCCTATCTCGTTGCTGAGTAGCCCAAGCTTCATTTGTTCAGGCTTGAACCCCAGCATTGCGCCCATTCTCTGTGGAAACTTTACGTTTGGCTGGTGAAATACAACATGGTTAAAATCTGATGGCTTTAGACCAGTCTCCTCCATCAATAGCTTTGCCGCATTCTCTATGTGGTGGAAGTATGCGGGCTCCCCAGTAAACCTAAACGTGTGCATAGGGAACTTTTCTCCTTCACGCCTCCAAAAATCTGGCGTGTCAGTCACATATGACACTGCATGCTCTATCGTGGCTGCCGCATCTTTACGTGTTTTTGATATGAGGAAGGCTGCTGCTCCTGCCGCTGCTGTGTATTCAAGCTCATCTCCCGGCCTTCCCTGGGCAGTGTCAGTACCGATAGCCATTCCATAGCTGATGATTCCTGAGTTGACGAGACCTACAACGCTTATCATTGCTGTAGTGCCTGCTTTGCATGCGAACTCCATGTCGATGCCGAACAGCTTCCTGCTAAAGCCTAGGGCCTCCGCTATAATTGTTGCAGAGGGCTTCACGGCGTAGGGTGGGCTTTCTGAGCCAATGTAGAGTGCTTCTACAAGCTTTGGATCGATCTTTGCCCTCTTGAGGGCGTTCTTTGCAGCTTCATACGCAATTGTGAGCGAGTCCTCGTCGGGTCCCGGTACGCTTTTACGCTGTACTGGGGCTTTTTCTCCTCCCTTTGTATGTATACGTGCTATCTCAGCGGTCTCTATTCTGTAGATGGGTATGTATGCTCCCCATCCTAGGATTGAAGCGAGGCCACTCATTTTTGTCAAAAGTTTTTCAATGGGTGTGGTAAATAAAGCTTTCACTAATTGTTTATCCTTTATTCGACATTAAACGAAGCCTCCAAATCCTTTACTATCTTGATACTGCTCGACGTGCCTATCCTGTCTACTCCCAGCAGGTAGAATAGCAACGCCTGCAGTCCTGTCCGTATTCCTCCGGCAGCTTTTACTTTGGTGGCTGTTCCTTGGACTGCCTTCTTAAGTATGAGTACGTCTTCGGGTGTTGCGCCTCGAGGACCAAAACCTGTACTTGTCTTTACGTAGTGTACGCCTATGTTTGAGAGTTCTCTTGCGATCCTGTATATCTCTGCTTCAGAGAAATAGCCTGTTTCTATGATTACTTTTAATACGCCGCCGTAGCTTTTCGATATATCAAGGATACGCTCCACCTCTTCTATTGCTTGAGAATATAGCCCAGACTTGAAGAGGGATATGTTTGCCACGACGTCGACCTCATCTGCCCCGTTGACGTATGCTGTTTCAACCTCTTTGACCTTGACTGTGGAAGCCATGTTGCCATGCGGGAAGCCAGCTACCGTCGCAATCTTTACTTGGCCCGCGAACTGTTTAGCGATATTCTCGACGTAAAAGTTCGGGATGCAACACGCATAGAAGCCATGTTCGACTGCCTCACGACAAGTAGATTCTAGGTCTTTTAGCGTAGCCTCGGGCTTGAGATTTGTATGGTCAATGATAGATGAAATTTCCTTTATTAGCTGATGGGGATCGGAGGGAAGCTCTCTCTTGAACATATTTTTTAAAGACATGATTTTATCATTTCATAGACGCGTAAAAACTTAGTGGCATGATACCATGTGGCGCAGAGTTGCAGAGATGCTTGGAGTCTATAAGGTTTACGAGTGGCTGCTTGATCGGGAAGTACGGAAAGGCTCTATCCCGAAGCATGTAGCATTCATTCTTGACGGTAATAGGCGATGGGCAAGACGCCGCGGGTTTCCCCCGTGGCTTGGCCACAGGTTTGGCGCAGACAGGGTGGAAGACGTCCTCGAGTGGTGCTATGATCTCGGCATAAACACTGTCACTCTCTATGTCTTGTCTACGGAGAATTTAAAGAACAGGTCAAAGGAGGAGCTAGAACACATATTTGACCTACTGGATCAGAAGCTAGATGAAGTAGAGTCTTCTGAGAAGATTAAGAAAAGAGAGGTCAGGATAAAAGTAATAGGCGACACTAGTCTTTTGCCTGAGAGGCTTAGAGAGAAAATTGCAAGAATTGAAAAGAATACTATCCACTATAATAAAAGGTTCCTAAACATTGCGCTTGCTTATGGCGGACGGAAGGAAATAGTAGATGCAGTAAAGAGAATTTCCAGCGAGGTATGCTCGGGGAAACTCTCAATAGATGATATCGACGAGAACTTGTTTTCCAGGTACCTGTATACGGGCGATATACCATATCCTGAGCCTGACTTGGTTATACGTACATCAGGAGAAGTTAGGATAAGCAATTTTCTGCTTTACCAGATAGCCTATTCTGAACTAGTGTTTCTCGACGTGTACTGGCCCGAGTTTCGCAAGATAGATCTGCTTCGAGCAGTGAGAACTTACCAGTCTAGGAAGAGGCGTTGGGGAGGATAGCCGTCGCGAAACTGCAAAATATATTTGTATTATTTTTATTACAATTTGTAATGTTCCACTGCTACTTTTTAGCTAAGTTTTTTAAATAGAAAAACAAATAGCTATTCAGGTGTGATAAGTGTCCTATAGCCTGTACCAGTTTAATAGTTTCGACGATCTTTTAAGGTACATTGACGCACAAATAGCTAATCTACAGAAGGTTATAAGCCAGCTGGAGCAGAGGTATGAAGCCGTAAAGGCTAGGGCTGAAAAAATGCGGATGATCGAGAAAGTTCTAGAAGACCTCATGGGTGAAAAGCTTACCACTCTAAACGAGATAGACTACATGGGGTTGAAGGTTGTTGTTAATGCCAGAGCAATTGACGAGCTAAACGTACTAGAAGAGACTCTAGAGTCACAGAAAGATACGCTGGAATCTCTGACAAGTGTTAGGGAGGCTATATACAAGCTCAGTAGTGCGCTGTCGTCTAGCTCTGAAACCGAGGGCTTACCTATTATTGTCCAGATGCTTAATGGTATTCCGGTAAGGATTCTCTTGAAGGAGACAGAATAAATATGCGGAAGGTCGTAGGCCTCGTAGCATTTCTGCTTATGTTAGTTTTGACGCTGAGCCCAGCGTATGCTCAGCCCAGCTATAATTTCATTCAAAAAGCCTTCTCAAAGAGAATAACTTCTATGGCGGCGCTTCCGGACAACAAGGCTGTTCTATGCTTCGGCGATGGGACGTGTAGCCTCATGGACAGTAGCGGAAACACCTTAGCAAATCGACTCATCAACCCAGACAAGGAAATTTTTTACATCAAATATGTGCCTCCCTCCCGTATTTTAGTCGGAGTTGACAGATCTGGAAACATCTATTTGCTGAATTCCTCGACACTAAACATAATAGATGCCTTTCTAGCAAGGAAAAACGATGAAGAATCTTTTCTCATGGCTTCGCTAAGTAGTGATGGCAGATACCTGGCTGTTAGTTCCAGGTATTATGTAACTGTAAGTGGTAAGCGTTATCCCGAGACAAGGCTTGTTGTTTTCGACACCCAGTCGAAGAGCAGGATATTTGAGCGAGACTTGGATACCAGCAATGATATCTTGGTTGATGTTTTTTCGCTTGATTTTTGGGGCTCTTATCTCATTGCCGAAACTATTGATACTAAGTGTGAACTATGTCAGCTGACGGATAACAAGATAGAAGTTTACAGAATTGATGGTCAGAATGTTAAGAAGGTTGCGTCTTTCCAGAGTGGTTTAACCTTGAAGAGTGTCGTTGGCAATTTTTTGGTTGCTCAACGCGTTCAGCAGAATTCCACTGGCAACTATTTGACCTATGTATTTAATTTGCCAGACCTAAACATCAAGGTAAAAAGAATGTTGGACAAGATCCAGAGTTTTATTCCTTTTACCAATGATACATTCCTCGCAATTTTCTCGGACGGAACACTGAGAAGGTGTAATTTAAATCTGGAATGCAACAACCTTGTTTCTGTCCCCCTGGGAAGAGTAGCTGTTGCAAGCGATGGCTCCTCTATTGCCATCTTTAAAATCGATGAAGTAGAGATATATTCTTATAATGGCGGACTTTCCAGGACTGCTTACTACCAGGTTTCCTGGGATATCGCACCAAGTCCGCCTAAAACAGCCGTCGCTTCTCGAGGAGGATTTTACAGTATATATGGCGACAATATGCTTGTCTCTGCCCTACAACTAACCACGATAAAACTAAGGTTGATTGTTGTAGATGACCAGGGACGGCCCGTCCCCGGCGCCGTAGTAGAAATAATTTCATCAGGAGGGACAAGCCAGTCTCTTATTACTAACAACAATGGTCCAATAATATTTGAAGTGCCGCCGGGAACATATAACATCAATGTTAAAAAGGAAGGCTTTTCGCCTAAATCTCTTACGCAGAGCTTCACAAGCGACACCCAGATCATGTTAAAACTTGACCGTAAAAAGGAAGAGAGGCGAGATATCCAAATAAACGTGCTTAGTCAAGATGACCAACCCTTGCCAGGGGCCAGGATAACAATTACTGGAAGAGAAAACATTACAACACTAACAAATGTGAATGGCAAGGTCTCCGTTAACCTACCACTCGGCAACTACACGATTCTCATAAGTGCCCCCAAGTATAAACAATTGCAGAGCACATTCGAGGTAAAAACAAACACAACCGAGGTGTACTTTAAGCTGGAGCCAGAAAAGGTCAACATAATTGTTGAAACATTAAACTTTACACCTGTAGGAATCAATGTTTCCTTGGCATCCATCACCACCAACAACACCCTTACCGTAAAACCAGGCGAAAATGTGTCCCTGCCTGTTGATGCCTACCAGGTACTCGTCAACGCGCCAAAGAACTACGAGTGCTCAGCTTCACCCCCAATAGTCAACGCACTAAATGGAACTACAAACGTCAACGTCAAAATCACATGCAAGCTAATAGTAACACGTGCGACCTCTATTTCAGACGTCATAGGCTTCCTAGAGAAAAAGATGATCCAGAATGTCAAGATGAACATGAGCGTTGATAAAACCTTGGGGAAGCTCCCCTCCATCAACATGTTAAACTCGTCAAAACTAGACCTCGATTTCCAGCAGAGAAACAAGATACTCGTCATTGAATTTTTCTATACTCAGTGTACCGGTTGCAAGTATCTTGTACCTGCCCTTAGAAATCTTTCAAGGCTTCCTGGAGTCACAGTTGTTTCCCTAACAGTGTCCCCAGTTGATACCCAGGCTGTTCTAGAGAGATATGTGAAAGAAAACAACATTACATGGATCGTTGCACGTGATGAAGAAAATCTCTTCTACAAACTTAACGTAACAGTGTTCCCAACCGTTGTTGTCATCAGTGATGGAAAAATTTTGTATAAGGGGGCTGGCGCTAGAGAAGAACTTGAACAAATGAACAATACACTACCTAGCATAGGTGGACTTCCCTCATTACAGAACGTTCCGTTGGGGTCATTACTCAGACCAGAAACACTAATATTTTTAGGCATGTTTCTAATCATGACTTGGCTAATGATTGGTGAGAAGAATGAAAAAAGCGACTCTGAAGAGGATAGCATCTATAATAATACTGTTACTTTTCCTGATTTCGGCAGTAGCCTACATAGCCCTGACTTTCAGACCATAGAAGAATAATGCTAAGTTTTTTTCTAAACATTGTGCTATTTGAATTTCAAAGAGGGGGTTTAAGGGGCATTCCTACAAAAAGGGCCGCTAGTGTTGTCACAAAGGGAACAGTTAGGTTATCTTCTGGAGAAATGTACTCAGTTATACAGGCAATAATTGATAGTAAGAAAGAGCTAAGAAGAGGGGAACCAACCAACACCAAGATAAAAAAGTATACTATAAGTGCGAGGAAAGAACCCCTGAGTGATTTCTGCCTATTGTTAAAAAAGAGGTCATGAAGTGCAGAAACAGTATCAACAGTTGCAAGCGCCAGTAAACCATACACAGTTGTCTCGGGAGAGACAAGTATACTTAGCGTGGCCCCAATCATCCCGTAAAGCAAACCGACATAGCCCTCCCGCTTCTCATAGTCTCTTTCAAGCATGGAAATTTGGGTGGAAATTATCTCCTGAAGCTTTGAGACGGCCTGCTCAACAAGGAATAATGGTTGTTTTAATTCTTTGTTTGTCTTCTCGATAATCCCTTCGATGTTTTCTCTGAATTTTTTAAGTTCGCCTAAAACTTTGCCTCTACGTGCAACAAGGCTGTTTATAAATGCCGCTAAGAAAAGCCCCGTTGCATAATAATTGTTCAGTGTAAGCGGCCAGGGTAAATGGATTAAGTATGGTAGAAGCAGGATAATAGTGAGTAGAATGTGTACCGATTTCCGGTAGAGTTCTTTTCCTATTAGATTCATTTTATTGTTGGACATGCTGGACAGGCTCTAGGCTATATGTTAAAACCTTGAATCCAGACTCGGCTAGCTGGCTTACTAAGAAGTTTAACGCTTGTGCAGGCTCGTTCTTAAAGAGTATGTATTGTTCAAGGGTTCTTTTACCTGTCTCTGAATCCTCTTTTATTTTCCATAGCACATGTGCCCTCTTATCTGCGGAAAACACACGCATAACTAGGCATAACTGCTTTCCACTAACTTTATCATTGCATGCGAAGAGATATTCGCTGAAGGGAGTCATTCTTTTATTGTTTACTTGGTTATAGAATTCAAGGACCTTATCTTTGGGAACCTCGACTACTCTCGAATTATCGCTTGAAAGCATGTTTCTCGCCTCTCTGAGCACCAATGCATCGAGGAACTCCTCGTACGTCGAGTAGTCCTTAAGCGTGTGGAAAGGTATTTTTACCTGTGGGGATGCAACTTGTAGACCACTTGTCAGGTCTCTGAATATAAGCTTTGCAACGTATGGTACCCCAGTGATCCTGGCGAACTTTAGTTCTGTGCGGTGTGCACATTTGCGGCATAGAGACCATTTGTCTGGTATGTGAACTATTCGGCCACAGCTTGTACATTTTTTCCAGGCGCCATTGATAAATCTCCATTCGACTTTTACTTCTCCCGTATCAGAAACATCTATTATTGCATAGTTTCCAATAGACTCTCCATTCTTCAGCAATCTGTCAAGCCTGGCCACATTTACATAGACGACCCCATTGTGTTCGACATCAAGCCCTCCGAAGCTGTGGCTGTGCCCAAAAATGTGTACCCGTGGCTTGTAGTAGTCAATGAGATAGTTAATATCAATGACTCCCGCATGGAGAGACCTATGATTGCTGTCTATCACTTTCCCCCTGTCAAGGATGCTGAAAGGAGGATAATGAGTGACTAGGACTGATACCCTAACTGTGCTTGGTATCTCGTAGGGCTCAGCTATTCTTCCGTGGCCAATGAGTGCAATGTTGCCAAAAATCAGCGGACCAGTATCGTCTAGATCCAAAACACTCTTGTCTCCACATGTCCCTTCAATGTCCCAATTACCCTTAACATAGTAGACGTTCTTCTTAAGTGTTAAAGAAATCTTTCGTAGAATTCTGCACATGCTTCCAGCGCGCTGCGGGTTCCCAATATCACCGGCTGCCACTATGAAGTCATATGCCAAGTTTTCTTTCTGCACCCACTCTAGGAACTTGTCCACCAGATCCTCTTTGCCGTGGACATCCGATATAGCCAGGAAACGTATCCTTGCCACTTCCCAATTCACCTGCTCGCCAAGCGTAGACAAGGACTTAACAGGCCTGAAATTATAAAACCTTTGCTTGAACAAAAGAAAACCTTTTTCAGAGAAAAAAGGCTTCCCAGCCCTGAGACAAGCTAAAAAATGCACAGTCTTCCTTCCTTTATTCCACCCAATGAAAAGTTTTTAAATCTAGATTCATTTTACATTTTGCACCTTTCCATCAAAGCCGTTAGCGCGCGCTAAGCCCCGGTCGTCTAGCCCGGTCAACCTGCACGAGCTGGAAGATGCAAGGCCGCAAGGATATCGGCCTCTCGAGCCGAAGATCCCGGGTTCAAATCCCGGCCGGGGCACCATATTTTGTTGCATAGGGGAGTCTTCGGGAATTAAGCCTAAAGAATTAAGGCTTTTATAGCCCTGAGTTTCGCAGAAGCTCGTGATAAATGATAATTAAATATTACGTGGCTAGAACCATGAAGTTTATATTTGTGGGCATGACTAGGTTTTTTGTAATGATGACGCTCGGAAGGACAGATATGTGAAGAGCTCGTGCAGGTCTGATACGTGAAGCTTCACTTCTTCCCAGAGAACAATTTAACAGGGTTTTGTAATATTGGGCTTTTTTAATCGGAATTTATATGTATAGGCAACATTATTAATAGTGACCAGTATGACCATAAAGGTTGGACTAAATGGTTTTGGAAGAATTGGCAGGAACTTTTTACGGGCAGCTCTGAAAAACGAAAAATTCTTCGACAAATTTGAGGTTGTAGCAATTAACGACCTAGGCTCTCCCCAGATGCTGGCCTACCTATTTAAATACGACTCTGTCTTTGGACGTCTCCCGTACAAAGTAGAAGTCAAGGACAACAAGCTCATAGTAGAAGGACACGAGATGCTCATTCTGAATGAAGCTAGCCCCGACAAGTTACCCTGGAAAGATCTAGGAGTAGACATAGCAATGGAGGCTACTGGCAGATTCACCGATAGAGACAAGGCCGCTCTTCACCTCAAAGCCGGTGCCAAGAAGGTTGTCGTAACCGCCCCCTCGAAAGGCGCAGACGTCACAATCGTGATGGGAGTAAACCACCACATGTACGACCCAACGAAACACCAAGTCATCTCAAATGCATCATGCACTACTAACTGTCTAGCGCCAGTTGTATATGTTCTCCTCAAAAACTTTGGTCTCGAATGGGGATTCATGACCACGGTCCACGCTTATACCAATGACCAGAGGATCCTAGACTTAATACATCCAGAAGACTTTAGGAGGACGCGTGCAGCTGCACTAAATATTATACCTACAACGACTGGAGCAGCTAGGGCATTGCACCTAGTGATTCCTGAGGTGAAGGGTAAGCTGGACGGAATGGCTATGCGTGTACCTGTGGCTGACGGCTCTGTTGTTGATCTGGTTGCTCAGCTAGGCAGAGAGGTTACAAAGGAGGAGCTAGATGCGGCTTTTAAAGAGGCTTCTGAGACCTACTTGAAGGGAATACTTGAATACGTGGATGACCCGATAGTCTCCTCGGACATCGTGGGGGACCCGCACTCCTCGATATATGACGCGCAGGCAAGCATGGTGCTTGGTGGGAAGAGCAACAAGGTAAAAGTCGTAGCTTGGTACGACAACGAGTGGGGCTTCAGCAACCGTCTCGTGGATCTTTTGCTCTACATGGCCGAGAAGGGTATCTAAACAAAATATTTTTCTTCTTTTTTGTTAAATACTGTTTTTCCCGAGTATGTTATCTCGAGTATCCTGTGGTAGGGAATATATTTTTCTGTACCGCTTTCTGTGAGTATAATTACTCCGTCGCGTGAGACCCGGACAACTTGTTCTCCAGTAAACATGTCTGTTTGCGTAGATGTTCCTCTAGACACGAATTTTACTTTGACCTGTTTCTTGTCTACTGTCTTGTCCCAGAGGAGTTTATTGAAGTATTCACGCATTGGGTTCTTCAAGCCGCTTTCACAGTTTCTATGTGTACGTGGAACTAAAAAGGTTTGGTTAGGAGACACAGTTTATGTACAAGTTTTGATAATAAAGATATAAGGGGCTCATTGGTCTCCTTTACGATGGGCAAATTAAAAGACTTCATGGAGGTTTTTAAGGTAAAGCAGACACTGCTATTGTTAATAACTGGGATTTGTTCATACCTGGAGGGACTTAGGATAGCTGGTAAACCTTTTGACGCGCTGAGTTTTCTAGCTGTCTCGTTGTCTATGTTTCTAACAATTTCTGGGACGACAGGAGTCAACATGGTTCTGGATGCAGACATAGATTCACTAATGTTTAGGACCAAGAATAGGCCAATCCCAATGAACAGGCTGACCAAGCGTGAAACGCTGGTGACCAGCATGCTATTGATTGTGACGGGTCTAGTATGTGGGCTCCTTGTAAATGTTTACGTTGCAACCTCGGGACTTCTAGGATTCCTCATAGACATAGGAGTGTATACATGGCTCCTCAAGAGGAAGAGCCCATGGAGTGTTGTCTTCGGCGGTTTCGCCGGCGGGATGCCTGCGCTGGGTGGATGGGCAGGAGCAACAGGCAGTTTTGGGCTGGGGGGAGTAATGCTTATGCTTCTCGTCGCGGTGTGGAGCTCGCTCCACATATGGACCCTGGCAACGTACTATGTTGACGATTATCGCAAAGCTAACGTCCCCATGTTGCCAGTGGTGTATGGCGAAAAAAGAGGTGTGCAGGGATCTTTCTTGGTAGCCCTCATTGTCCTCTTTATCTCTTCGGCAATTTACTACCTAGGCCTCATCTCTATTTGGGGCTACGTAATTTCAGTAATTCCTCTGCTCTTGGCAATTGTTTTCCTAGCTATGTCGTTACGCAGGGGCAACTATCGTGATGCATCGTTTAGAGCCTTTAAAATGGTCAACATGTTTATGGGCTTGTTCTTCTTGCTACTGGCACTCTCTTAGCAAAAACGTTACTGGTAGACATCTAATTTGTAGCTCAACATTTTTGAGTAATCTTTCTTAAACCAGAACCTTCCATAGATAGTTTTTCCAGCAAGCACGTGGGGTAGCCATATCTTGTCGTCTTCCCACATCAGGTCGAATGGTAGCTTATCAATTTTGAACCATTGTGGGATTGCTTCTTCAGAGGGCTTAGGGTCTCCCCTAAACCTTGTAGAAGTAAATACGTGGACAATTATGTCTGGGACATCCTCTTCGGCGTAAAATTCTAGTACTCCTTTATAGGTGACCTGGAGAAGCTCTAGTCCAACCTCTTCTTTGACCTCTCTCTTTACACCAGTCCACATGTCCTCGTTTGGCTCTATTTTGCCTCCAACCCCATTGTATTTGCCTGCGCCAAATCCTCTCCGCTTGTAGATAAGCAGTACTTCGCTACCTCTCATTGGGTAGCAAAGAGTTGCCGTCCACATGTGGAAGACCAATTGTCTCTGCTTAAAAAACTGGGCCTTGTTGGATGACTGCTCCAATCAATATGCCAACGACGTATAGTATTCCAAAGTTCTGTACAAGTGCGGCAGTCATTGGATCAGCTGTCTCCGGAACTTTTGTCTTGAACGTCTTGTACAGCTTATAGGCCTGAGGCAATGTTAGGTAGGCAACTAGTGACGCGATGGGGACAATGTTTAATAGTGCCAGTAGAGCTAGGGAGACATAGGCTAGTATGATTTCTCCAAAATAGAAGTAGAGCCCCCTCCCCCTGCCAAGAATCGCGACAAGTGTCTTGGCGCCTCTGCTTAAATCGAACTCTATGTCACGTAGATTGTTTGCAGTAAGGACAGCTGCAACAAGTAAACCAATCGGGGTTCCGGCTAGGGCTGGCAGGAGTGAAAGTTGACCCGTAAGCACATAGAAGGTTCCAATCCACATAAATACGCCCCAGCTTAGGAAAACACCTATTTCTCCCATGGCCTTGTATTTTAGCCCCGGGGGACCGGAATAAGTGAATAATAGAACAACTCCCACAAGAGCAAGTACAATAACCAATATCTGCCTAATTGCTATTAAAACAAAAGCACAAGCCAGTCCTGAAACCAGTAATACCAATCCAAAGTTCCTGACCTGCTTTGGAGTCATTATGCCAGCTATGACTGGATGCGGCCTGTAGAGGGTTGTGGGTGCTCCTGGAACATCTACTCCTCTGATTGTATCATAGTAGTCATTTAACACGTTTGCAGCCGCATGCAGTAGCGTCACGCCCAGCAGGGTCACAATGAAGAGGAGGAGATCAAAGGTATGCAGAGCCAGGTATGTATATGCCGCTGCACCAGTAATGGATATAATGGTCATAACAAACGACCATGGCCTTGTCACAATAAACAGTTCCTTGAGCTTCATACGTGGTTTTTCTGAGGCTGGCAATTAAAAGGTTTTTTTTAATACAAGATGATTGAAATATATTACTAGGCGAAATGCTTAAATAAAAAAGCCAATAATCTATTACTGTGCACATCCCAGACGGTTACCTGGATCCATACATTTGCATAGCAACGTACCTAGTCGCAGTAATTGTTGTAATTCTTTCCTTTAGGAAAATCAAAGATCTAAGCGACGAGAAGAAGACCTTAATTCCCGTCTTGGCGGCCGCGATATTTGTTGCACAAATGCTGAATTGGCCTATTCCGGGAGGCACCTCTTTACACCTCGTTGGGGGCGCGCTGGCAGCAATACTTGTGGGCCCCTGGGGAGGAAATATCGTCCTAACCCTTGTACTGCTGGTCCAGGCACTTGTGTTCCACGACGGGGGGATTACAACCCTAGGTGCAAACATACTCAATATGGGGATTGTGGCTGTCTGGACTGGCTGGCTAATCTATAAATATCTCCCGAACAAAAGACTCGCTACTTTTCTTGCTGGATGGCTAAGCATAACTTTTGCGGGTATCGTTGCAGGATTAGAGCTTGGATTATCCAAGCAGTTTCTCTATGGGCTTTCTATAACTATCCCGGTAATGGGCGGCTGGCATGCAGTACTCGGTATCATTGAGGGAATAATAACTATGGGTGTTTACATGTATCTGGCTAATAAATATCCAGGCCTGGTGAGCGGGTGATATAATGAAAGAAATTGTTCTTAGGTATAAAAAAGCCTTCATCTTAATACTTTTTCTCATAGTTATTAGTCCAATCTTCGGAGTAATACTAGCAAACCTCCTTGGTTACCACGAGCCCCTAGATATAGCGGCTGAGCTTCTAGGTCTCAACGAGACGACAGAAGAAACCAATTGGACGCCATTCCTAGATTACTCTGTGCCTGGACTTCCACCTGAAGTGGGATACATTGTTTCGGGTCTGCTTGGAGCCTTAGTGGTCCTCCTCCTTGGCTACATCATTATCAAGCTGAGGAAATGAAATGATGAAAAGCTTGGACAATATTTTAAATGATTATTTTTTTGAGCTGGGCGATGTTCTAGGTAAGCTTCTTGACTCTTCCCAGCCTAGGTTCACTCCCAGCATTGGCATTGTCCTATCCATGCTTGTAACGGGTATTGTTTCTTTTTCTCATACACTTCATACATTTATATTGGCGTTAATTTTCGCGTCCATCATTGCTTTTGCCACAAAGAAGACCAGGGAGTGGTTATATGTTACTTTTATCTCTATATTCTTTGCTCTTGTTGTTGCTCTACCTGTAATTTTGCTTGGGGAAACTAGAGAGCCAGTAGTGTTCATATTGAGAGTGGCGGCTTCCGCTTCATTGTTTACTTCTATGCTTGGCGGATTGGGCTGGTTGGGTGTAGTAAAGGGTCTAAATGCTCTCGGTTTTGTTGAATTGTCAAAACAGCTTGGCGTTTTGATCAGATATATTCCCGAGTTTATTAGGAAAGCCCAGACAAGCACCCTTGCCAGAGAGGCCAGAACATTTACTGTGTCAAGAAAGAATAGATGGATTATTGGTATGTCGTTGGTGGGGGACTTGATATATGAAGGCTTTAGAACCTCTTACTGGCTATCATTATCCACAAAGTCAAGATATTTTGGAGAGGCTACAACAAAGGGGAATAATGTCCTGCACTGGAGACCTACCCCCTTAGATTTGTTCGTACTATTTTCAACAATCTTATTAGCCTACACTGTGTATGCAGGCTAGGAGAGCACTATGCTGGAAGGTAGAAATCTTACATTTTCTTACCTTAAAGATGACTTGGTGCTTGAGAATGTATCTATCCAAGTAAAGACTGGAAGAATCCAAACTGTCTTGGGACCAAATGGTTCTGGCAAAACCACACTGTTACTGCTTGTTTCTGGTCTTCTGAGGCCGCTTTCTGGCGAGGTTCTACTTGATGGCAAAAATCTGTTTGAAATGTTGCCAGGCGCTAGGAGGTATATTGGTGTAATGTTCCAGAACCCAGATGACCATTTATTCAGCCCAACGGTCCGAGATGAGCTTCTCTTTACGTTAAGCCAGTTAGAATTGACACGCGGAGAAGTAGAGGCAAAGATCCAACTTGTAGCTAACATGCTCCATCTAGAACATTTGTTGAATAAACCTGTCCATGCGCTAAGCTTCGGTGAAAAAAGGAGAGTGGCGCTAGCAAGCATAATTATATACGACCCAACATATCTCCTCCTAGATGAGCCGTTTGCTAACCTTGATCCCAAGACCACTGCCCTCTTCCTCAAACTTTTATGCGACCTCAGAAAATCGAGGGGAATACTGCTGGCTAGCCAAGATGTAGCCCTGGCTGAGAAAATAAGTGACTATGTCTACATTCTTAGCAATAAGAAGATTATTTGGGAGGGAGAACCTCCCATCCCTAGGAACATTCTTGACGAGGCTGGTCTACAGACTGAGATAGCTCCATGCAGCTTCGGGCAGAGTACGCGTTAAGAATCCTAAAAAAGATTTAATTGTGTCCTGCTTTTTGCATCATTGTGGCTAAGTGGCTTGCAAAGGTAAAAGACTCCTTTACGAAAATCCCGAAAAACATACGGGTACTGGCATTCGGCTGGCTAGTTTGGTCACCTGTCCAGGCAATGGCCGGACCATATACACAGCTATATGTTAGCAAGCTAGGCGCTTCCCCAGAGGACATCTCGCTTGTGCAATCAGCCACACAGATCGCTAACTCTTTTTCAAGGCTTCTCGGCGGATTTCTCTCCGATAAGTATGGCAGAAAGAAGATTCTCTGGATTGGAACACTCTTAGTAGCTGGGACATACCTATTAATGGCGATAGCTCCAGACTGGCAAACATATGCTATCTCAAACGTCCTGAATGGCATCTCACTTTTTTACCAGCCGGCCCTTGAGGGGATACAGGCAGACTCTGTACCAATATCATTGAGGGGCAGGATGAACGCGATTCTCAGTCTAGTGCCTGGACTTGCCTCGTCGCTTTCACCGCTTGGCGGTGCCTACCTTGTGAATATATTTGGAATAGTTGAGGGCGTGAGGATAATCTTTTTCCTATCTTTTCTAACAGGCATCATCACGGCCCTTTCGCGTCTTTTCTGGATAGAAGAAACCATAACCACAAAAGACACAATAAACGCCAGTGGAAACTTTTTGTTCTCCTACATTGATGCCCTTAGAAAAATCAGCCATGAAACATACCTTTTGATGACTACCGATATTTTGCTCAATCTTGTAGGTGCAATGACTTTTCTTGGGAACTATTATATGTATTATTATCTAGAGGTTGACAAGAATGGTCTAGCTATCCTAGCTACAGTTGGAAGCGTTGTGAATCTATTGCTTCTTCTACCCGTTGGGAAGATTGTTGATACGCGTGGAAGAAACTTTTCTATAACACTAGGCTTTCTTCTAGGAACATTAAGCCAAGTAATCTTCGTTTTGGCTCCACCGTCTTCCTGGCTCACTCTTCCTCTATTGCTCCTGTCCACCACTATAGGCTCAGTTGCAGGCGTATTTTATGGCCTGGCTTATTCTTCTTTGAGGGCAGACCTTGTCCCAAAGGAGTATAGGGGGAGAGTCTATGCCCTCTGGGGGCTATTCCCGTCGTTTACGTGGAGTCTAGGAGCTCTGATAGGTGGCTGGATGTATAATAACCTGGGACCTACATCTCCTTTCGTTTCAAGCCTTCTTTTGAGGCTTCTTCTATCCCCTCTCCTTCTTTTTTGGTACCGCCAGCTAACCTATAAAGTGGACGAGGTAATTAGGAGCTTTGAGGGTAGCTAGAGCGAGAAGGCTTTCATCGAAAACGCAGAACTTTCTTTTAATGTCTGCTGACCCTGATTATTTTGGGTGGATTCCGTTTATGTTCACTCCTCTTGTAAAGCTCCATGACGCGATCTACGTATTTTTTCTCTATGTGAAGGTTTTCGGGGACTTTCTCAGGAGCTATACCCATCTCAAAGATACTGTAAAGGATCAGGTCAGCTATTTCATAGCTTAGCCCAAGTTCGCCCTCGGCGGTTTGTCCTGGCCACAGCCTGGGGCTACTAGGCTTAAACGCTATTCGTTCTGGAAGCCCTAAGAAAACTCCAAGTTTTCTGACCTGTGTCTTGTATAGATCTCCTATTGGCAATATATCTACTCCACCGTCACCATACTTTGTAAAGTATCCGAGAAGAAGCTCACTTTTATCCCCTGTCCCTATGACCAAGGCGTTTTTCCTATATGCTCTTTGGTGCAGAATGCACATTCTGACACGGGCTGCAAGGTTTCCTCTCTCCTCTTTGGTTAAATCTCCCAGGTTTTTCTCAAAGCTCTCCAAGATTGGTTCAATATTGATAACCTCTATGTTTTCCTTGGGGACCCTTGCCAATTCTAAGACAGAAAAAGCATCTTCAAGATCTTCTTTGGGTGTAGTCTTTGAAGGTAGAATCAATGCATGTACGTTTTGTGCTCCAATAGCCCGCACAGTTAATAGCAGTGTCACAGCGCTGTCGACCCCTCCGCTAACTCCAATTACTCCCCCGCTTTTACCTGCCTCTCGGACAATGTAATTCCGCAGTTCTCGAGCTATGTGTTCAGTTACAGCTTCCCAATTCATGTCTGGTATGGTTTGCATGATGGACCCCTTAAGTCTCGTTATTTTGATGGCTTTAAGTCTTAGCGTATTAGTCGTGTGTAAAAATTTAGAGCCATAAATTGGTCAGATTAAGGATATTTTTGAGAACCCTCCTAAAAAACAAAAACATGGATCGCCTTAAGAAAAAATATGTAAAACTTTTACTGATAAAAATGAAAGATTTATCTTTGTCTTTTTTACTAAACCCATGTGATAAGAGTTAGTATTGACAAGTTGAGGATGTTTACTTCGAAGGCGGGGCTTTACAGTTGGGACGAGTCAGGAGAGAAAGTTATTGTTGCTTTTTCTTCCTTGTCTCTCGAAGAAGTCCTGGGAGAAAATGCAGAGATAAGGATTATTGGGTCGAAGGAGGGAAGCGATCTTGTTGTTGAGAAGGTTATATTGAGTAGGGGAGGTGTCCGTGAAGAAGTTGACCCAAAGACTCTCGAGGGATGGTTTAAATATATCGAACAAAGCGAAGTAGCGAAAAAGTAATGAGCAATATATAGCAACGTTTTTATCACAAGATCCCTATACTTGACATGTGAAGCTGATTTATCTTGTACTAGATGGTGTTGCAGACAAGCCTGAAGATGGTCCTACATCTCTAGAGCTAGCAAACAAACCGTTTCTCGATAAGGTTGCTTCGCTCTCTAGATGCGGTTTAATGTATACTGTTGGAAAAGGCATTGCTCCCGAAAGCGACGCAGCTGTAATGTCAATCCTCGGATACGACCCACATAAAGAATATACTGGCCGTGGACCCGTTGAGGCTGTGGGTGCAGGGTTAGAGCTGAGAGAAGGTTACGAGGTTGCATTTAGGGCCAATTTTGCTACCATAGACCCAAAGACGAGAAAAATCCTTGATAGGAGATGCGGAAGAAACCTTTCTAGCGAAGAGGCCCACGAGCTTGCCAAGGCAGTAGACGGTTTGGAGCTAGGAGTCTACGATGGGTATGCACGTGTAGTTGCGACTGTTGGACATAGGGCTGTAGTGATTATCGGAAGCAAGACTCACAGGGTGTCAGACAATGTCAGCAATACAGATCCTGCTTATGAGAAGCATGGTTATGTCTCGATTGCAAAATCTTCATTTGAGCCCTACGTAGCAGAGGCAAAACCACTGGACGGAACAGAGGAGGCAAGAATCATGGCTACTCTCGTCAACAAGTTTACCGAGAAGATAATCCAGATACTTAAAGACCACCCAATCAACCAGGAAAGAATAAAGAACGGTAAGATGCCTGCAAACGTAATTTTACTGAGGGATTCTGGGGGAAGACTTCCAAGGCTAGAAGAAATAAACAAGAAATTTGGCTTAAGGTTTGGCGCTGTAGCCGAGATGCCTGTGGAAATAGGAATCGCGAGAATATTGAAAATGGACATGGAAAGTGTGCCGCCTCCTACAGAGGACAAAGCCGTGGATTACAAGATTAGGCTTGAAGCCACCATGAAGTTGTTGGAGCGAAACGATGTCGTCTATGTTCATCTAAAGGGGCCCGATGAGCCTGGACACGATGGAGACGTGAAAAGAAAAGTAGAATCTATAGAGCTAATTGATAGATACTATGTTGGTCCTCTCCTAGAACAAATTAGCGGCAAAGAAATTGCTTTGCTGGTTACAGCTGACCACGCCACTCCTTATACTCGTAAATCTCACACAGATGACCCAGTACCCGTAGTTTTAATGCTACCTAGAAACAAGCAGGACGGATTAAAAAGGCTTACAGAAAAGGAGTGCAGTCGAGGTTCGCTTGGAGTATTCCAGCACGGCTATGAACTCCTTCCAAGGATCCTTGAAATGATTAAAAGTCCTTAGAGTGTCTTGATTATTATTAGTATTTTTTCCGTGGCTACCTGTTAATTTTTGCGTTCATGCTTCTCATATTTTTCAGTGTATCTAATAGGAAAGTCTCCTGAAGCTTCTCGATAGCTTGGTTACATTCATCCATCAAAGACTGGATTTTTTCACGCTCTTTGGGGAGCTTTTCAAGTTCCCTTGCAAGAGGCTTCAGGTCTTTCTCAATCATTTTGCGGGCTATCTCTCCCAATAACTCGTCGATGCCCTTATCTGAAAAGTATAACTTTTTCCTTCCACTTTTAACAAAGGATACTAAGCCAACGCTGACAAGCAAGGAAAGTGCGGAGCTTACTTGGCTTAAACTGTATCCAGTCAGGTGGACAATTTCTGTCTGGGAAAGTGGAAACTCGGATAGAATAAGTGTTGCAAGAACCTTTGAGGCCGCTTCTCCTAGCTCAAGCCTTGATACAAGCCTAGACACCAAGTTGATAAGCGTCTGGGGAGGCGTTGAATGCATTGTGTGTCTATAATATATAAAAAACTATGCTTATATTCCTTATGTTGTTTTTGCTTTCACGATTCTAAGGAAATAGATTGATGCCGTCAAAGCGCTGGCTTCAATGAATAATGCCCCGGCGAGCTCCAGAACTGCAACGGAGGGCCACCCTATGGTTAATTGTATTAAGTAGCCGAGAGGTACTGGGAGAATACCCAAGAGAAACAATATTGAACCAAAAAGTTTCTCCTTCTTTGCGAGAAGCGCTAGACCGAGAAATGCTGAAGTCAGGAAGGACTGAAGGTAGAACCACGTGGATACAAATGTGTGGGGTTTTGTTCCGCTGGGATAATATCCTATTAGGAACAGAAATATGCCTGAGACAAAAAGGAGGCCGGAGGCGAAGCCTTCAAGCTTTGTTTCGACAGACCAAAGGATGCCTAGGGAATATAAGGCAATAATTGTTCCCATAGTCATAAGGCCAATATTAAATATCCATGGATTCGTGGCCCTAGGCGAGCCTAGGTCGCTAAATGCACCTTTAAAGAAATTCCACCACGGGTTACAAGAGGCTGCGAAATAGACTGTAACAAGGAAGACTAGGAAGCTGAGGGGACCAAGGACCAGTAACAGTGTTCTGAGTATCTTCAAAGCTTTCATTTTGATCATTTATAGGACGCAACAACACTCTTAAAATTTTAGTCTTAGTATACAGTCATAAAGTGAGAAAAATTATCTATCTTTTTTCCTGTAATGCTTCAATTATCATTCTCTCTTCCAGTGTTAGTTTTTGTATTAGGTCGTAGTAGGGGACAGCGAACAAGCTGTCGATAAAGTTTTCTTTTACTATTTTTCCTTTGAAGATAATTGCTCCTCTATTTGCGACTCTCTTGGCTTGTTCCGGGTCATGGGTAACAATTATTATTGTTGTTTCACGTGAAAGCTTTCGTATGAGTTCTTCTATTTTTGATTCATTAACGGGGTCTAAATTGGCTGTGGGCTCATCCATTAGTAGAACCGGCGGACGCAAGGCAAGCGCCCTTGCAATGCACAAGCGTTGTTGTTGTCCGCCACTAAGAGAAGTTGCCGGCTTTTTCAGTTTGTTTTTAACTTCTTCCCACAATCCTGCCTGTTCAAGGGCTTCTCTTACTATTTCATCTAGTTTTCTGCCTTTAGCTACTCCGTGTAGCCTTGGTCCCAGCGCTACGTTGTCATATATCGAGAGGTGAGGCAACGGGTTTGGCATTTGGAAAACCATTCCAGCTAGCCGTGCCACTTGTTCGCGGGGGAGCTCCCTGTAAACATCTATGCCCATTATCTCGACTTTTCCTTCAACTCTGGCCTCTGGTCTAAGCTCTATTAATCGATTTATCGTCCTTAGCAGGGTAGATTTTCCACATCCAGAGGGGCCCAATATGGCGTATACGCTGTTTCTTGGAACACTGAGGTTGATGTTAAAAAGAACTTGTTCATTTCCATAGTAAACATTTAAGTTTTGGATTCGGACAGCTGGATTTTCCATTAGAATCTCACCTCTTTTGTAGCTTTCCTAATAATGAGAGATAAGGAGATGCTAACAAGTGCAAGTATAGAGCTCGCGCCCCATGCCAGTTTTTGCCAGTTTTCATATGGTGTCTTTGCGAAGTTCCATACGAGGAGAGGCAATGTGCTTGAGGGGCCGTCTAATCCATAGAAGCCATAAAATGCTGCTCCAGCAGTGAAGAGCACAGGTGCTGTCTCGCTGAATGCCCTGAGAAAAGCTGAGAGAAGCCCGACAAGTATACCCCTCAAATTCATTGGAACAAGTACAAAGAAGACAGTCTTCCACCTAGGTAATCCTAAACTGTGTGCGGCCTCCCTATAAATGAAGGGGATAACTCTCAGAGATTCCCTCACCTGAACCACTGTATATGGAAGTATTGCCAAGGAAAGACTCAACGCACCGGCAATTAGCGATGTGTTCTTAGTCGCAAGAACGTATGTTGCATAAATAAATATGCCGAGGATTACACTCGGAACTTCGCTTAGGAAGTGTGATGCACTTTCTGCCAGTATTGCAAGTCTGGTCTGTGGATATTCATTTATGTATACACCTGTCAAGAAACCTATAGGAAAAGCGATGGCTACTGCTAGTGATATCATTACGAAACTACCTATGAGCGTATAATAGATTCCTCCGGGAGACCCTTCACCTGGAGCGGCAGGTGCCGTAGTAAAGAATGCTGGTCCTGCTTCGATTATCACTTTGAATCCAAGGATTAGGGGTACAATTATTAGGGAAAAAATCGCCAGTAGAATAAATCCAACAGATAAAACGATCAATAAGAAACCAATTTCATTTTTTATGGAGCGAAGATTCACTATTGCTCACCTCTAACAATTCTGACACTTCTGTTGGCCAGCCTTAATCCAATATAGGAAAAAAATGCGCTGGTAATCAAGAGAACGAGGGCTGCAAACATTAATGCACTATATTCGTACTTGTAATAGGTAGCCATTCCAAAATTATTAGCAATTAGGCTTGTAACAGTTGAAGCAGGTAAAAATGGATCCAAGGGCAACCTGTAGGCATTTCCTATTACTAAGGTAACTGCAGTGGTCTCTCCAACAGCTCTGCCAAAACCAAGGAGAAGAGATGATACTATGGCGGGAAAAATCATCTTTAAAACGATGATGGCCCGCTCGATCTTTGTAGCACCTAAACTAGCTATTGCCTCTATGTATGATAAAGGTACAGATGCATATACGGATTTAATTATCGCCGTGGAGTATGGAGCAATCATGATAGACAACACTAGTCCAGCCGTTACAATGCTCGCTCCTGTGACATTGACATATCCAAGCTTTACAGCTAGCTGTCTCACCAGTGGCACAATAAGTGTAAGACCCCACAAGCCGTAAAGAACTGTTGGAAAAGTAGACGCGACATTAATTAGTTCTTCAATTGCAAAACGCGCCCTGTACGGAAAAATTTCCTGGATAAAAATAGTTAGAGAAATCGAGAAAAATGCTGCAAACATGATCGCAAGAATAGCCACATACAGAGACCCAACTAGGGGAGGAATTATTCCATAAACTTCTTTTGCTGGATCTTCTGCTGCATTCCATTGAAATTCCGTGAATATGCGAAGTCCCTCGTAAGTGAGGACTGGGATAGATTCCTTGAAGAGAACAAGAATCAAAAGAATATCTATGCTCAATAGTAGAACTCCTGGTATAGATAGCATGATCCTTAACATGTCTCTATTCATAACTTACACTCACTAAGTATTTCGTAGCCAAGTATATATAGTTTATGTTTATGATAAACATGAAAAACAAAAATATATAGAAAGAAAATATTTTATTTATTTACCAAAAAGTTGAGATAGCTGAAGTATTTTCTGTGAAATACTTTGTGGTATTGGCGCATAACCTTCTGCAATATTTTCTGGCTTCTGACCGTCTGTAGCTATAAACTGTAACCATCTTGCAAGTGCCTTTCTCGTGTTTAGGTCGTAGTTGTCAGGAGACTTGAGAAACATGTAAGTTGGGGAAGAGATTGGATAGGCATCTGGATCTGTTGTTCCAAAGATCTTCGATAGAAGGTCTAAACTGTATATATCACTAGTAAAATCGACATCCAAGCTTTTAACGGCTAAACTGACCCTTTCAGGAGAAGGTTGTACGAATTTACCTGCATTGTTTCTTAAAGCTACCACACCCATTCCCTTCATATATGCCAGTTCGACATATCCCATGGAGTACGGTGTTTGCTGAACCATGCTTGCAACACCTGTATTTCCTTGTGCACCTTGTCCTCTTCCCATCGAGTCAAGAGGCCATTGAACCGTTTTCCCAGTTCCAACTTTTGTTTTCCATTCGCTCGAGACAAAGCTCAGGTAAGACGTGAAGACAGCTGTTGTTCCACTGCCGTCACTTCTATGAATAAAGTATATCTCTTTGTGCGGTAAGAGATTCGCGACTTCAGGGTTTAGTTCCTTTATCTTTGGGTCATCCCAATAATTTATTTTTCCGAGGAGGATGTCTACGAGAACTTCTGGTGTAAGCTTGAGTGGTTGTTTGTCTTTTAGCTCCGGTACATTGTACACTACCGCTATTCCTCCGAGAAGGTAGGGAACTTGATAAACAATCCCATATTTGTTTTTAGCCTGGTTCAGCTGTTCAATTGTCAGTGGAACATCCGAGCAACCAAAGGTCGTAAGACCATTAATGAAGTCGCTTACTCCTTGGCCACTACCTACAGCGCTGTATTCAATCTTTATATCTGTATTTGTAGAAGTAAAGACTTGTATCCATTTTCTGAGCTGGGCCTCGGGAAAAGTTGCACCACTTCCCTTTAGGAGCACTGGCTGAGAAGCTTGTTGTGATGATTGCTGGGATGGTTGCTGTTGAGAGGCTTGTTGTTGAGCAGGCTTGTTTGCAGAGAAGATGAATAGTCCAGCCAGTACTACTACTATCGCTATGGCGATTACTATTATTTTTTTATAGTTTTGTCTTTGACTCATACATGGTTACATAGAATTGGCTATCTTATGTACTTTTTGCTTATAACTATGTAATGAAATCGTAAAAACTATAATTCTATATATGATTTAATTAGTGCCTTCGTGTTTGATTGGTCCTTGTTCCTTTACAACTCTATTATTGTTCCAGTTTTCGTGTCCAAAGAATATCCTGCGGGTAGCGTCGCTTTGTCTAGGTTCCTGATTTTTTCTATTATTTGGCTCACTAATTTATTTGTATAGGCTTCTCTTCTTATCACGATGTCATATCTCTCGCTTGTGATAGGTTTAAACTCTAGACCATATCTCTCAGCAATATATTTTACACCTATTCCTACGTCAACTATTCCCCTGCTAATGAGGTAAGCTACTGCCTCGTGGGTTTTAACCTCAAAGGTATAGCCAGTAAGCCTTTTCTTCATCTCTTCAGGCGATATTCCTAGTTGACGTGATTCCTCTTCTAACATGTGATCAATGAGTACACGTGTACCGCTTCCGGGATTCCTGTTGACGAAGCGTAGATGTTTATCGACTATATCTTTAAATGAAGAAACTAGTTCTGTGTTTTTCCTATATATGAAGCCCTGTTCTCGCTTATAGCCTATGAGAACTAGTGCTTGTTTAATGTCGAGCTGTCTTATAATTGGTAAATTGTATTCTCCCGTAGCTGGGTCAAGTAGGTGTGTTCCAGCCATGTCTGCTACTCCGCTTTTTAGTGCTTGGAGCCCTGAGAGCGAGCCGACGTTGACCATGCGTACTTTGTCGTAGCCTGGCAGATTTGCAACTATGGATTGTAACAGTGGGTCATGGGAACCAATAATGTTTAGTTCATAGTTTTTCTGGAATGGGTTTAATAGCACGTCGACTTCTGTCCCTTCTGGAAGGTGTTCTGTGTCCTCTGGAACAATTATATAGCCGTCTAATAGTGACATTGCCGACACACGTCCGCTGTGACCCGTTAGGGGGTAAGCCTTCATTTCTCCGTTGTGCTTCAGGATTGCGGGCACAAATACCCTTATACCTGGTTCTCCACGGATAGGTGTCTCTATGCGTGCCTTTATTGTTGGGACCTCACTTTTAGGCGTGCCTTGAAGCTTTAGTATTACGGGAAGAAGGTAGAGGTTGACTGTTAGCAGACATGAAAGTGGGAAGCCGGGCAACGCGAAGACTATCTTGTCTCCGTGGACGGCTACAGCGAGGGGTCTGCCGGGCTTTTCTCTTACACCATGGAGTATGATTCCTGGTTCGAGCCTGCTTAGAACCCTGTAGGTTTTATCCTCTAGGCCGGCAGAGGTTCCGCCAATCGTTGCTACTATATCGTTTTCATTTAATGCCTTGTGTAGAGCTTCTTCTATTTCTTCAACTACATCGTGTACGCGGGGATATATCTTGGGCTCTGCTCCTATGGACTTTGCATAGGCATAGATCATTGTTGAGTTGGAGTCATAGATTTGTCCGTATTCGAGCTTTTCTCCTGGAGTTTTCAGTTCGTTGCCTGTGGGAATTATTCCTAGGCGAACCGGCCTATATACCCATACCTTGTCTATCCCTACAGCTGCTAATACTGAAACTAGAAGTGGGGTGACTATAGTCCCTTTCCACGCGACAACTTCTCCTTCAGCAATATCGGAACCAGCAATGTCAATGTTTTCACCTCTGGCTACCGAGCGGTAAAACTCTACTTCGCCATTCCTCGCGTGCGTATGCTCAATTAACACGACGGCATCTGCAGGATAGGGAACAACTGCGCCAGTAGAGACTTCTACACATTGTCCTCTTTCTAGTCTAAACAACTTGGTCTCTCCGGTAGCCACTTTCCCGACAAGCTTCAAGGTTTTTGGCCTATCCTCGTATACTCCCGCTAGGTCTTCACTTATTACAGCGTAGCCGTCTACTGTTGCCCTAGTGTATGGAGGATAATTGGAGGGTGAAAAAATGTTTCTGCTTAAGACCCGCCCTATTGCCTCCTTCAAGGAGACTTCTACTTCTCCTAGTGGATTAAGCGGCCTGTAAGACTCTATAAGTGGGATTACTTCGTCGACGCTTACCATTTTTCTAAATATTTTTCTCTCCAATATTTTCCACCTCTCGGTACAAATTAACCTCTACAGTTTCGCCTTCATCGTACCCCTCAACCCCTTCAGGCACTATGACGTAGCCGTTGCCCCTGAGGAGACTTGCCAAAGCACCAGACCCCCCTAGCATTACTGGTTCAGCATAGTACTCTTCGTTTTCCCGGTAAACACGCACCCTGGCAAAGCCTATAACACCCATTTTCACCGAGATGCGCCTTGTAAGTTTAGCCCTTATCGTGGGTAATAGCGGAACCTGCATCCCTAGCTTCCTAGCAAGAGGCCTAAAGAAAACCTCAAGAGTTGATAACGCAGCAACAGGAAGCCCACTAATAGCCAATATGAGCCTGCCGTCCTTCACAGCCACGCACGCAGTTTTCCCCGGCTGAAGGGCCAAGCCGTGAACAATGTATTCCGGCTCTAGCTTGTTTATAGCTTGCACTGTCAAGTCGTGTCCACCCATCGATGTCCCACCTATAAGTACGGTTAGCCACTCCTTCCTTTTCTTTAACCAGCTAACTATATGTTCCACAGAGTCCGGCGAGAAGTCTATTGAACTAACGTTCACGCCCAGGGTTTTTAGCCATGAGGCTACAAATATGTGCGTGTATGGTCTGAAGAATGTTTGGGAGATTATCTCGTCGCCTATGTTAAGTATACTGGCGCTGAAATCATAAACATTTACGGTTTCTTTTCCTTCCAACATGAGGCCTGCAACGCTGTGTGGCTGTATTCTTTCGCCCTGTCCCACTATCCTTATATCAGTATCGTATTCTTCGCCAGGCAAGGAGACATTTTCCCATTGGGCCAAACGTTTGTAGATATATACTCGATCCTCTTTTTCTACTACATCTTCAATAGGCACCACGGCGTCTGCGCCCTCTGGTAGAAGAGCTCCAGTTTCTATCTTGGCGGCGTAGCCTTCAGGCAGAACCATTTCCTCCTTAGAACTTGGCCTTATAACGCCCTCGATTTTCCTGAGCACTACTGGAGTGCTAGGTCCGGCGGCCTCTACATCGCGAGACCTAACCGCGTAACCGTCGACAACGGTTTTAGGTCTTGGGGGAAGCTTAAAGGATGAATAGACATCCTCGGCTGAGTATAGCCCAAGAGAGTCTGTTACGGGCACCTTGATAACGCTGGGTAACCTAAGGAACTTTAATGATTCTTCTATAACCCTGCCTACACTGTGAAGCTTCCTCAAAACTTATCACCAACGAATATAAAAGTCCCTAAACTCTCCCCTATAATCCTCCCACTTTACCTCAACATTTTCTACTCTTGCCATTGGGGGTCCACGCCAAGCCCATTCTATAAGTTTTTTTACGGCTTCCTCGTCTCCCTCGGCAACGGCTTCTACTCTCCCATCTGGTAGGTTACGTACCCAGCCAGTTACTCCCAGACTCCTTGCAACCTCCTGCATGGTTGCCCTATAGAAAACTCCCTGGACAAGGCCAGATACAATAATGTGAGCTCTTACAAGTCTAGTCATGTGGTAGATATGCACTAGAGGACTAAAAATGTTTACTGCCTAGACGAGTCTTGCGGGTTCCCAGCTTATCTCCGAAACAATAGTTTTTGCTTTGAGGTTATTTAAGACCTCTACTGCCTTATCTACTTGCTCGTCGTGCACTACGGTGAATACAGCGTCCCCTATCTGTGTCTGCCCTGCGTATGGTATTCCTGCCTCTTCTAGGGCATTGAAGGCTCTCTTAACGTTCTCAGTCGCTAGCCCTGTTTCCAGAGAAAATCTCTTGGAAACCTCAAGTAGTTTTTCTAACGATCTTTCACGAATAAGCTCGTCTATCAACCTCTTTCCAACGGCGTCTATTAAAGGTAAGCTAGCTGAAGACAAGATCTCCGGCTTGCTTCGGCTTCCAAAAAAGCCTATAATCGCTTTCATGTCCTTGTCAAAGAGGAGCCTATCTACTAGATCGTTTCCAGGCGCTCCTGGTCTAACAACAATAACAACGCCACCTGCAACAAGCCCCGAAACCGTTCCTAGTCCTGTCTTGCATTCCACCTCTGCAACATGTGCAATTTTTGCTAGATCTAGGTAGCTTAGCCTTAATCCTAGTAGCCGTCCCAGAGCGAGAGCCGTGGCTAGAGCACTTGCACCACTTGTGCCTAGTCCGCCACCAATTGGAACAGATACATCAACATAGATTTCGACTCCAAGCTGTCCAGGGAACATAGACAACAGCTTCTTCGCGACGGTACTGACTGTTGGGATTATCTTGCCGCCGTCACTAATACTGATTTTGACTCCTTGTTGCTCGCTTTCACAAGCTGTAACTGTGACACCCTTTTTCAGCGCTAATCCTGCACCTCTGGCCCCCGTTAACAATGGATCCTCGACTATGTGTGTCTCAAATATTCCGCTAAGGCCAGCCGGGCTCCAAGCAGAGGCACATCTCATTTTTCCTCGCCAAAAGTTATGCCTGAGCTTTTTAGAACCTTTACGACTGGGGGTGTTAGAATCGCGATAAAGGGTATCTCTGTCAGATATGTCCACAAGAACCAGACGAGGGCAGCCCAGCCTGGCAGATATGCTTGTCCACTGGGTAATGTAAAGAACTGGCTGAAAACCCAGACACCTATACCTATGTAGGCTGACCCAAGCATGAGTCCAGTAGATCCTGAAACCACTATTCTCCTATCTTCGCCCTTCAGTAGAATCGCTGGCAGGGCCGTTGCAATTATGGCTATAATTGCCGCGAATAGGAAAGAGTAATCTAGGAGATTGAAGTAGAGCAATGCAACAAGGATTAGAGTAGTTAGGAGGAGTTCTGAGAAAATAAGCATTATAATCTTTTTTTCGTCTCTCAGCTTCCTATAAAGGTAGCCTATTGTATAGAAGCCCAAGAAATTTGCTGGGACGCCTACGGTTAGACTCAACAGAGGATTCCCGTGAACAACCATGTCACTGATAAAAATTCCTATGGCTGCGCCAACCCCACCTATCATAGGCGAGAAAGCGATCGAGAATATTGCTGGCACAAATACGGAAGGCCAAAAGCGAACAGTGCTAAGGATAGGGGTAAATAGACCTAGGTAGGTAGCTATGCCGAGGGCCGCATAGAGCGCTGCGCATATTGCAATCAGTGTTATTTCTAGAGACCTTTGTATCTTCACGGGCTGTTCGAATTAGGGAAAATTTAAAATTTTTTAGTTTAACTAATTTAACAACTACATGAGTCAACATTCTTGACAAGACAATAAGGAGAAAACTGATTCATTTGGGATGAAAAAGCTGTCCCCTATTCGAATTCGATTGTAGCTGGCGGCTTATTAGTAATGTCGTAGAGAACTCTATTCACTCCTTCAACCTCATTTGTAATCCTGTGCGATATTCTGTCGAGAAGTTCCCATGGTAGCTTAACAAAGTTTGCAGTCATAGCGTCTTCGCTTTCAACGACTCTTAAAGCCACCACGTATTCATAGCTTCTGACGTCGCCCTTGACACCTACAGTCTTCAACGAAAGTAGAACAGGGAATGCCTGCCACACTTTACGGTACCATCCACTTTTCAGGAACTCTTCTTCAACGATTTTTGTCGCTTTCCTTAAAATGGAAAGTTTATCCTCGGTCACCTCGCCAATTATTCTTACTGCTAAACCAGGCCCAGGAAACGGGTGCTGGTACACTATCTCTTCCGGTATTCCTAGTTTAAGAGCAATTTTTCTGACCTCATCTTTATAGAAGTCTGCTAGGGGCTCTAGGATCTCTATGCCTGGGAGCTGGCCCATTACTACATTGTGGTGGCTCTTTATTTTCGCTGTTGCTCGGCTTGTTTTTCCACTTTCTACTCTGTCTGGATAAATTGTTCCTTGGGCCAGATAATTTATCTGGCCATATTTTTTCTCGACTTCCATGACTGTTGAAACAAAGATTTCACGAAATGTTTCCGCAATAATTTTTCTTTTCTCTTCTGGGTCCGTTACACCTTTTAGCCTTGAGAGAAACAATTTTTTGGCGTCAACAAAGTGGATGTGCTCAAAGCCAAGAGATTTTAGGGTTTTAAGTACCCTTTCAGGCTCACCTTCACGGAGTAAACCCGTATCTACGAAAACTATGTGAACACTGTTTGAACCAAAAACTCTTAACATTATTGTTGCCGTAGTTATTGAGTCTACTCCACCACTAACAGCGACTAGTACGTTTCCACGAGTTTTTTTCTTTAGCTCCTTTATTTTTTCTTCGACGACGTCTTCTACAAACCAGTTTGGCTGTGCCCCCGTTATTCTTGCTAAGAAGTTTCTCAGAATCGTCATTCCATGCTCGGTGTGCTTGACCTCTGGATGAAACTGGACACCGTATATAGGCTTAGCTATGTGTCTAAATGCCGCTACGTAGGAATAGTTTGTTTCAGCTAGTCTAATAGTGTCGGGCGGTAACCTTACAACGGCGTCCCTATGGGACATCCAAACGGTTTGCTCTTTTGGGGTCCCGCGGAAGAGTTCGTCGTCCTGCAACACATTCATTTTGCTTAAGCCATATTCCGCTTCATCTCGCCTTTGAACCTCTCCACCAAGCATGTCTGCCAACAGCTGGTGGCCGTAACATATCCCTAGAACTGGTACCTCTCCACTTAGGAGCCAATGCGAAACCTCTTTGCTTGGCTTTGGCGCGTTGGCCTCGTATATGCTTGCGGGTCCACCTGACAATATGACGGCGACGGGATTTAAACGCTGTATCTCTTCTAGGCTGGCATCGTACGGCAAAAGCAATGAGTGATAGTTTAGTTCACGGATTCTCCTGGCTATTAAGTGTGCATATTGCCCTCCAAAGTCTAGGACAACTACGCTATAATCCGTATTTTTCGAATGCATAATTGACCCTTTCCCTAACAATTCTCTCTACGTCTGTCCTGGATAAACCATACGGATCAATTATCTCGTCTTTTACTATAGGCTTGCTCTTTACGAAAACATATACAGGTCTAGATTCGCCCCTTAGCACTTTCTCAATAGGATCATCGAAGGTCACTAGGTCGCCTTCTGGCTTGATGTTGTATATTTCGTATCCTCCAAGAGTTGCCTTTGCAAGGAGATCCATAGTAGCGCCGTGCAACTTGACTGCATCCTGAAAAGTCCTAAAAAGGTTACCCGTTACTAGAGGCCAGTCACTACCAAGCGAGTCAAAATGTTCTATGCTTCCAAGAGTCCTGTTGTAAAGATATATGTTTGAAGTTGGACAATGTACAACTTTTAACCCCGCTTTACGACATTTCTCAGGAGAAGCTATACAGTGGACAGCTATTACCCTGTCTAGTTCTTTTCCAAGAGCCTCGACAAGTGCATCTACTTCGTCAATACCTTCAGAGAGATGCAACGCGAAGGGTAGGTGAAGTTTTCGGGAGATATTATAAGAGGCCCTGAGCATCGAAATATCTGCCTTTTTGATAGAGTGAACAAAAAATCCTAGAGAGAAATATCCATCCCACAGGAAACTATTTTCCACATACTTGACAAATATGTTTTCTGGGAGGCTCCAACCATCAAGATTCATTACGGTTGGCAAAAGTACGACCCTGGGAGTTGCTTTAAGTTTTTTAACAGCTTCGATATTACCCTCGAGGCTCCCGGTCAGTGAAAGCATTGTTACACCATCAATTATGGAGGAGAGGATTGTTGCCTCTGCAAGTAACGCTGAGAGCTCCTTGTCTTTTCTTATGGCTGCCTCGTTTACCCTCAGCTTTCTATTCTCAAGCCATTCATATGAGTCTCTCCAGTGTCCACCTTCCCCCACATCCACAACTTGTGGATGTGCGTGGGCGTCGCTGAAGCCAGGAGAAACAGCAGACTCGAAATACATATCTTCGGACGTTGATACCTCTAATCTAGCGTTCTCAATTAGCTTGCCATGTAAGACTAACTGTCCTATCTCTACTGTCCCCATTAGTATTTCACCTCGAAGAGGCCTCTAGCCTGGCTCTCGTGCAAGCCTGCATTAGTCAATCTAACAAACCTGGACTTTTTCTTCAATTCTTCTAGGTTTACGGCTCCAACGTAGCCCATCCCCTGCTTTAATCCATTAACTAGGAATTCGACTACGCCTTCTACTGGTCCCCTACATGGTACTAGTCCCTCTACACCTTCCGGAGCCTTCTTGAATTCTCCATAACGTTGCGATCCACTTTGGAGTGCCCCCCTGCTTCCCATGCCTCGGTAAACCTTGAAGCATTTGTCATCCCTCTTTACAATTTCTCCCGGTGCCTCGTCTGTTCCTGCAAGTAAGTATCCGAGCATTACTGCATCTGCACCTGCGGCTAGTGCCTTTACTATGTCTGCAGGCTTCTCGATTCCGCCGTCTGCAACCACCGTGACTCCATATTCTCTTGCCACATCTGCCACCTGTGCAATGGCAGAGAGCTGTGGATATCCCACTCCTGCAACTTCTCTGGTTACACATGCATGTCCCGGTCCGACCCCAACCCTAAGGGACGAGGCGCCTGCATGTATCAAGTCTAGGGCAGCTACTCCTGTAACTATGTTTCCAGCCATGACCTCTGCTCCGATGCTTGAATACCTTTTTGTTGCCTCGACAACGTTTTTGCTGTGCCCATGGGCAGTATCTATGACTATCAAACTCGCGCCTTTATCTAGAACCTTTGATACTCTCTCGTCGTCGAAGGGCCCAACAGCTACACCTATATTTATTCCTTCATCGGCAAGAGTCTTAACATACTGTAACAAGTTTTCTTCAGGGAGATTTCTGGGAAAAACGCCCAGTCCCCCCAACTGTCCAAGTTTTCGCGCCATCTCGATGCCTGTCACAGTGTCCATTGGACTCGAAACGATGGGTATTTTTAGTAAAAGTTTTCTAGTGAGCCTTGTAGAAACATCGATATCGCTGAGCTTTACGTCCGAATAGGCTGGAACGATTAAGACATCATCGAAGCTCAGTCCTATTTCTGTGTTTTTAATTTTCTCGACGTATATACCCATACAATGTCAAACAGTATCTAAAAATAAAACATTTTGTATAGACAGTTAATATTTTATACCAAGTGTATATACATTTAAAACATGCCTTTGGCAAGGAAACTAATAAGACTTGGAAAAGCAAGCCTAGCAGTCACGCTTCCATCAAAGTGGCTGAAGAAACATGACTTAAAGGAGGGCCAAGATGTTTACATTGAAGACAGAGACGACTACTTAGAGATATGGCCGAAACCCCGTGAGGCAGAAGAAATAAAGCAAGAAGCACAGGTAGAAATTGAGCCAGGCGAGGAAAAATCGGCCGAAAGAATAATTATCTCCTATTACTCAGCTGGATACACGAGCATTCGCATATCTTATCCTAAGAAGACAAACAAGACACTTCTAAAAGAAAATATTAGAAGAAGCTTACTCCGTCTAGTTGGACTAGAGGCATTTGAAGAAGAAGAAAACTACTTTTTGCTACAAATGATTGCAGACACTTCCACTATTAGCATTGAAAAGATTATATCCAGAATGGAGCTATTGTTGAAGAATAATCTTAGAGACCTAGAAGAATATGCACGCACAGGCCACATGCAGTACTTGAAAAGCATCATTGAGAGAGATGAGGAACTAGACAAATTCTATTTCCTGCTAAGCAGGCAGGTAGCATTATCACTAAAAAGCAGTAGCTATGCAGAAAAAGTAGGAATACCCCAGAGACCACTATTACTTCCATATTTCAATTATGCCAAAACTCTTGAGAGATTGGGCGACGTATTTGTGAGCCTTGCAAGAATTCTTCAAAGAGGTCAAACAGTCACAGAAGAACAAGTTGAAATTATAAAGAAAGCTGTGACCTGTGGGATAAATGCGTTTCAGAGAGGAGATAAAGTTAGCAAAAAGGAGCTGGGAAAGCTGTATTCCAGCTTTTTTACTCAAGGAAAAGAGTTGACCCTTATAACATATCTTATTGGAAATGTTCTTTCACTTTCGTTGGATCTCTTGGAGGCACGAGTAGACTTTGAGGCTCTGACACCTGTTCAAAAATAGTCAAAAAAGAAGATAAATTTATATTTATGAAATGTTTTGTTCATATATGCATAAATTTGTGACAAGGATAGCTATTGTTAATATTGGAGATATAAGACCTCATGAAGAAACTGATATGATGCATACATATGAACTGGTACGTGACATTTTAGCCAGGGGCGTCCTTGTAAAACCAATTGTGGTTGATGAAGCAAGCATGGTAATTCTTGATGGACACCATAGGTTCGAGGCACTGAAGATGATGGGTTTTAAAAGCATTCCTGTAGCTATGGTTGACTACTTTTCAGATGCAATCGTTGTTGAGTCTTGGAGAAACAATATTAGACCTACAAAGGCAGAAGTAATCGATCATGCCCGCAGTGGCATTCTATATCCATACAAGACGACTAGACACATGGTTATTCTCGATGGAAAGAGATATCATATTTCTGAAGTAGTTCCCGAAGTAAACTACAAGGTTGTTGCAAATGCCTCGAAGCCTGGTTCTGAAGTCGTAGAAAAACTGGTGAGAATAATTTAGGCAGAACTGGAACTTGTAATGCCTGGTTGCTTTATCAAATTTATAAGGGAAAGGGTATCGTACCAGGAACATCCACTTGTCCTCTCGATGTCAAAATTTCCCCTAATCTCTATCGAGATTTCCTCGTCCCGCAGTGGGAGGTTAAGTTTTACCTCTCTGTATGTATCTGAGGGTACCAGAACTATAGAGTACCATAAGCCGCCGAATGTTTTTACTCCTTCGAGCCCGCTTGGACCGTATTTTGCATGGATAACTAGGGTCCTTGTAAATTCTACTTCTCCGTCTCCCCCGTAGTCTCCTCTCGAGTTTTTGTCAACGAGGTTGCGTATCATTCGTCCATCGGAAATGATTACAAAGTATGCCCTGTATACGTTTCTACCTATCCTTTTCTTAGCAAACAATGTTCCGCTGATTTTGACCCGAGCCAAGCCTGTTCAGTGCATTCAGAAAAGACCTCGCTAATAAAACTTTCTTTCCATGGGAAAATCCAAAAGCTCATGCTGTTTATGTCAGCGTCTAAAGACGACCCTTCTACGGAAGCCTATTTCAAGCAAGTATCTTTGATGATCCTTAAGCCTGTCCTTCACACCATAAATAAAAATGTACTTGTCTTCTACCTCTATTTTTAGGTTTTTCATGTTAAGGAATTTCTCTACATATTCTTTTACCTCTCCTTCATCGACCTCTGTTTTCAACGCGGGACAATTCACTGGACAAACCGTACAGAAGTCTCCTTTGATGTAGTCGAGCCCTGGACAGGGTACCCTCTCTCCACTATAGAGGTAAGCCACATAGTTGCTGGCACAACAGGCAGACAAAAACGGTATGAGACCATTCTGTCTCGAGATTTGGATTGCCTGTTCCTTGTATTCTCTCATTGGAACAGAAACCTGCTTACCAGGCTGAAGAGACTTGTCCCTTATTCTGTCTTTTATTTCTCTCGTGTTTACTCCGAATTTCTCAAGACGTGTGAGTATTAGTGGGGTTACTCTTAGACTTCCTATGACGACTCCTTCGGCTCCATGGTTTTTTGCCTCCTTAATTATATCCTCTAGCTCTTCTGTCGTTGTGCCCGGAATTATTGGTCTTAGGAACAGCATGGGATGTAATCCGTGTTTCCTCATTTTTTTCATCGTGTCAAGCCTATCGTATGGGTCTGGGGCCTGTGTTTCCAGGATCTTTGCATGCTTCAGAGTCACTATCGTGATTAGTGGATTTATTGGTATTTTTCTTTTCGAGAGCCAGTTTATAACCTCCTCTGGAACTATGGCTTTTGTCGAAAACTGTATTGGGTTGCCGAGGTATCTCTCAAAGGAGGAGACGTACTCCATTGTTCTTTGGGCGCCCTGTGGGTCAACAAAGGGTTCGCCGACGCTCCCTATTGCGATAAGCGAGCCTTTCCGTGTAGGTAGAAAATACTTGTTTCTAAGGAGGGCATATGTGATTTCTTCCCCGTTTAATCCATAGATCTGTGGGACGGTTGTGCTGATACCCATGTCTGGGAGGTAGCAATAGGTACAGGCAAATCTACATCCAATAACAGTGTGGACGGTGAATCCGCATGGTCGTGGTGGCTTTTTTGCATGATAATCCGATGACGCCTTCGACTTGCTCTCTTGTCCGAGTTGCTGTTCGAGCTGATTCAATAAGAGGTACTTTTGGAAAAGAAGTTCTCTTAGAGACAATTTCATTTCTATGCACTATACCTGGGGCGCCTGCTTACATACCTCGGTAAGGACGTATATATCCGTGGGTATCCCTTAGTTTCCTCAAGGATCCTAGAGACAAGTTCATCAACCGTAAGCTCTACTTGACCTTTACCCCTTATTCTTACACTAAGCTTGCCTGACTCGACCTCTTTTTTGCCAAGAACAACAATGTAAGGTATCCATTTAACTTCCGCCTCGCGTATCCTCTTTGCTAGGCTCTCTTCTCGGTCGTCTATGTCCACTCTAATCAAGTTTTCTTCTAGTACCTGTGCTATTTCATCTGCCCTTTTGAGAAATTCTGCTGAGAAAGGTATTATTCTGACTTGGACAGGAGAGAGCCAAACTGGCAGGGAGGGTGTTTCTCCCTGTTTTGCCTTCTGGACAACGGTATCGAACACAGCGAAAATATAGCGCTCTAGAGAGCCGATGAGTGCTGTATGAATAATAACTGGGTACTTGCGTGTATTGTTCTCGTCAACATAGGTTATTCCGAATCTTTCAGCATTTCCTATATCTATCTGGAAGGTTCCTATTTCTCTCGGCCTCCCCAGCTCGTCAATTATGTTGTACTCTATGTTGAGAACCCAATAATATTTGCCTTCCGGAACAAAATGCAGTAGGACTGGTTTTTGTTCCTTCTCAAGGAGCTTCATAAGGTAATCTTTGTTCTTTTCTAGGAAAGACCGGGTCAAGTTGTATATGCTTACATAGCTTCTGCCCAGCTTCCCCATTTCCTCGTAGATCTTCTGGTGAACCTTGAAGGATATCTCCATTGCCTCCTGTAAGTCACGGCAGAAGATGTGTAGATCCGGCATGTGGAATTTTCTAAGTCTGAAACAGAGTAGTAGCTCTCCTGGCTGTTCAAACCGATAGCTGTCTGCAACCTCGAAAGCTCCGAATGGAAGATCTCTGTAGCTTATGTCCCAGTCCCTGACCATTGCAAACTGCTGGTGACAGGCCGCATATCTGAGTATAAGCTTCTTCTCGTCTACTTCGAGCTGGTATAAACGGTCTCCAAAGAGTTCTGCGTGTTGCTGTACAGGCTTAAATGACAAATTGAAGGTATTTGTCCCCCTAACCTTGTAGACAGGTATCCCTAGGCTTTTGGCACAGAGCCAGGCATATTCAGCTACAGCCTCCAGCATCACTGTTGCTTCGGGGCCATAACGCATGTGTCCAAGGTCGCTCATGGGCTCCCATTCAAACCCAAACTTCTTGCAGTACTCTAGGTACTTCGGTTCTCCCCCCTCACGCTTCGCCTTAAAAACTTCCGCCTCAAGGAGTGCTACAAAGTCCCTTGGCAACTCTTTTTCGTCGAGTTCCTCGATGCTCACTATCCTGCCATCTGGGAACATTACGGCGAAATCAGCGTAGCCCCGTTTAGGCTCTACTCCTGGCAAAATAGACCTAGATAACTCGGACAATGGGTGACCATAGCAATCAATTACAAACCTTTTGTACCATCCGAATGGCGCCCTTGAAACCTGAACCCCTTTCTCTGAGATTTTTTCTGCAACCTGGACGAGAACCCTTTTAGCTTCCTCCGGCGGGGCGAGGTTACTAGATAAATGTGCATATGGATACACTACAATGCCGGATGCGCCTACTTTGCCATAGACATCCAAGATGTCTGAGACAGCTTTCTCTACAACATCCGGTGAAGAGCCGTCGCCTTTTTCTACCGTGAGAAAGACAACGAGCACGTTTTGAAACTTTCCTGCTTTGTTTTCGCCGAGTTCCTCTGCAGCTTCTAAGGCTTTTTCTTTAGCTTCATATTCAAATGTTTTTGCATGGATCAGTAATATTCTCAAATAGACCCCCCTCGGTTTACATATTGTGACTCATAAATCAATCCATCGCTTTCTTATTCAATGTCATCAATCCTGGCTCCAAGCTTTTTAAGTTTGTCCTTGATCTTGCCATAGACCTGTTTTTCATAGACTTTTGCCTCTTCCTCTATGGAAAATTCCTCTTCCTCCTCCTTCTTGCCTGAAATCTTTTCGAGCTTAAACTTACATGTGCCATCTGGCAGAAGAGCATGCTTGGAGCACCCTGCAAACTGGCATTTCCAGCCTATACATGGCTCGCCTGTCCACGTGCAGAAGGCCTCGAGTCCACGTTTAGTCTTCCTGTAAATCAGCGCGTTCTTGTAGCAAGTGAAGGCGTGGAACGGACAAATAGGGGTACAGAACACGTCTTTTTGCATTTAATCCCCCAACGCGACAATCCATTCCGTCAAGCATTCAGTATTGTGAAACTAGTGGAATATATGTTTTTCTCTGGTTTAAGGTTTAAAAAGCCTTGCTAGATCTTCTCTTCCATTTTTTTCGAGGAATTCTGCGAGTTCGCTAGCAGTGGGAGACGAGTGCGCACCAAACCTTGTAACCTTTATTGCTCCGGCAGCATTGGCTATAACAAGGGATTCTTTTAGACCTATTTTCCTTTTCCAAGCAACGAGAAAAGCCGCGTCAAAAGCATCGCCTGCACCAGTAGCGTCTAAGGCTTTAACTCTGAATGCTTCAGCCTTTATCTTATACTGGGGCGCCTCAGAGCCTTCACTTCCTTTCTTGATAATAATCAAGGGCTTCTCAATGCTTGCCGGGTCGATTTTAAGGGCTTCATTCTCGCGTTCATTCAAAAACAGGACGTCCACGTATTGCAGAACATTCTTGATGCTTTTGAACCCCCTCAGACAGATGGTCATGCCTGGATCCCAGCTTGTCGAAATGCCCATCTTCTTCGCCTCCCTGAAAAACCAATATGAGTATTCCGGGCTCGTGCTACTTAGATGCAGGTGGTCAATGCCTCTGAGGGTTTCTTCTGGGTTAAAGGCTCCTGGTCTAAGCTCGCTGTTGGCGCCTCTATGTGCGATCATTGCTCTTCTACCTTCTTTGTCGAGGAGGACAATTACGCGTCCAGTCTGTTTGCTCGAAGACTTTACGTAGGCTACGTCTATTCCTCGTTGTTTAAGCTCGGATAAAACTTCTGTGGCCTCTGGGTCGCTTCCCACAAATCCAATAAATCTCGCGTAGTGACCAAGTTTAGATATGCCTGTAGCAATGTTTGTTGCCGCTCCTCCTAGGGATGTCCTGATCTCCAGTGCTTCCACTGCTTCGTCTGGCTGTGGTATTTTTTCGACAAAGTAGTATATGTCTATGTTTGCATTGCCTGAAACAGCGAATTTTAGAGTCATATGTGTTAGATGATTATCTCCGCTAAATAAATATGTAGGCGCTTCTTTCCTTTTATTAGTGGTAGGTTGTGGCAAATAGTACGAAGGAGCTGGCTGAGCTTAAAGCTTATTTGGAAAAGAAGCTAGAGGAATTGCGTCAAGAAGAAAAAATACTTGAAACAATGATAAAGCTTGTTAACGAGGCACTGGGATCCTCGAGCTTTGTCAAAGCTTCTGAGCTTGTACAAAGACATACCGAAAAAATGGAGCAGGAGAAGCCCGCTCCAAGCACTAGAGAAGAAAAACCAATCGAGGAATCACTAATAACGGCTATGCAGTCAGCTGAAAAGCTTGCCAGAGTCATTGTTTATCCGAAAAGAATAGAAATAGTTTTCTTGAAGGACTTTAACATAAATACTCCTCCTTTCCAGAACTTTTTCGTAAGGAGACTACTGGAGGGCTTTAAAAGACAGGACGAAGACCTAATAGCCAGAGGTGAGAAAAGCCCGGACGAGATAATTACCTATAATATTGAGGAAGAGGAGGGAACACTTAAACGGATTATTATTGAAAACTATGGCGACAAAGGCAGGATCCGAGAGATAAAAGGCTCCCTCAGATGGACCCTGAATAGGATGCTTGAAAGGACATAGAAACTGCATTTTTTAGTATGGGCACGGCGTAAGTAGTCTAGGACTGCTGGATTATTGTTTTTCTCTGGGACTTATACATCTCGATTAGCTCGGCCTCGGTTGTAGCTTGTTCTGGCTTCTTGTCAAACCTGTATCTACCAGTGAAGCGTGGAAACCTTATGGCTAGACCTACGCCTTCTTCTATTTTGTTTAATGCACAAGTATGTAATGGGCTTAGAGTTATTTCCGCGCCAATTATTTCAAGGACAACGGCTGGAACAAACCAGACGTCTGCCTCCATTTTGGAAAATACTCTTGGATGCCTATGCGGCAAGATGTATGGTTCAAGCATTTTAGGCAGGTTTGCTAGATCCTCATCTGTAAAGCCTGAACCAACCTTGCATACAGTCTTGAAGGTGTCTGTTTCAGGATCGTATGCTGCCATGAGCAACGCACCATAAGTCCCCGCTCTTTTGCCTCTTCCCTTGAAGGCGCCGACAACGACCAGGTCTACAGTGTCGGTCATCTCAAGCCTATAGTCCCGTTTGAATTTTATCCATAGCCAGCCTCTTGCACCCATCTGGTAGACGCTGTCCGGACCAATGGATTTACACATTATACCCTCGCATCCATCACTTATAGCCTGTTCAAAGAAGTGCAAAAGATCCTTGGAGTTGTCAATGATTTTAGCGCTACTTAACAAGAGGTTTTCCTGGCCTTCTGGAACTATTTTTTCAAGATTCTGTCTCCTGTCGGGAAGAGGTTCATCAATGAGTTCTCGTCCAGACAAGTAGACGATATCAAAGAGATAGACCCTTACAGGATACTCTTTCATGGCTTTGTCTACGTCGTATTTTCGTCTCCTGTGCATGAGTTCCTGGAAAGGTAGCATTTCGCCTGTGTCAGGGTTGTAGGCTACTATTTCTCCTTCAACTATCGCTTCGTCCGCTTTAAGTTGCTTCATATATTCTACGACGTCCGGATAGTGATGTGTAATGTTTTCTAGGCGTCTGCTGAACAGCCAGACCTTTTCGCCTTTTTTGTGGGCTTGGACTCTTTCCCCGTCATACTTGTACTCTGCAAGACATTTGCCGCCAAGCTTTTGCAGTATTTCGTCTGGGTCGCTTAGTCTCTCTGCCAGCATTGGTAGTATTGGGACACCTACTTCTATCTTGAGCGATGCCACCGCATCTATTCCCTGTGAGGCTAGCAACTTTGCTATGTAGCCGAGGTCGGGATGCTTAGTGTATGCCTTCTCGACTATGTCCCTGGTATTTTTAGACCCTGTAAAGGCTATTGCCAGTGCGTCAAGTATCGTCATGTCAGCTATGCCTAGCCTTAGTCTTCCCAGGACTGTTCGAAGAATATATCTTGCTTCTTTTGGCTTAGCATCCTTAAGCAAAGATACAAGCGTATTTATTTTTGTTTCCTGGGCTCCTTCACCGGTTGCCTGCGCAATTCTTAGGAGCGCGTTGTAGACTTGTGAAACTGTTAGCTCTTTTTTGGGCTCCATGGTTCCAATGAAGTCTAGTAGTCCACCGGTGCGGGAAGTAGACATGAGTTTTTCGGCGAGAAGCCCTATGTCCCCAGTTTGCTTATACATATCTTCTACGTCTTTCACATGTCTACCGGTGGCTCTTGCCAAAGCTCTTAGAGCCAGTTTCTCGGCTACTCCTAGCTCTACGCCCTCATAGTCTGGACGGAGCTGTCCCTGAGTCAGGTATATGACCTTGTCAATTATGCTGGGGGGTGTTTTCTTGAAAAGTGCAACAAGGTAATCTGTCATGGCAATCCTGCTGGTTATAGACTCGATTTTTTCGTAGAAGTCTGCTAGAACCGAATATGGTAAATCTTCTCCGGTTTGACTCATAAAATCCCCTGATCTATATGTTGTATAACGATGCTTATAAGCACTATTTTTCCTGCTACTATTTGGGTCTTCTCCTTCCGCAAGGTGGATTGTAGGGGTCTTGAACAGCGATGTGCAGGAGTTTGCATTTTGACTTATCCTTGTCATAGAAGAGACAGGTAAAGCATGTTCCCTTGAGGTCTTCTTGAACCGTTTGGGGTTTAGCTTGTTGCTGAACGGGAGGCTTAGGTAATGCTTCTTGTGGAGTTTTTGTTACGAGTGCTGGGGGCTTCTCGATAGGTTGAGGCAGTGTTGGAGGCGGAGGTAGAGTTGGAGCTACCTGTGGCTTTGGTTTCGCCTCTTGGGCAGCTTTTGGCGTAGGCCTAGCAGTGATTGGCGCTTCTTCTTGTGGCTGTTCTTCTTGGAGGGGCTCCTCTAGTTCTATTGGCGTGGAGATTTCTTCTGGTTGTCTTCTTTTGGACATAGCTGGCTCTCCAAGAAGTGGAACTTCGGGTTGCTTGGTCACAACTGGAGATTGGACCGGATGTTGCCGTGCAGGCTTTTCTGGAGTAACAGTTATTGGTTTGGGTGTTTCTGGTTCCTCGAGTTCTATTGGGAGGGTTATGGGTTCGGGCTCTTTTTTGGGCTGTGGTTTTGGCTGTGACGTTATTGGTGCTACTTGGGGTAGTTCTTCTTCTAGTGATACAGGGGGTGTTGGCCCTGCTTCTATTTTTACGGGTAATCCTAGGAGGTCTCTTATCTCCTCCTTGCTGAGATACTTGCCCTCAGATACTTTTTCGCCGTCGACGACAATAGCTGGCAATTTTTCGATGTTTAGCTTTTTAAATTCCAGTGTGTATACGCCCCCGTAGAGCTCTTCTAGTTGCTGGAGGAAGCTTGGAAAGTCTCTTGGGTCATTTATTTTTACTAGTTTTACCTTTAGCTTGGGCCTGTCAGGCTTTGGCAACAGATTCAACTCGCTTTGAAAATCTTGGAGCATCTTTTTTGACTGTTCGTCCCTGCATAGGTATAGCACGATTTCTTTGGGCAAAAGCCCCACCGTCTCTAATAATGGATTGATAAGCCACGTAATTAATTTATTGTTTTGGAGATGCTTGTTGAAGCTTTATAGGTAAAGCTGTTTAGACAGCTTCAAGAAGCCTCTCTACGACTTCGCCTTCTGGCGTTGCTTCAACAAATATCTGGGACTGGAATACGTAGACTTTTACGCGTCCTTTTCGCCACTCATCTTCTCGTAGACCTGCCTTGAGACATGCATAGCTTAGGAACTCTTCTGGCCCCCATTTCTCGTCCACAGCCACCTGTGGTAAAAGTAGGCCTCTAGCTATTCCCTGCTCTATTATTAGTCCATCCCTGCCAATCTTTATCTTTTCAGGGAGTTCTTCTGGTGACGTGTACTTAAGCTCTTGTGGCTTTGTTAGGATGCTTACCTCGAATACTACTCTGTCTAGCTCTTTAGGCGTCATCGGTGGGAATCGTGGATCCTCAGTGGCCGCCGCGATGGCGGATCTAATCGTGGCTTCAACCATTGGGAAAAATGGCTCTGGATACCCTATACAGCCCCTCAGCTCTCGCCTAGCCCTCCTTAATATAGGGTCTACAAATATTTCTTCTATTGTCACGAATACGCCTGCTTTTTCGAAGAGTTTCTCAGGTGTATCTGGGGGCGGCTGTATTATGCGTGCATTTTCTAGATATTCTTTGACGGCTTTCCTTGCTAGTTTAACCAGAAAGGTTCCCTCTTCAACACTCAACTTTACCATACATTATCAGCCTCACTTTTTCAATTGTTTTTTCTATTTCATAAAAATGTGTTCCACGCCAATAAACTTGTCCACAATTCATACATTTGTAGAACTCTTCGTATCTATCTAAGACACCCCTAGGAACCTCCTTTACCACTTCCTCTCGCGATACTCTCACAAGTTTTGACCCGCATAGGGGACACAAGGTGCGAGACATGTCTAATACGGGTTCGATGTCAAGCCTTTTGAGGACGAATGACAGTTGGTCCTCTATGGGGGCCTCCGGGACAAACAGGGCTGAATAGCCCATACTTATTGCATGTCTGTAAAGTTCTCTGTCCCGCGTTAACAAAACAGTCTGGGAGTGTTTCTCTAGTTCTCTCTCTATTTCATTGTCTGTGAGAGTTCCTGCATAGAGTGTTTTTATGCCCAAGATGCGGAGCCACTTGGATAATTTTCCAAGCATGCCATCTACGAGTATTATTGGTGTCATAGCATGTTTCCTGATATTCTTGCTATAAGGTACTTCCTAAGAGAAGATTCATCAATGAGGAATTCTTCGTTTCCTTGGATTAGTGCCGCACCATAACGTTTCAGAGCATCTGTGATGTTTGACGCTAGGTCTCTCGTATCTCTGATGACTATGGGTCTAACCCTAGAAACAGGCGTGTCGTCGAGTAAAATTTCACGGTTACAGTAGCCTTTTTCGAGGGAATAGTTGAGGAAATCAACTATTGTTAGAACCTTGGAAATTTTTCCTCTAACCCTTATGCCCACAGCTATTGAGTTGTTTTCATGCATCAACATGATAGTCTTTTTCACAGAGGTATTAGGAGCGACAACAACCGCCGGGAACCTTGCTAGCCTGTGCAAGGAAAAGGAAAAACGTATTCGACCAGTTGTGTTGAAATATAGAAGGATACTCCTATAGGTTACAGCCTTCATTTCTCTCTTGACGACGATATATCTGTCCTTTAGGAGCTCCTTTAGGGCTCTGTTGAGTCCCGGTCTAGAGGCTAAGAGGACTACCCGACGCCCCTTCCTGGTGAAACTAAATAATGAGTCGAGCGTGTAGAAATTGTCTCCAAGTGCATATACAAGCCCTATGCTTGGCTGATCAATTGTTGCCTTGACAATATCTTCTAGGCTGTCAACGTGGATTACTTCCTCTAGGTACTCGGAATCCATGGTCTCCACCTCTCAATGTGGAATCCTCCGTCCGGTAGCAGTTTGACTACATCTTCCTCTCTGGCCTTAAAGTTACATTCTCGTTTTAGGAATTCTATTATCTTCCTTGTTGCTAGGTCTTTTCTATAGGGACCGGGCGTAATCTTTAAGAAACAACCATCTGACGGGTTGCGTTCAGCAGGCAAAGCCAACAGTTCACCTTTCTCGCTAACACCTATCAGTAATTCGAGTTTAACGCCCCTAACATAGTTCTTTTTCCCATAAATCATGAAGCTTCCCTTTGCCAGGTATTCTCCGCTTGGGGCTTTAAGAGACACCTGGCTGGCTGGAACCCAGTAAACGTCTATCGTGTAGAGTCCCCCCCTCCAAGCAGACGAGTAGCATGCGGCGAACTGCGCCGCCTCTAATATGTCTTTTTCAGGGACATCTTTGCCGCCTGTCTTTACTACGACGGCAGCTGCCCCATGTATATCGGCGTGTAGAAAAATATCTTTGTCTTCCAGGTATCTCCGGACAAGAAGCTGGTTCTGTCCAGCCGATTTACCCGCAACCACTAGAAAGCCATTTGTAGTCCAGAAATAGCGGAACTGCGTGTACCAAGGCCCGGACGCGGCGATTTTCTGCTTGACTTGTTTCGGCTTTGCTTGTTCCTCTTTTGTCTTTGCTTCGCTTAGCCTTTTCCTGATAGACTTGATCTTGTCATAGTGTAGTTCTATGTTTGCATAAGCGTTCTTGCTTGGATCTATTTCTATTTCTATACCTTCGAGTTCGACTACGATGAGCGGGCTCGATGGGTCAACTTTTTTTATTGACGGGTATTTTTCTCTCAGCGTGGACTCTATAAGGCTCCAAGGCTTTTTGTCCTCCACCAGTGCCCTGTAATCATAGATTATCTGCTCTATCTGGGAAATGTTCTCTTCTAAAAGTTTCACTTTTCGCAAATAGTCTTCCAATGTTTTTTCAAGTACAGATGAAACTGTTTGCTCCCTTGGCGTAATATCAGCGATTATGCGCCTTAGTAATTCTTCTGGAAATGCTTTCTGGAATTCAACCTCAACAAAATCTGTAGTTACATGTGTCGGTTTAAACGAATAGACCCAGCCTCCGGCATGGTAACCCCTAGAAGGGTCCTTTAGGGACTCTAAAAAAATTTCGATTCCTTTCGTAGCTACTGATCTAAAATGGCTAAATAATAGAGAGCCGGCCTTCGCGTCGAGGCTTATTCCCTCCCTATACATGGCCTCAGCAACAAGATCTGGGGGTAGCGAGGTCACCAAGGAAAAGGCGACTATTGCTCCTCGTTTAGGCATGGACCTGAAAGACTCGTAAAGCTTCTCAATGTCTTCAGAAAATATATCTCCAAGCCTAGGTGGAGGCCTATACGTTTCACCTGGCTTCAGTGTCCTGTCACGCATCTCCTTGGGCTCCAATGCATATACGATTTTTGATTCGCCGTCGAGTAGGACCAAGTTTCCCTCCCGAACCCACTCAAGGACAACTTTTTCTTTCTCAAAGTCTAGACATACAACCCTGTCCCCCGCTATCTGGGCAACGCTCTCAAGCCTCTTGCCTTCTATCCTAGAAGACCACCTGGTTTTTCCAAACTCGACTGGAAAAACTGAGTCGCTTTCTGCGGGCACAAGCCCCCGCCTAGGTGAAAAAACAATTCCACCCTCGCGGAACCTGAAATAGAAGACGTTGCCGCGCTCCGACACCTTTTGAAGCCTGGTGCCCTCGAACTCTCTTATAAGAGGCCAGATCTTAGCAAGATCAAGGATGCTCATAGACTTGTCGTTGACGGCGCTAAAAACGGACATATGTTAACTCCTCCTCGAACGGATATATTAGTTTAGCCCTGACTCCCTCACTGTCTTCCTCGAGTGTAACCCTGTGAGTAAAATAGCTGGCAAAAATGTTTTCTCCAAAGCTTCGACCCCTCGAAGCATAATTTATCGCTATTAAGCCTCCCCCCTCCCTCGCAAACCTGAGACCCAAAGCGAGCAACGAGGCAACTATGCCCCACTTTTCCCTATATGTTTTCCCAAACCTCATAAAGAACCTTGGGATACTATCCAAAACAACGAAGTCGTGCTTCCCAGCTAAAAGTTGAAAAGCATCATCAACCGCTGTAGGCATGGTAAAAACAACTTTGTCCAAGAAAGATTCTTTGCGAGATAACTTGGAGGCCCTCCAAAAGGTCGACGCGTAGTCCATGTATACAGTATTGCTACCTTCTTTCACCAGCTTCGACAGGAGACTGAAAACATATACTCGTCTACCTGTCCCAGTCCTGCCAGAAACTTCTAAAGCAAACCCCCCGCGAAGCAAATCTACAAGGTCAGACATCTACGACCCCCTCCTCAGAGATCCTGTAATATGCAGTTCTACGGCTCCATGGACTACTTAGAGCCCTCGATTGCCAAACGTCGCCCTTCTTAGACAGGAACAACGATAGATGTGCAAAACCGTCGAAAACAACAGCCGAGGCTGGAATAATCCCATCGCTGTAAACAACTTGGCGAGTATAGACAACCGATATGCTGGACCTGGAAAACTCTTCGAGAAATGAGAGAAGCCTCGAGTATGCGGAAATCCTTTCTCCTGTCCTTAGGAACTCTGTCCTGAAGAGACGTGTAGCCTCATCAAGGATAATGAGGCCTATATCTCTCTTTACAGCTTCTAGCTTAGATCTCTCGAGAACCCTAAAAACATCTTCCACGCTGTATGCCCTTGCGTAGATTATGTTTTCTAGTGCCTTTTCTGGGTCTAGTTGTTTTGCTCTTGCTATTTGTATTATTCTCTCTGGCCTGAAGGTGCCCTCTGTGTCTATGTATAGTGCCCTAGCGTTGAGGCCTCCCTTCTCCTTCGGTAGCTGGACCATGACAGCTAGCTGGTGGCAAATCTGAGTCTTACCAGCACCAAACTCACCAATCAGCTCAGTAATACTACCAACCTCGACACCACCCTCCAACAAATCATCCAAACTATGAACACCAGTACTAAACCTTGTTACAGAAGACATACCAAGGGAGGGAACTATACCGGGACTTATTTCATAGAAGCCCAAGACTCCTAAGAGATATTCTAGACTCAGCATCTGGCTTCAAAAAGGAAATATAGAAAGAGAAATATAAAGATGTGTAAAGAGAAGAAGCACAAAAAAAGAAAAAAATATTATTTTTTGGCTTTTAGGCTTAATGTTCTCTGTTTATTTTACCTGTGTTCCTTCAGCTGGAGCAATGACTTTTGCGAGGCGGCGGCGTCTGTAGACAGCGTATTCGTGTGCAATTATGAAGAGGACGAGGACGAGTAGGACGAGGAGCAGTATGAGTCCGAGGAACTCGTTGCTACTCATCTCCCAGCCTGCGAGTGTCAGGAAGATGTCAAGCTTTAGCTCTGTCACGGTTTCTTTGCCGTCTGTTACAGTTGCAGTAGCGCTGGCAGTTCTTCCGCCCTTGCTTGCAGTTACGCCGTAGCTTCCGCTTGGGAGCTCGAGGCTTACAACGCCGCTAGCGTCAGTAGTGAATGTGCCGACCTTTTCGACTGCAACGGTTGCGCCGTCAATGCCTTGTCCTCTTGCGCCAAGCACTTTAACAGTGAGTTTGCCTATCTTCCTGACTTTTACTCCGATTTCGCCTGCACGTGCATCGCTACCGCTGAACTGGACTGGTAGACCGTTCCATTCCGCTACAGTGTACTGCAGGTTGCCTGGTGGTACTTCTTTTACAACTATGCTACCACTTGCGTCGAGAGTGTCAGAGACAGTGGTCCCGTCTGGCTTGGTTATTGTGACTTTTGCGTTGGCGAGAGGTGTGCCGAATGGAGACACGAAGGTCAGTTTGACATCGAAGATGTCGAGCCTTACTTCGAATATCTGTGTGCTTGTCTCGAACCTGCCCTTCTCGATCTTAATCGTCTGCTGTGCAAGTGTGCCTACTCCAGCAAGGTTGACTGTTACCTTGTAGGCGCCTAGTGGTGCCTGGCTTATGTCTCTTGGGTCTGTGTCTGGGCTCCTGTTTGCGCTTGCGTCGAGTGGCCATGACTTGGCGGTGTTCTTGTTGAGTATTATTGGTACTCTACCGTCGTTTTCTGGCTTGTGGGTTGTTACTACCTGGTCTGGCCACTGTATCTCTACAGTTATCTTGTTAAGTATGTCTGGTGAAAGGGCCTGTCCCTGGGCATTCTTGAGCATAACTATGCCTACGTAAACGAAGGTCTCAAGTGTTGTACCGCTTCCAGGCTTGTAAGTTCTTGGCGTGTCGTAGTCAGTTACAGTGTCAAAGATCACGATTTCTCTCGGAATCTGGCCGGCAAGCCTGAGCAAGTAGCTGTCACGCCAGTAGACGAGGAGCTGGTACTTGTTCTCCACGCTTGGTGGTACGTAGAGTATGACGCTTCCGTTTTCAGCTGTGAAGCCTGCTACGCTTGGTATTGCCTTTGCTCTTGGCTCCCTGAGTATAGCTGCGACCATCATATTCTTTAGTGGCTTGCCGCTCCAGTCGAAGACTGTTACCTTTATTGCATCCCACTTTAGGGTTACGCATGTGCCGCCTGGCATGTTGTTGTCAAGTGTGAATGATATCTTCTGTTCTAGAGTATCTGGGTCGAAGGCCTTGCCTGTGTCTAAGCCATAGTTCTTTAGGCCGAGCGCGGCGTCGAGGTTAAGTGTTGTTGAGCCTTCATAACTGAGGCCTGAGATTCCTAGGAAGACGAGTTTGCCTGTGAAGACTGTCTTGCTTCCGACTGGTGTGGCTACGGTTGAGCCCTTGTCTGGGTATACTGGGAATGTGCCGTCATTTCCAGTGCTGCCAGAGGCCACGGTGGCTGTGGCACCTGTACTGCCATATACTGTGAGGGTTACTGGCTGGTTTGCAAGTGGTATCATGTTGTCTCTGAAGTCTGGCCCGACTACCTGGAGGCATACGCCCTCCATGGCAGTGGTGTAGACTACTTTGGCTGCTCCGCTCCACAGTGTCATGTTCCAGTTGGCTCCGATCCACGCCTTTGGTCCGCGGAATGGTCCTACCCAGCTTCCGCCGTACTGCTTGTACCAGTCTGGGCTCTGGCTGACGTCGTTATAGCGCGCGCGCGCGCTCATGTTGTATGGCCCGACGTGGTAGCCATATAGCGTGCCTATGCCAGTAATTGTCATGTATGATGGTGTGTCTGGGACGCTTGGTGTACCGTACTTCTTGCCTGCAAGCACGTAGACGTTTGTGATGCTTGCTCCGAACTTTATGCCGCTAGGCCTGACGCTTGCCTTGGGCACCCATATTGCTATTGGTAGGCTTGCTTTGCCGTCCTGGCCAGTAACTGCGCTCCACGCGTAGCTCATACTGGCAGACTTGGTGTATTCAGTTGGCACTGTGATGTTGGCGTAGAGGTCGCCCTTTAGCTGTGTCTTCCAGTTTACTGCGTCGTTCCTGATTAGTGTGACGTTGAGTCCTGGGACTAGTCCTCCGCCTGCCTTCGTCAAGGTGTAGATGTCGAGGTTGACTACCCAGGTTACGAGCTGGAGCTTGTTGCTGTATTGGCCGCTGTATGCTGGTGCCGCGTAGAAGCGGACGATTGGGTGCTCGATTCTTCCGCCACTAGCGAGTAGCCATGTATAGGCAAGGCTGTCGGTCTTCTGTAGGGTCATCTTGCCGCTTGTCTCGTTGTAGAGTATAACCTGTGCAGTTATGACTTTACTGTAGTCGAGCATCTCGCTTGGCCTTGGTAGTGTGAAGTTGTAGTTGTAGACCATTACTCCTCCGTACCACACGACGAAGCTGTAGTTGGCTCCAGCAATGAATAGGTGTGGATAGTTGCTGTTTGCCCACTGTGTACCGGTGACCTTGAACCTGGCCTCGGACAGGCCGTTGTTCCATGGCCCTGCTGGGCCGGACTTAGTGGTGTTGAATATCTTGTAGTTTACGTTTATGAGTGGCCAGCAGAGGCAGCCGGGTCCACCCTGGCATACCTGTGTCACGTTGTACTGGTTCTTTGTGTAGGTGTCGTTTATGGCGACGATTACTGGTGCTGCGCCGTTGCTTGTTGGGAGCTCTTTGAGTATGTTGCCGTTGTGGTCTACTGCTTCAAGTGTGAAGCTGAAGACCCAGGTCGGCACGTCGATTGGCCCGACTGTGCATCCTGGACTGATTCCCTTCAGTAGGCCTGTAAGGTTCCATTTACCAATTAGTAGGCCATCGTCCTTCGGGTGGCGTATGTAGGGGGTGTATGGAGTTGTCTTTATGGTCACAGTTACGAGGTTGTTGGGTCCAACTACGAAGGGCACCTTTGTAAAGGTTACTTTGCCTTCACAGTCTGTGAGCTTTGGTCCCTCGTAGTATGTTCTAGCGCCGGCTTTAAAGTATTCGAGGAGCACTGAAACGTTAACGAGGGGTTCCTTGACGTCCCATGGGGTTATCCTCAAGATGAGGTCGCCGACAGGGAATGTGTAGGTGGCTTTGCTAATGTTTCCGATGTTCCCGCTAACGACTAGTGGGTTGGGTCCACTTACGGGATCCATTCTGACTCCTTTGAAGAAGAGGCTTACAGTAAATGTTCCTCCTGGGACGAAGGCCATGAATGTTGTTCCGTTGGGTCCGAGTCCTGCTGGGAAGTTAATGGTTGTCCCGTCGGTGGACTTGTAGGTTAGGATGAATGTGGCGTTGGGGTCGTCTGCGCTGGTGAGTGGGCGGCCGCATAGGTCGACTGCTTTAAAGTTGACAGCGTAAACCTTTGCGGATAGGTTGAAAGACTGTACTGAGCACTGTACAATGGCTTTGGTTAGGTTTAGTGGTATTGTGTTCTGGTCTGGAGTTACATCTACGAAGTTTTCTGTTCCTGGTAGTGCCCATAACACGTTAATAGTGTAGGTGTATAGTTTGCCTGTTGACCATAAACCATATGGGACTGGCAGGTAGCCTGGGGATGTGCCCTTCCTTGTGATTATTGGCGTGCCAGAGGTTGTTGTTCCGCCGCCAACTATCTGGAATGGCATTAGTGCTACTTGTCCGTTAGCGTCAGTATAGGTGTTGGGGTCGAAGACTCTTGGGCTTATCTGGACAATTGCTCCCTGGAGTGGCTGGACGGCTACGAGTCCACTGGTCTTGATGGTGATCTGGGTCTTGACTATGCTTGCCTTTATTGTTAATGTTACTATTCCATTGCTAGTTGATACTGTGAGCGGCTGGAAGGTGAATGGTTTATTGTATGTTACGCTTTGTGGTTTTGTTGTGTTGAAGGCTTCTGCAAATACCTGTATACCTCCTATTTCGGCAGCGATGCCCATTTTTTCATTGTAGAATAGGGATATGTTTGGTAACCAGAAGTAGTAGTGACCACTTAACTGGTATCCTTCTTCTGGAGCTGTCCCGTTCGGGAAGGCTTTTCCTACTCTGAGCTTACCATATGTTGGAGAAGTGAATTCGATACCTATTGGTGGGTATTCCCAGTTGGAGATCGGGTTGCCGCATGGGTCTGTGACAACTACTTGTGCTAGGAAGGTGTGTGCAACGTCGTTCAGTGGTTTTTTGCCCCAGTCGTTTACTATGTCGAAGGTCTGTGGAGATGTTGTGCCATCTGCCAGGTCTTTAACATTTGCAGTGAGGGTTGTTCCAGAAAGTGAGAATGTTACGTTCTCTTTGCCTACCATTATTTTCAGTTTTTGTCCTCCGCCCTGGTCGAGGAGCCAGTATACCTCCTTGTAGAGAGTCACGTTCTTTTGGCTTTCAATGTGGTAACAGTTAGGTGTAAGTGTCGGCTTTATGTTGACCTCAACTAGTGGAACTACAACACTTCCCTTTGAAATAGCATTGTTGTCTCCTTCTACTGCCAGGAGTTGTGGCCCGTTCTTGTTGTATAAGTATACCTGGAAGTAGGCAATGTCTTTCCTGCCAGAAACCTCTGGGTCAGCAAAGTATAGCGGAACCTGCTGACCGCCAATCGTTGTTAGAGCCTGGAAGGTGAAGTTCATCATGTTTGTAAGCTGAATGGTGGAGTTGAGTAGGTTGAGGGCGTTGGTGCGTGTTGAGTATACTAGGAATGTTTTGCCGTAGACTTGCCAGAATACTGACATGTTGTAGCTTGTGCCAGTGTTTGGAGTATTTATTACTCCTCCGGGCTGGGCAATTGTTAGGGTTATGTTTCCTGCAGAATTTGTTGTTCCAACAGCGTATGCGAGTAGACAGTTGCCTGTCTCGTTAAAGTAGACAATGATAACGTTTTGGTTCTTGAATGGCTGACCATTTGGATACTGTAGCACGTTCCATGCCCTGTGGGCTGGGAACGTAGGTGCAGCGTATGCTTGCAGTGTCAGTGCGAGTATTGCTACTAGGGCTATTATTCCTAATAGGTATTTTCTACTCATATGTTTGTTTCCCCCCTTTTCGGGGTCGGGGTTTGTGTTGGTGGCGGGGTATTTATCTGCGTTTTTTTCTGTTAATTAGAATTCGTTTTTGAACGGGTAATACGTCGACTTTGGGCTAATTTTTCCATTGATGTCGAATCTTGAGGCAGGTATATATTCTCACTTGTGAGGATAAAAAATGTGTCTATCGACTACGACACTATTGCAGAGAGGTATGACGAGCTTTATGGACTGGAGCAGTCAGGCAAGAACCTTGCGGCCTCGGCTTTCCTCTATGGGAAGGAAACTGTGCTTGACGCTGGCTGTGGCACTGGCTTGCTGTCGGTCTTCTTGAAGGGCTCTTACTACATTTGTCTTGACTTGAGCATTGGGATGCTAGAGGTTTTCAGGTCTAGGCGTAGGTGTCTGTGTGACGCTGTTATGGGTGACATAAATATGCTTCCCTTCCGCGACGAATGTGTGGACGGCTTGGCCTGTATAACCGTTATCCACGAGGCTCCCGGCTCGATCAGCGGCCTTGCCCGCGTCTTAAAGCTGGGCGGCGCAATGGTTTTAGGTGTGAAGGAGCGCCTGCTTAGAGAGCCCTTAAAGTTTCCCATGGAATTGCTTGTAGAAAAGATTTTAGAAAGCTCAGGAGATACCCTATACGTTTTGAGGAGGGTTGGGTAAGTGTCTACTGGGTCTCCCAGGGTTGTGGCTTTTGGCGATGTGCATGCACCCCTCTACGTGAATTATTTGTCGAGCTCTCTAGCTAAGCTACAGCCTGACGCCAAGCTTGTACTTGTAGCTGGCGACGTTGTGGCTAGGGGCGAGTGGAGGATGTGTAGGCAGGTCTCGGAACTGAGTGAGAAGTTTCTCCCAGAAGCGACAGTTGTAGGAGTTTTTGGAAACGAGGACTACGAGGAGGCTAGGGGAAGGATGAGGGAGGAGTGTAGCGGTTTCATGTGGCTTGAGGACGATGCTGTAGAGGTAGAGGTTTACGGCTTGAGGGTTAGGGTTGTAGGCTCGACTGGCGTCTTGGATGAGCCTACTCCTTGGCAGAAGCGTAATGTCCCGGGGATAGTGGAGACGTATAGGAGGAGGCTTGAAAGGCTGGGAGAGCTTTTGGATAAGAAGAGTGGGGATTTGACTATACTGCTTACGCATTATCCCCCCAGGTGCCGTACATTGATGGGGGAGGACGAGAGGTTTTGGAGGCAGATGTCTTCTGAGGGGCTGGCAGAATTAGTAAAGAAGAAGGGCGTCGACGTGGTTGTTCATGGCCACCTGCACAGGAGCACTGTTCACAGAGACTATATTGGTAGTACTCCTGTCTACAATGTTGCTCTACCTGCAACTAAAAGTGTAACAGTAATCGAGCTCAGGAGACAAGGGTTGTTGCAGTTCCTGTAGAATAATCAGCATTCGAGTCGCATCTTCACATTTCAAATGCGAGCTGCCTCATCATCCTTATATGTAATACAGTGCTTCCTTATATTTTTGGTTTTCATATTTATGATGAGATTTCGAGAGAGAATGTGGATAAAAAATGGTTTTTAAACAATAATTTTTATGATTTCGAGGAAAACAGACCAGTCCGCGAGATTGTTATTGAAGCTTTACTCGAGTATTTTTCTAAGCCTCGCAAAAGCGACAGGAATAGACTTATCCAACTTCTCACTACACCAATCGAGGGAGCCTCTGCGGAAGATTATAAGGAATACGAGTATGATGACATATAACCTTTCGGGGTCTTGTTCTTGAAGGCTATGATTGATACAGAGATAAGGTCTATAGCGAAGAAGAAGCCTTCAGTTAGCAGTTTTAGTTCGCAGGAGGATTATCTAAAAGCTTTAAGAATGCATGAGGAAGCGCTGAAATTCTTTCGTGAAAAATTCCCAGAGTTAGAAGTTTATATTTCTACCCATCAAATTGGAGAAATATATCACGTTTTAGCCTTTAGAGGTACTAAGGTACCAAAGGAAGAAGCCAAGAAAATCGTTTGGGCTATACTAGAAGATGATAAAATAATTAAGGTTCCACTGTTGCCTGGGCATCTAAAAGATGCACTCGAAGAAAGTGCAAAGACCGGTATACATATATGGGATTACCTCTGTTTTCTTCCAGTGAAAGATTACATTGACGTGGTCTTTTCATGTGACATTCATTTCCAAAAGATTGGAGTAGAATTAAATGTAGAGGTGATAAATCCTCTTGGAGGCTGATATTTCTTGTGATCTGTTTTGAAAGGTTTATTTTTGCTGGTTTTCTTTCCTGAATAGGTGTTGTTGTGAGCGCGCGGTTTGCTGTTGATGCCTTGAAGCAACTGGGGGAGGATGATTACAGGTTGTTGGTGGCTGTGGAGAGGGGGATGATTAATCATGAATATGTGGATGTAAAATTGGTTGCCAGTATTAGTGGCTTGGAGGAGGACTTTGTTAATGCTAGGTTGAAGAAGCTGAACAAGCTTGGGCTGGTTCAGAGGTTTAAGGGCGGGTTTGTAGGATTTGTCCTGACTACTAGGGGGTATGACTGCTTGGCGCTCTATGTTTTGGTGAAGAGGGGGACTTTGTCTCAGCTTTCTCTTACTCCGTATGGCGAGGGGAAGGAGAGCGAAGTATATCTCGGGAAGACTGAGGGGGACAGGATTGTGGTTGTCAAGTTTCACCGTGTTGGGAGGACGAGTTTTAGAAAGGTTAAGCTTGTAAGGGAATATGTAGCCGACAAGAGGCACTATTCCTGGCTGTATGCTGGGAGGCTTGCCGCCATGAGGGAGTTTGAGGCCCTGAAGATCTTGTGGAAGAGTGGTGTCGCGGTGCCAGAGCCCATTGACTGGAATAGGCACGTTATTGTTACTGGATACGTGGAGGGCGACGAGTTATACCTTCTCCCAGTGCTGACAGACCCAAAGGCTTTCTTTGAAAGTGTGTTGCAGGAAGTCGAGAAGAGTTTTAAGGCTGGCGTTGTTCACGGGGATCTCAGTGAGTATAACGTGTTGGTCGCTAGGGGCGAGAAGCCTGTCCTAATTGATTGGCCTCAGTGGGTTTCCAGCAGTCACCCTATGGCCTCGTTTTACCTGAAGAGGGACATAGTAAACATTGCTGGGTTTTTTGCCAAGAAGTATGGGGTAGACGTTGACCCAGAGCAGTTGGGGGAAGATTTTTTAAGCCGACTATCTGTTAATGGTTAGGACACGTGTTGCTAAGGAGAATACTTGGCCTTGACGTGTTGCCCGGAAGCTCGCCTCAGGGGGCTAGCCTCCTATTCGCGGCTGTCCTTGTAGTCGACGGGAAAGTTGTTGAAAAGTGGAGAGAAGTCAATTTGGATAAAATAGTTGAGATTGTCTCTGACAGAAACGTCGACGCTCTGGCTCTCGACAATGTATACGAGCTAGCAGCGAACATAGACGAGTTAAGCAGGTTTCTAAAGCGGTTCCCGAGGAGCCCCCGCATAATACAAGTAACATTCATAGATGGTGAAACAGTAAGTATCGAGGCACTCTGCGCCTTGACAGGGATTTGCAGCGGGAAGCTAGACCCCCTCCAAACAGCAGAGGTCTGCGCATTGCTTGCTTATAATGGCGTGGGTGCAGAGGCACTTGTATTTGAGGAAGAAACACTGATCCGTGTTGGCCGGGGAAGGGTTCCTGGCCAGGGTGGAATGAGCCGCGAGAGATTCAAGAGGAACATAGAGTTGCAGGTGAAGAGAAAGGTTCGAGAAATATCCGAAGCCCTGAGGAAAAATTCTCTCGACTATGACCTCTTCATCAGGAAGAGCGGCGAGGGGCTTACAGGTGCGACATTCATAGTTTATGCTCCACGAGAGAAGCTAAACGGTCTAGTAAAGAACGAGGATGGGCACGAGTTATTTGTTAGGATTGAGCCTGTCGGCCGCGAAAAAATAGAGTTTCAGCCCCTGGGGGCGAAGGTTTCCTATAAACCTTTGACAGAGAAATATCTAATCGTCGGCATTGATCCTGGGATGAGCACTGGCTACGCAGTTCTAGACTTGAATGGAAGGGTTCTTTCACTAGAGACTGGTAGGCTTCTGGGGAGGGGGGACCTTATGCGCAGGCTCTATTCGATCGGGAAGCCAGTAGTTATAGCTACGGACGTTAACCCTCCCCCAGCCTATGTTAGGAAAATAGCTGCAACGTTGGGGTGCCAGTTGTTTGTTCCTAGTAGGTCTTTAAGTATCGATGAGAAAAGGAGGCTGGCTTTAGAGGCTGCCGAGGCGAGGGGATTAAAGGTTAAAACTTCGCATGAAAGAGATTCCCTTGCGGCTGCATACAAGGCTTTCCTGTATTATAGACCCCTATTCGAAGAAGTCGAGAAAGAGGGTGAAAAGTATGATTTGCCTGTTCCAATAGATGAGGCAAAGCTTTTGGTGATTAGGGGTAAGCCTGTCTCAATTGCCATCCAAGAGGCAATGAGGAAGCATGTCGGGCTTAGGTTGCCTTTGGAACGGTTTGATAAGTTTTCGTCAGGCACAGAGATAGAAAAGATGCAGGGAGAATTAGAGTTCCTGAAAAGGGTTGTCGAGGAACTTGTCCATGAGAATACCCTGCTTAGGCATGAACTTAGGAAGGCAGAGGAAAGGGCTCAAAGAAGCGAGGAGACTCTAAAAAGGCTTCTGCAGTTAAGGGAACTTGGGAAAAGGCTGAATCCTGAATTCTCGAAGATGGAGGCTAGAATTGAGATGCTTCAGTCCGAGATTAATTCTTTGAAGAGCGTTCTCGAGAATACTATTCTAGAGGAGAAAAGGCTCAAGGAGACCATGTACTCAGTTGTTCTTGGTGAAAAAATCGCAGTTCTGAAGCTTTCGCGTTTACTAGACAAGTCTGGGTTAAGAGCCCAGTACTTATTTGTGGACAAGGAGCTACCTGAGGACTATTTGTTTAGGGTTCTAGGAGAAATTAAGCCTCCCAGCGCTAATCTATACGTGTTTTTCAGAAACCAACATGAGCTACAGAGGGTTAAAGGTAAACTGCCCATTGGGACTATTCCACTTTCGATTGACTGGGTCAATGGGGTTGAAGATATAGGCGACTTTGTTGTTTTGCCTATAGAGGAAATTGAGAAAGCTGTAAACAGGCAGAGCGAGGATGTGGAGAAGGAGAAGCTTAGAAGGCTCCTTGTGGATTATCGAGAAGAAAGGAGACGTAGCATGGGAAGAATTTGAGTTGTTATATGGTATGAATTTTAAGAATTTATTGAGAAAAATATCGCTTAGGCTAGAATATTGTGACTTCTCCTTTGAGGAACTTCTCCCAGAGAGTATTTATCTTGTCTAGGTGATTGGAGAGTATTTCTTCCGCTTGATGCTTTACGCGTGTAGCTACATCTTCTGGAGCATTTATAGCAATGTATGCCAGTAGAGGCTCATTGATGGGTTTTCCTATTTGGCTTATCAGTTTGATGTAGACTTCTCCGACGTGGTCCAGGGTGCATATTTCGTTTGCGGCTTGGAAGGCGACTACATTGTATAGTTTTCCTATGTGGCTTATAGGGTTTTTTCCTGCTGTGGCTTCTAGTGACATTGGTCTAAATGGTGTTATGAGTCCGTTGGTTCTGTTTCCTCTTCCTGTTGCGCCGTCGTCTCCATGTTCTGCCGAGGTTCCCGTAACTGTGAGATAGACTCCTCCTCTGTCTGCCCTGGATGGGTCGTCGCCTGTATTGACGTATATTTCTAGGTCTAGGTCTGCCAGGCTAGACGCATGTTCTCTTACTAGTTTCTTGACGTTTTCCTTGACGTCTAGGTATTCCTGAACATTGTGGACGAACCTTGATACGGCCGCCATTGCAATGGTAAGGGTTAGCTTGTTTCCCTTTCTTACACCCATAACTTTTATGTCTTCTCCTACTGCCGGTAGCTCGTTTTTCACCTTTGGAGAGTTTAGTAGTCTTTCTGTTTCGAATACTATTCTCTCTGTGGGGGAGAGAGGGGCATACCCTATACCCATGGACGTGTCGTTTGCACCTGGGTATTTGCTTTCTCTGGTATAGATATCTACTAGGTCAGCTGAGCCTTTCCCTATCCGGTAGTCGATGATTACATGTGTGTCTGGGTCCAGGAACCTCATGTTTTTCTTGATCCAGTCCCGGGTGGCTTTCAGGATAATTGGTCCTATCGGTATGTTTTCTTTGCCGCCCTGCGTCGTAACTTCTGTTGTGGCTCTCCCAGAAACAAGGATATATATTGGCTGAACCACCTCTCCGCCGCCGAATTTGGGGCTTGACTGTCCGCCTACAACTAGGACTTTGTCTAGGTTGTGGTGAAGTATGGCTCCATATCTTTCTAGGTAGTATTTTGATAATTCTCGGCTTGAGGCTTCCGAAATTGAGTCTGCAATGTAGTCTGGATGCCCTGTACCTTTACGCTCAACTATTTCTACTGGGAGCTGTGCAGGCGGTATATAGTTCGATTTTTCTATTATAATGTTCTTTCGAGCCATCAGGTAGAAGCTTTGGTCATATTGATTTATAATGTTTACTGAAAATTACTGCTAGTAATAATTTTACTCGTCATCATTTAGGTCTTTTGATTCTTCCTGCGGCTGAGTCTGTTGCTGCTGATTCTGCTCAAAGAACGTAACCTTTTCAGGCTCGATGGAGACAAACAATAGGTTGCTCCCCCTAATAAAGACCGTTCCTAGCTGTGCCACTAGCTTGTTGAGTTCTGTAACCATTTTGGTCTCGTCCATCACTAGGTTCATCGCGTTGTCTGTTAGGCGTAGTTTCCCTGAATACTCCGTTCCATCCTTGAGCTTTACGAAGACGTTCTTGCCAGTATAGTTTTTAAGGTAGTCTAGGGGCTGCATGTACCTTATTCCCTTCATAGTTTTGGGTTGTGTTGTCATCACTGCGTGTGCTTGCAGAAGCATATTTATGGTTTTCCATTGTTTATACCATTAGAAAAATAAAATATGGCCTCGAAAAAAGATGCAACAGGCACTACAGCGTCTAACACGGATTATGGTGAAAAGCCAAAGTGCAGTATATGTGGGAGTACAGATGTTGTGGCAAAGATCGAGGGCAAATACTATTGCTTTAGATGTGGCTCAAAAATTGTTCTAGAGCATTCGACCAAGATTGTTAGGGAATATGTCGAGAAATATATAACTGAATAGGGAGGTCTATTAGTCTCCTCCCTTGTGCCTTGTAGCTTCGTGTCTTCTTTTATGTATTCTTTCAAGCTGTTTTTTCTTCCATTTTCTGTGGTGAGTATGTCTATATTTTATGGCCAATAGGCCACGCATTTTTCTGCCGGACATGGTTTTTCCCTTGAAGACCCTGCCAGGGTCTGGCTTTGCCTGGAGGGTTAACGCGAATGCCGGCTTCGGCGGGGCTCCTCCAGCCTCCAGGTGCTCTTTTAGTTTTGCCAGCCAGGCTCGGAGCAAGTTTATGTTTTCTTCGTGTGTGGTTTTCCTGCGTGTGTCGACACGTATGCCAAGGAGTCTAGCCTCTTTCACTGTGAGCCCTAAAGCGTTTATCTCGCCAATGCTGAATCCTTTTCCAATCTTAGTTTCACGCGGTGGAACGCCTCCATATATTCTTAGCTTTACTGTGTTTACTGTGGGTGTAGGTGTCTGTAGAGGTTCTTGTCCGGACATAATTGCACCTATTCCTGGAGACTTGTTTTTTAGATAAATTTTTCGCAACGAGAATCATAATGCTGTTTTCAATGACTCGGTTGCCTTCTTGACTAGGATGCCGACGGCTATCAGGCCCCCTATCAGGCCTACTATTGTTGCTATGGGTGAAACACTGAGGGCAGAGGAGATAGAGTAGTCGTCTAGGGCTCTCCTCATGTAATATACCAGGATCAGCGAGGCGATAGATGTTAACAATAACAGCAGAGCTATGTATGTGTCGAGTCCAATGTGCTTTGAGAAAAAAATGTAGAGAGGCCAAATGAAAACAACGAGTGAATTTATTATTATGGCTTTAGCTAGGTAGCTCTGCGCAGCTCTAATGGCATCTTCACGTTTTACGAACATAGTTTTGCCCTAACCCAACATTGCTTCTAGATATAATTGTTTTGTTGACGAGAATGCTGAGAATTCTTAACCTACCAAGAGAATCTTAGAAATGATGCCTATCGCATAACCAAACAGGAAAAACCTAGCAATCTCACTATACATTTGACTGTGCCTTGATAGGACGAGGCGCGTTACAGACAGAAGCAATGCTAGAAGTAAAAGTGGGAGGGCTTCATTTCTGGGAACAAGGATCGATACAGCTAAGCCGAGCGGATGTAGAGAAAATAGTAGTGTTGGCTCTATTCTGCGCGGGATTCTGCCTTTCATTGACACTTGTTGTACTGTGGAATATATAAGTGCTAGTACAGGTATAAGGTAACTTATGAGAGAATAGCTAGTAGATATCGTAAGGGATGGAGGTGTTATTGTTATGTTTCCATAGAGTAATGCCGCCAAAACGAGGGGAACAAGCAAAAGAAGAGACTCGAAAAGTAGGGTTCCACATTCTTCATCTATGTGTCTGAGGGATATATCCAAGTATAGAGCTGAAACTATAAGCGGCGACGCCGACAGGATAAGAGGAAGGAGAGCATCGGTATAAATTGGTATTGAGCCATTTGTGAAAATTTGAGAAACAAAGAGAAGAAGATAGGGGGAAAGCGCTATACCTTTAGCCTCAAGTTCAGTTATTGCATAGCTCACTATGAGAATTAAGAAAGTTGCAGTAACAAGGTACATGGTAAATTGTGCACCGAAGAGAGTAAAGAATATAAGCAGAGAGACAAGGATGTAAACTCCTGTCCCAATTATGAGAGACGCTGGTCTGTAGGTACCAATTTTCCATAGTTTTCTCCAAATCTCGGCGTAGAGAATGAGAGAGATCGCTACAGCCATAGGGTTGAGACTTATGCCTATGATGGATAAAAGTAGTCCCATTAGTGTCGATGTCTGTAGTGGTAATGGAGCTAGCATTATAAAAGGGAGGACTGCTATTGTAGATGCAGATGCATTGTATAGGTAGGGGGATAGGATCCCTAGAGGTATCGCTAGGTAGGATACTTTGTATTGTGGCGGCTGGATGTATTCTTCGGCGAGAGTCTTGCCGCCTTCAAGAGTTAAGGCTTTTACTCCTGGAAGTACTAATGCCTTCACAAGGAGGTATGATGCTAAAGAGAATACTCCCGCTATTAAGAGTCCTACCGTTATAAAGCCGTTACCCGTTTTGTCCAATAGCTCTGCGATGAATGGTGAAGAATATTTTCCCTCTTTAGCGTAACTCTGGATGAGGCTTGCTGATATTACAAGTAGTAGGGGTGTAGAGAGGAAAAAAGGGGCTACCAAAGAAATTGTAAGGTGTGGATTGGTATGTTTTCTAAGGAGAGTTAAGAGTGTAAGGGGAAATATTATTATGGTGGAGATTACAGCTGGTGGAAGAAAAAAAGTATTTTGCCTGCTATATAAGATAAGGGATAAACCCGTTGCAAGGAAGATTTCCCCAAATGCGAGGAGATAGTCAGCCTTCTTTAAGCAGACCATTTGCACCTACCTTGAGGAAGCCGTTCTTCTGGGAGGATATTTTAAGCGAGATACTTGCTAGGATAGGGCATCCTGCCCCTCCTTGTCTGCAGAATTGCAGATACTTCTCCGACATAATTCGCCACTCCTTTACTCCTATGAAGATGCATCTTTGACCTCTAGATGTAGGTCTAAAGTAGCGGCATGCCATTTCTTTGCTAGACATGCAAACCCTATGTTGGGGAATTCAGGGTCTTGATTAAAGTTTTTTATGTTGTCGATTGTTGCCTTTTTCTCGATGAGGTATGTTTAGTAAAGCATACATATAAATTCGAGCTAGTAAGTATTTTCCATAGGTAAGGTATGTCGCGTGCAACTGTGTGTCCAGGCTTATACAAGGACGAGAAGGGCAAGTTTTACTGTAGGTTTGCAGACAACGCCGAGATTGACCCGGCTTTTATGCCGTGCCTGTTAGAATACTGGGAATGCCCGTTCTATATTAGGCACAAGCAGGCCGAAAAGGCTTTAGAAGTCGAGAAAGAAGAGATTAAACAGCAGGAAGCACCTCCAGCAACTGTCCCTACTGTTGAAATGCCAACCCTCATTGTTTCTCCGACAGAAGTCTCCGCGGAGCGCTTCACAGACGAGGTGGACAGGCTGATCGATAGGGCTAGCGAGCTCGCAAGGCTATGGGAAAGTTATGAAAGTGAAGCTAGGAGAGTCGTAGAGGAATGGGAAGAGCTTAGGGACAAGATAAAGCGGGAACTGGCAGGTCTAGAGGCCGTTATCAATGCATATATAAGTGAGAAGGGACGTCTAGAAAAATTACTCGATGAAGGAAAGATCAGCGAGGAAGAGTATATTGACTTAATCTCGAGATTAGAGAAAAAGCTGGCGGAAAAAAATAGCGAAAAGGAGGCCTTGACGAAGAAACTCGCGGATCTTGATAGAGTTGTTTTGCCGCATTATAAGCGTGTTAAGGTTGCAGAGGCGAAGCCAGAGTTGGCCAAACTGAGGCTTGCCTTGTCAAAACTAGAGGAAAGATTCAAGAGTGGGAGCATCTCTGAAGAAGTCTACATGAGGCTCAGGGCCGAGCTTGAGGATAAGATTCAACGTTTAGAGAAAATAAAGGAAGAGGTGGAGTGACATGGAACACTTACGTGAACAGTTGGAAAGATTTAGAGAGAGTTTTCTCAAAGCGGAGGAGCTCTGGAATAACTACTATACCTTTGTAAAGACTACTGTGCGTGAATGGGAGGCTTTCAGGATAGATTTACTGGATAGGCTTAGCGAGGTCAGGGTCAAACTAGAGACAGATCTGAGGACTACAGAGGAGCTAAGTCTCAAGCTTGATCTCGGCCTTTTAAGTGAAGAAAAAGTGAAAAAGAAGCTTGACGAACTACAGGAGGAGATAGCTAGACTCAAAGAAGAATATCAAACACTGTGGCTGGCCTACGAAGAAATAACCCTCATGTATATTACTCACTGCGTGAAATCTGGACTGCCAGTTAGTCTTTCAGCCGGGGACATAGAAGAGAAAAAGGAAGAACTAAAGAGTGCCGTAAATAAAAAGATGGTTAGCGAGGAAGTGGCCCAACAGCTAGAGAAGATACTCTCAGACGAGGCTTCAATGCTCCTACATCTACACGAAAAAGGGTAGAATCATCTCTACTTTTTTGTTTTCTTCGAGCTTTTTGAGCGGGCTTTTCTCCCTTTCTTGCTCTTTCCCTTTTTCTTGGTACCTTTTTCTTCCTCTTCTTTCTTCTTTTTGCTACGTGTCTTCCTGATTAATAGTTTTACTTTTCCATCTTCCATCTTTACAAGCTTTATCCTGGAAGGATATGCCGCCCCGCTTCTCTCTGCAACACGTGAAAGACGGCTGATAAGTCCCTTGAAATGCGTCCTGCAGAGCACTAGTTGCTGACCCTTCAGTTCTATGATTATGTCTGCCGCCGAGTTGCAACCCTGTATCATGCATTGCGTGGTCTCAGACATAGCAACCTTCCACTTTGTATCTAACCCCATTTATTAGTCTTTACATATAAGAAAAGTATAACCGGTTGCCACAGCAAATGTTAGCTTGGATGGGAAGCTTTGTATTTTTGTATCGCTTTATCTAACGAGTGTAGATCATCCGTCTCTATGTTTGTATAGTATCTATCTAGTGTGGGTTTCAGTTTTCGAAAACGATCGTCAGCTAGTATGATCAAAGGGTTGTTTTCAGGATGCCTTAAGGTGCGCCCAATATTCTGTATCGTCGTGATTGTTGCCACATCATCATGAGTTAAACCAAGTTTCTCTACGTGTATAAAAGGTGGAAGATATGGGGCTCCTGCTACGACAACAACTTCTGATTCTATATTTACTCCTTCACCTTTTTTACCACGGGAAAAAAGTAGAAATACACCTTTCCAATCACTGGGGGCTTCTTCCACGTAGTCCGCCCTTAGGCTACGAGCTACTCTTTTAGTAGCAAATACAACTATTCTTTGGAAATGTTTTCTGAGGAGAAAAATCAAATCATTATATTCCTTAGCCATCTTATAGTCCCATTCATGAAATCTAGTCGTCATCCACGTTGCAATGAGTGCTTCTGGTTTTCTCTGAACAGGTATTTCTAAAACAGGTATATTGTATATTTTTTGTAAAGGTTCTAGTGTTGCACTTACGAAAATCGTTCTTTTCCTTGGTCGAATAAATTTCAGAATGTGTATCTCTCCCTCCTCTCGCCAAATAAAGGTTCCCCTGGCAAGCATTGCTATTACTCTTCCCGCAATGAGTGGCATTTTTCCCTGTTCGAGTAGCTCTACGATCTTCATCTGGGCAGTCTCAATGAATGCTTGCTGGATTAGGTCTCCTGTGGGTTCGTAGTGAATATCCAATTCAGCTAAGGCTTCTCTAAGTTTTGCCTCAGGAATACTATAAACATCAAGTACCATATTATGTGCCTCATCAATTACCTCTAAGTTGACGTCGAATGACAAACCTAGACTATAGGGAATAATGTAGACGTGAGCTTGCTGATAGAGCTGAGCATAGTAAGGACAAATCTCTGTGCCCTTTAGCTTTCTTAACAACTGGTCATAGTCGACACTAAAAATGTTTTCTGGTTTGATACTTGACAAACCTTTAAAGAATGGACACTTAAATTTTAGAAACCTGCAAAAATAGTAGGTGTTTGATTTATATTCTTCTTTTAGAGGACAGAGTTTTTCGCGTCCAGCAGCTATATAGAATGGAAGTCCTAAGAGCGCGCAGTCATCAGAGACCCGTTTCGCTATGTCGAATGTTCGGACTCTCCAAGTTACTGGAAACGCGTCTGCAAGTGATATCGCGGCTAGAACTGTAATTGTTTTTCCGAAACCGGTGGGAGCCTGGAAGCCTACTGAACCTGTGTCGATCATTTCGGCGAGCTGTTTGGCTGCTTCTAGCTGTAGTGGTCTTGGTTTTAGTCCTGCTTTTCTGAAGAACTCTTCCGGGTTCAAGGTGCTATGTGACCTTTGCTTGGACTCTGTTGTCTACGTGGGTTTTTACGAGGTGCCTGAGGAGGGTTTCTTCTACTTGTTTTGTGTCGCCTATGTAGAGTTTGTCTGGGAGTGCTTTTTCGAGTAGTTTGTCGTCGACTGGTTGGCCGTCGAGGTATATTGGTAGTATTCTCTGTCCGTCTGAGATGTATATCGCGTTTACGAATCTTTTTACACCGTCAATGGTCACAAGTTTTTTTGTGTTTACTATTATGTCGAGGTATGTGTAGACGTTTGGAGAGCCCTTGAGATGTACCTGTAGCGCGTCGCTGAGAGTTCTTACGGCTTTTTCGACCGAGGGAGCATGGAAGGTAGTTAGTGTCGGGATGCCTGCTCTCGATGGCTCGAGGAGGCTCCAGAAGTCCTCGGCCATTATTTCTCCGACGACTAGTAGGTCTGGGCGGAGGTACCGCATTGAGTACCTGACTCCTTCGGCTATATCTTCGCTTACAACGTGTGAAAACCATCCTCCTTGAAAGTCGAGTTCCCTGTATTTTTCGACTATGGCTATGTGGAGCCAGGGGAATAGCTGACCTAGAGTCCCCACTATGCTACTTAGTAATGTTGTCTTTCCGCTTCCTGGGGGCCCACTAATAATAACTGTGCTAGGCCTTAAGATCAACAAGAGGAGTTTTACACTTATCTCTGGGGGAAGGATCTCCGTGATTGGCGGCACCTTTTTTATCTTTGTAGCTACAACGTGTAGTTGTCCGCCGGAGTGGAGCTGTATAGCTATCCTCCAGTTACCGTACTCGGCGACGCCGCGCGGGTTTCTAAAGGAAACATTTACACCTGTATGAGCAATTAGACGAGAAATTATGTCCTCGACCCGTATGTCGAGATTGTCTAGCGAGAGCTGTATTCGACCAAGATTACTGAGCGTCGCAATTATTTTGTCTTTGAATATCCAGGCTTCCTCAACCTTGTCGGATGCGAAGAGAGCTCCCAATGGGCCCCAAACGTCGTCATCCTTGAATGGAATCACAGACAGTGTGGAGTCCCGTATAAACAGGGCGCCCAAGGGATTTTTGTCTATAAGTATCGAGTCTCTTGGAATAGAGTCCTCTACTGGGATAAGTTCTTTTTCTTTTTTATCTTTGAATCTAAACTTTATCTTCATGTTTTTCAGCTTCTTATTTCTGAAAACATTTTGAGGAGTCTGGTCAGTTTCTCTTTGTCTGCTAGGAGCTTGTTTCTTTCCCTTTCTAGTGAATCTATTTTCTCGTTTATTTTCCTGATTTCCTCATCTATTGCAAAGTATTTTTCTTCTAGCTTTGAGGCTAGCGAAGAATCAAGCCCCAGAGACTGTAGAACCGCCTTGAAACCCTCTAGACCTTTTTGGACGAAGTCTCCACTTGTATTGCCGCCACTTCTGTCTGTCCTTGTTTGTAGAATTGCAGGTCTAGGCGTTGATAACTGTGGCTTGCTGGAGGTTTCTTCTCGAGGCTTCTCTTCTAGTTGACCTTCATTGACTAGGGGTCTTTTGTGGCTCATTATCCAGTCACCTTTAGGAGGGGCTTGTTTATTCTCTGTACAAGTAGCATGACCTCTTCCCTGGTTCTTTTACTTATTAGGCTGTAGGCTTCCTTTATTCTCTCTGTAAAAGTAAATGTCAAAGCCGGGTCAAAGCTTATGGGAAATACTACACCGTACTCCTCTCGCATCTTGTCCAGCCATTTGTGCAAGAGAGAGTGGTATTTGTTCAAAACAGGAATTTTTAAGATATTGTTTTTGGCAAAGGGACGCGTAGATATCCAGTTTTTTACAGCAAGTATAGAGAGCCTATCTGGGTTGGTTACAAGTACAATTATGTCTGCTAGCAACACTATGGGGTCAAGAAGTGTCCCTGGATAAGACGGCAGGTCGAGTATTACGTAGTCCACATATTTACTAGCGTTGTCCAGTAGGTATTCTAGGCTTTCCGCGTCTATTGGTCCTTGTTCCTTGGAGCTTGGAGCTATCCAGAGGTTGGACGAATAACTGCTTTCAACTATGACGTCTCTCCACGTGGCTTTTCCCCAAAAGAAATCTGACAAGTATGGGGGTCCGGGATCTTCCTCTAGGCAAAGGTTTGTGCTACTACCGTACTCGCCCAAGTCGACTAGCAGAACCTTTCTCCCATTCACAGCAAGCGTATATCCAACCAAACTCGATAGTACACTTTTTCCTGTTCCACCTTTATAGCCACTTCCAAAGGCAACAATATCGCTCATGATTTTTTACCCCTCAACCTTTACCTGAGGGAATATATAGCGATGCCAGAGGAGACTTCCAATTTGTGCCAACTTATATTGTTCCAGCAAAATCTTGCCAGAGAGTTATGAGTCGGCTAAAACTGATTCTTATCAGGGTGCTCTATGAGTATAATTTGAGGAGAATTGCTAAATTTGATAGAAAAAATTTTTCCGACAAGGAAACTTTCAGGAAAATAAAACTCGCTATAGAAGAGGCCTTGCATGACAACAAAAAGCGTCTAAAATCGTTGCTCCTGCTATTTTTCATTCAAATCGTTACTGTAGACACAAGAATAATTCTTGCACAGCCTTCAGACCTCATAACAAATATTTTTAAGCCATTTCGAGACGCTGTTGCACTTCTCTTTGCCATAGCTTTTGGCATTGGCTTGCTCGGCTTCTTCTTCATAGTTTTTGACGCAGTTGTTTCCTGGGTCACAGGTGGCAGTTTTGGGAGAAGTCTTGCCGTAAGCAAATTTTTAAGAGCAGTCGAAACACTCGCCATTATTCCCTTGCTTTTCCTACTCGTGAACATCATGAAAAATATTGGAATAAACGAAATATCTTCAATTGCCGAGATTTTTAATACTCTGCTGAACGAGGGCTGGAAAATTATTATTTCAGTATTCACGGGGTAGCTCCCAATGGATATATTCATAATTGCCTCCGGCATTGCAGCTTATCTGGCCCTTGGTTCTATTTACTGGAGCCTTGGACAGAGGCAGACAGCTTTGAAATATTTCGAAGATGCCACTGTATCCCTCGCCTTAATCTTTATCGTGCAACTGATTTTTTCTATAACCTCTGAATTAGCCAGCATGGCCGGGTTAAATATTAATCTCTGGAACAGTTTGGAAGTCAGCAATATATGCTCGACTGCCTCAGGAATTTTCTGGGATGCAAGCAGAAAAGCTGTAGACATGATCTTTTTTGTAGAGACCGAAAAAGCTATTCTCGCTAGTACACCACTAACGGCTCCTCTTGTCAGCGTATTGTCTGGAGCTACTGGCTGGAGCCTCTCAGAGCTAAGTCTAGTAGCAATATTCTACATGCATTTCTCGTTCGTTGCACAGGTATTTTCCATGGTCTCTTCTTACTTGTTTGCTCTTGGCACTACCTTGACACCTATACCAAGGCTTAGAAAAATTGGAATATCCCTGGTATCCCTCTATCTTTCTACCTCGCTTGCAATAGCTTTTTCCTCTCAGGTAACAGCCGAGGCACTCTCGAAGATAAGGGTACCTCAAGCCATCAATCCTACGGACTGGATAAATATTGCTGGAATCATTGGCGACGCCGCTGTTGAGCTTGGGCGTTCACTGACTCTTAGCATTTTTGCGTCTACTCTAGCAACGATTGGCGGGATAGGCTTGGCCTCGATATTTGACACGGTAATGATTAGCGTCTTGAGAACATGAACGAGGAACTTGTTTGGTTCGGGTTGGCTTTTTCTCTGGTCGTTGCCGAGGCTCTCTTCTACTGGTTTACTCAGAGACGGAAACAATCGCTAAACGTATTGTCGCAAAGAGTTGTAGAACTGATCCTCTATGCAGGAGTCGTTGTGATACTGCTAAGACTTTACTCACAATATGCAATGGTAAGCATAGATTGTTCTATTAAGAAACTTAAAGAGCTTGAGGGAAATTTGTACAAAGCCTATACTGGAGCTTTGCAACTACTCTTTGGCAGCGCAGTTGTTGATTCAATTATAAGCTTGGCCGCAACACTAGGTGCACCCGAGGCAACAATCGCCCTCGAGTATTTTGACCTGTTCCGACATACGGTTCTTGCACAGCTTGAATACCTCTCAGTTCAGACAGGCGCAGCCTGGCTCATTACAAGCATTACAGGGTTCCTAATAGATTCTTTAAGAAATCTAAGAAACGTAACTAGAACCATAATTCTTCTAAGCCTGGTACCGAAAATTAGGAAGTTTGCTTTACCAACTTCTGTGATACTGTTGGCTTTTTCTTTAGCTCTCCCATACACTATTTCTGAGACAGAGTCTATACCTACATCAATGCCTCCATTCGGAGCCATGCCTAGTCCTACTGGAACCCTTAGACTTAAAGTAAAAGACTTTTCTGATACCCCTACACTTGACACAATACTTATAGGTCTCCGAGATGCCAACTCGACGCTCTTTGTTGTAAAGGGTAAAAATGGTGACCAGCTAGTTCTACCTGCGGGGAACTATACAGTCCTCTGGATAATTAACTATTGGACAAATTTCACTTTACATCCATGTTGCTATGAAAAATCTCCCTATTCATACTGCAGCTGCTACGCCTACCCAGCAAAGTTCTCTCTCAAGCCAAATCAAACGCTAGAACTCAACGTGTGGCTACCCATATTCCTCATTACGTCTGAAAAAGGAACTATGGGCCACGTTGTGGCATATGAAGGCGTTGTGCCCTTACGCCCTTCGAGAAACGAGAATGGCACTGTCGAGTTTGCCTTGGAGCCCAGCACATCTGTTAGAGAGTTTTTTATCCGGGGGGGAGACTTCCAGCTTGTCTACTTGAATGAATCCCTTATAAGTAAGAACGGGACTTGCTGGACTCTATACTACAGGGTAACAAACGAAATGCCTCCAGGAGTTATAGCAGACCTCGGAGCATTAGACAGTTGGAAAAAGAGCTACGATGACTGGGTTGAACGTATCCGCAACGCGATTCCAGGATTCTTATCAGACAAGTTGGTTCTTAAAGATGAAGTACCAAACTTTAGAGAGTATGGCATAAAGATATGGTTCGGCAAGAAGAACTGCTCCGGAGTCTTTTCCGGGAACGTTTCCTCCCCGAAAATCATAATACACGGGATAGGGTATTGGAATCACAGCTCTGCACCAACATACCTTTCATTGTGGCAAAAGGTGTCACACATAGATGGGTGGCTTAAGGAAAATTTTAACAGTTTTATCTACCCTCTCTTAGCACTCTACAAGAGTTTTCTCTTGGTCTTCATAATGTTTAGCGGGATCTTGTTAACGGTTGGGTATTATTCAGTGGCTATTTTTTCACCGATAAGCATTCATTTCAGTTCTCTTAAACACTCAACGCATTTCAGTTTTGTGTCTCTGGCTAAAAAGCTTAAAAGAATTTGGTCTCTAAACAGTAACGTTATAAAAATTGATTGGCGACCTAGTACCCTCTATAAGGAGCTAGTTTTAAGTAGAGAAGTAGAGAAGGATCATCCCGTAGTCACCATCGGCAGACTCTCTAAGAGAATAATACGGGAATCTCCAAAATATCTATCCCATAAACCACTTCCAGCGATATTAAGATTCACAAGCGCCACACTAATGAATCTCGGAGATTTTGCGAGGCAACACTACAAAGAAAGCAAAGCAAGAAAACTGTATATGTTTGCTTCAAAGGTAGAGAAAGCAAGTAGGTTTGCAGATCAAAGCCTTCCCGTAGCAAGTGTAAATGCAATTCGATACCTGCATAGAGAAAGCGGGTACCTTGCCAAAAGATTGCAGAGCCGCCTAGAGGATAGCTACTCCAATCTAAGGCTATACCTTATGGGCTACGACCCTAGGCTCAAAAGGATGCGTGACGATAATGACCAGGTTCTCCAGGTATATTTTCCAGGAATTTACAGAGACTTTCTTGAACGCTATAAGGAGCAGGCAACCACACATCTAGAGGAAGTTAGGAAGAGCTTGGAGAAGTCTGGAGAGAATACTCAGATAATAGACAAGGTCATAGACAAGGTAAGAAAGGCTTCGAGCCTGCGGGAAGTAGACGAGGCCCTTTCAAGTCTCTCTCTAGACCCAAAAAGTTTCGAGATTCTTGCCAGGAAGCTTAGAGTCCCTCTGAGCTTCTTTGCAGACAGAGATGTAAAGAGAATGCTTAGACTTAAGGCACTTGATATACTTGAAAGAGAGGAAAGAATCGAAGTTGAGGGGCTTAGAAGGTTTTATCTCGGAGAAGGCAGGTTTGATTCTTTAGAAGGGCTTTGGAAGAGAATTAGGAGAAAATTTGGTGAATGATGTGAAGACAAGGTATCTTTTTGTTCTTCTGCTTTTTGCTCTGGGAATATTTCTCATGAGTAGACCAGAGGAGAAGCTAGTAGGACAAGCCATAATTAGTTTATCTCTTCTACTCTTCTTCCCAGAGATATACGTCTGGTCGCTTATTTTCGCTTTGGGAGGTTATCCGCTTAGAGAAATCTCGATTGATGAGGATTTTTGCATGGAAGCTAGGAAGCATGAGACATGCATCTACATAGGGTTTGAGCTCTTTGATGTACGCCACAACGTTAACGACTTGAGCGAAAAGAGATTCTGGTTTTATACCCAGAGTTTTATAAATACAACTTTTACAGGAAATAATACCTATTTTATAGTAGTTGACAGGGGAAGATATTTCATCGTCACTAGGATGTGCACAAACAGATTCGAAGCTTTACCTGAAAAAATAAAGAGCGAAGTTTATAGACTTAAACGTTCATTTGAGAGACACGGTTTAAGTTTCAGACCTATGAGTGGTTCAGAAGTCTATAGAATTCTGCGTCCAGATTTCATAGAAAAAGCGAAAAGAAACAAATTGAGAAAATTTTTCCTAGCAATCCTTGGTTCAATCCTTTTCTTTAAGACACCTGTTTTGTTTCCCGTCTCCTCAGCACTCCTCTTAGCAAGTTTTCCAGGAAATCTTCACGGATACAGGAGGAAGAACTCTACTGAGCTCTATACGCTAGACTCTATTCAAAGTTTCTATTCGTATCCCTCAATCTTCGATATCTTTTCCCGAGCCCAATTGATCTACAGCATTTCAGACAAAATATTCTTACTACTACGGCTAACGCCGGGCCCATTACACGTAGAACACGAAATAGATTCGAAAGCCTATAGAGATTACGAGCTTGGTACCGCGCTCGACAAGCTTTCCGTCATCCACAGCAGTGCAAAGTTTTTTGCAGCAAGCAGACGAAGATGGGAGAGAAGAGAAAGCTTATACCTCGTATCAGGCCTCTTAGCTGCTACACAAAACGAGGTAAAAATCCTGAAAACTGTGGGTTTCATATTTAAAAAATCCCTGCTTCCTCTAGGTGTCCTAGAATGAGCGAAACCCTTTATCATTACATGAGAAAAGCCTTTTCACGCGAGGCTTTCGGTCTATCAGGCGACCTAGCAATATTCACCCCTTTCAGTATACTGTCTCCCCCAGAAGAAACTCATGGGTTTATACTAGGCCGAGACGATAGAGGAAGAGAAGTCAGGGTTAACCCCTCCAAATTGCCTAACATGCATGGAGTAATCGTAGGATCCACTGGTTCAGGAAAATCAACACTTGCTAGACATATCCTCTTGCAGGCCCAGAAAATGGGCATAAAGGAGTGGGTAATAGACCCACACAGCGAAAAATCCTATACAAGCATAATGGACACGAGACTAGAGCTCACCGTGGAAAAAATATACTTCATGGAACACCCTGGCTGGAGCCCCGAAGAGCTTGCCAGCGAGCTTTCCTATTACCTCGAGAAAATATATGCATTTCCCGGGTATAGGAGCATTCTAAGAGAAATCCTAGCTAAATGCTTTGAAGAGAAAAGTCTGTATCCGTTCGAAAGAGTAAAAAATGAGGATCCCAACCTCAAACGTATATATGATGATCTGCGAAAACTCTATTCCGAGGACGGCTTCAAAATAAGAGAGCTCGCTGAAAAGAACCTCCACATTACGTTTCCGACCTTAGTCTCGCGAGAGCTTCATGCCACTGCTTCACAGATTTTACTTCTCCTACTAGAAGGATATATGAGGAGTCTTGGTTCTAGAAATAGGGTGGACCTAATAGTTGTCCTAGAAGAGGCACATCTGCTAAAAGACTACTTCCTAAGACTATTCAAGGAGATACGAAAGTTCGGCCTGAGCATACTTGCCGTCACACAGCTCCCCCGAGAATTTGACCCAAGGATCTTCCAGCTAGCAGGATACGTGGTGGCGCTCTCTGGACCCGAGAGCTACATTGCTGACATAGCTTCCCTATTTTCGCTTGGCAGAGAAGAATTTGACCACATAGCTTTTGGAACCAGGGGGAACGCTCTTCTTTTTAGGTCTGGAGACCCAAGGCCTAGGAGAATAGTTCTTGAAATAGATCCTTTTGTTCTATAGCGAGTTATGGAGACTAGAAGATTTATGCATCTTCGATATGTAGTAGATAAGGGGGATGGCAAGGAGCGCCGCAGACCTCCCCTTCTCTGTCAATACATAGAGAGTCTTTCCTTGCCTCTCCCTGTCGACCGTCTCTATATATCTAGTTATCATTGCTTCACGTTGAAGCTGTTTCAGCCGAAAAGAGAGCGTTCTGCGATTTACCTTTGAGGATTCTAGAAGCTCTGTAAACGTGCATGGTCCCAGAAGCAACAATGTGTATAGAATCTGCAGAACACCTTTTCTAGCAAGCAGGGAAAAACTTGGAGCAAGAGAATCCAAGATTTCCTGTGCCTCCTCAACTGTTAACTTCTTGTTTTCAAGCATGACCTTGAGTGTCTCTTCTACCCCATCGATGACCTTTTTCACTCTTTTCTCGACGTCTTCCCAGAACATGTCCACATCCATGTACATTTCCCTTGAAGTATAATTTTTATACCGCCCCTTTAAATATTACCCTGCAAGGGGGACTAACATGTACGACGCATTAGTGGTTGGAGCTGGACCAGCCGGTCTCATGTATTCCCGTGTACTGGCCGCCAAGGGTTTTAAGGTTGCCGTCGTGGAGAAAAATGAACAGCTAGCCGTCAAGCCTTGCGGCGAGGGCATAAGCGCACGTGTCCTCAAAACTGCCGAGATAGAAAAATCTGACTATAACCGATTCATTTCTCATGTAATTAAGGGGGCAGTGATTGTTGCTCCGAATGGAAAAGAGGTCATTGTAAAAGAAGAGGGGGAAATGGGCTACGTAATCGATAAAAAGAATTTTCTCAGAGTGATGGGCGAATACTCAGCCTCTACGGGAGCAGAAATATACATGAAAGAGCCTGTCAAAGAACTCACATTCCAAAAAGACCACTGGCTAGTCAAGACGCGTACAATGGAGCTCGAAGCAAAGCTTTTGGTGGGCGCAGACGGCTATTTATCCTTCGTCTCGCGGACCTTGGGCCTGGAGAAGCCGGGCGAGAGAAAAGTCATCCCAGCCATTCAGTACGTGATGCCTAATGTTGATGTCCACGACCCAGACATGACCTATTTCTTCCTTGGCAACGATGTGGCACCAAAGGGCTACGTGTGGATCTTTCCAAAGGACGGACGCCTAGCAAACGTTGGCATAGGCGTCCAGGGGGCAGCGCCCAAGGCGTATCTAGACAAGTTCATCAAAATGCATCCAGAGATCTTCAAGAAAGTCGACATACTGGAGTTCAGGGGCGCAGCCGTGACAATAGGTGGGATGCTAAGCGAAATCGTGACAGACCACGCGATACTAATAGGTGAGGCCGCGGGACAAGTCATTCCTTTAACCGGTGGAGGCATTCATACCTCTATCGCTGGAGGAAAAATAGCCGCCGAAGTCACAGCGAAGGCCCTTGAAGAAGGCAACCTGTCCAAACAAAGGCTGTCAGAGTACAAGGACAAGTATAATGAATACTGGGGTAAGCGAATAAAGGACAGCCTTAAAGGCCTGCACGCGATTGAGAAGCTTTCAGACGACGAGCTCAACCAGCTAGCAGAAATATTGTCACCGGAGGACGTGGTAAACCTAGCAAATGGGGAAAACGTTGCCTCGGTAGCTGTGAAACTACTTAAGCATCCACTATTCAGTATAAAGCTGGCCCGAGCCTTGCTTAGCTAAATCATTAAAATTTATTCAACATTATTTTTCAATTAACATTTTTAAAATCCATGTTGTTTTTACTGAAACAAGGCAAAGAAAAAATTTATATTTGCCTTTATTCGATACTTTTTAACGCCGCGTACGCTCATAGTGCCGAGGCAACACCGGATCCCATCAGAACTCCGAAGTTAAGCTCGGCACGCGCGTCCAAGTAGTGGGGTCTGCGGCCCCGCGAACGGCGCGTGGCGTACGCGGCTTCTGCCCATCTATTTAGGTCTTCGCTTTATAAGAACAAGGATAGGTTTATTTTGTTCTTTCTTCTTAGAGGCTGGAAGACCCATGAGCCTAAGTGTTGGAGTTATCGGTGTTGGGAGATGGGGGCGCAACCACGTGCGTGTGCTTTCTTCTCTAAAGGATCTCGTAGACAGGCTCGTCATAGTTGATGCCGACGCTGAGCGTGCTAAAAACACAGCTAACATGTTTAAGGCAGACACATACTATGTTTCCCTAGAAGATTTCCTTAAAAATGAAAAGGAACTTGACGCGGCAGTAGTAGCTGTCCCTACTGTTTACCACTTCAAAGTTGCATCTAGAATCCTGGAATACACGAATGTGATAGTAGAGAAACCATTGGCGGCAACACTTGAGGAGGGGTATAGTCTACTTGAAAAAGCAGAGAAACAAGGTAGAAAGCTGGCAGTCGGACATATCGAGAGATTCAACCCCATCGTGGAGGCAACATACAGTCTCGTCAAGGGAAAAGATATACTAAGCATAGATGCAAAAAGGCTTGGTCCCGGACCTGCGACAAACTATACGTTAAATCTAGGGGTCGCCCACGACCTATTAGTCCATGACATAGATGTCTCAAATATGTTTATGGAGAATCTCCCCACAGGTGTTTTTTCATACAAGTTTCACAAGGAGGACTTCCCCTACGAGGTCGAGATAGCGGCTTTCTACAGCTATCCAGACGGAAAATTTGCCTCCCTTATTGCAAGCTGGAGAACAGCGCCAAGCTACAAGCACAGAAGCCTCACAATCAGAACAGAAGACAAAGTGCTTAGGGTAGACTACATCTTGAGGAGGATTATCGTCGACAAGGGTGTTGAGCAGATTCCACGGGATGGGCTTGAAACCTCTGTTTTTTCTGAGAACAGCTACATTGAGATTTCATATTTGCAGGAGGAGCCTCTAAAGGCAGAGCTAAGAAACTTTCTGGAAGCTGTAAAGAATAACAAAAAGCCAAAGGTGGACGGCTTAATAGGCTATGTCGCACTCAAGTGCATAGTGAAGGCTCTAGAGGCATCAGAGAAAGGACAAATAGTCAAAATAGATTGGAACGATATACAGCGATTCCTATAGTGCTAGCCCCAGCACAGCTTGAACCAGGAGGCAACTAGAGCCCTCAGCAATTTGTTTTCTTTGAAAAGCTCTGACTCTGTAACAGCTATCTCCGGCATCATCTTGCAAGGCTCACTTTTCTCTACGAAGCTGGAGTAAATATCTCCTAGAAGAGAGGGTTCCCGGGCATCTATGCTACAGAATATGCCTGCTATCCTCTTGGTTCTTTTTGAAAGCAGTAGCCGGCAGTAGCTGTCCCGCGTCAAGGAAACTTTTACAGAGGACTCGGTGCGTGGAGACCCCTTATAGAGGAATATTCTTTCTCCAGGGTCCTCAATTACCCAAAGACTTTCCGGTCTACCAATGTTTTCTCTCATACCTACGACAAGAAGGGAAAAATAGGCTGCCCACTGAGTTATGTTTTCGTCGAAGTAGGGATAAATTTTTGCCTCAGTCTTCCAACCATAGGGAGCTTCAAAAATTACATGTCCAGGCTTACATATGTCTTCCTGTCCAACGCTGACAGGCTCATCTGCGATAAGTTTTTTCTCGTTGAGAACCAGGTTGACTTGTTCAAGAAATTCCTTCGGGGCCTCCTCGTTTAATGACCCACTTATCTTTAGGTCTAGGCCAATCTCGTTGCCATAAAGAGCTAGCTGTGCAGTGTGGATACACGCTGGAAGAACGACTCTCCCGCTTTTTTGTATTAATTCCAATAATTTTTGGCATGAAGAAAGGTGTACTCTTTCGAGACTTGGTTCTTTTATCCTGATCCGGAAACACTCTTCGTTTGGCTCTTCAATGTTCATCCTCGGGTAGTAGAGCCTGCTAAAGACCTCTTGTGACATAGCTGGGATGCTCTTTTTACCCATGTATCTAAGCATTCGAGGGCTCGTTATTTCTTTCCCTATCTCGTCTTGGATTACAATGTCAATTCTGGGGGAAAGGTTTCTCAACCAAAAAGAGAAGACCGAGGCAAAATAGCTAGACCCTGAAATAGCTATGCAGGGCCACATAAAGCCACAAGATATTTGTGTCACTTTCTTTTTAAAAAATTGTGATTCAAGTTGGCATAGTAGGGAAGCCCAACACTGGTAAGTCAACATTTTTCGCGGCAGCTACACTGATAGACGTAAAGAGAGCACCCTATCCCTTCACTACCATAAATCCAAACATTGGCATTGGCTATGTAAAAACCCAATGCGTCTGCCGGGAACTAGGAGTCAAAGACAACCCCCGCAACTCTATATGCATCGACGGGTGGAGATTCGTCCCAGTCGAACTCATCGACGTGGCCGGCCTTGTTCCTGGAGCATGGCAGGGAAGAGGCCTAGGTAACATGTTTCTAGACCACCTTAGACGCGCACCCGTACTCATCCACGTGGTCGATGCAAGTGGGTCCACCAACGAGGAGGGACAGCCCGTCCCGCCCGGCACACATGACCCCTTGAAGGACGTTGCTTTCCTTGAAAAAGAGCTCGAAATGTGGGTCTACCAGATTCTCAGCAAGGACTGGGAGAAAATATCTAAACTCATAGATTTCCAGAAAAACTATGAGGAGCTGTATGCAAAGTTTACAGGCCTCGGGATAAGCGCAAGCATTGTTGACCAAGCAATAGACGAGCTTGGGCTGAGAGGTAAAAAGGCAACTAGCTGGTCGCAGGAAAACTTGCTAGACCTTGTAAGGTTTCTGCTTAAAAAAGCAAAACCCATCGTCATAGCTGCGAACAAGGCGGATATTGATGTTTCCATTGACAATATAAAAAGGATGCAACAGGAGCTAGGAGACAGATACATTGTGGTGCCTACATCTGCAGAAGCAGAACTAGCTCTGAGAAAAGCGGACAAGGCTGGACTAATCCGATACTTGCCTGGAGACGGCGACTTTGAGATAACTGGCGACCCAACAAGCGATCAAAGGAAAGCACTCGAGTATATACGTGAAAAAGTCCTCAAGCGTTGGGGGTCCACGGGTGTCCAGGAAGCAATAAACAAGGCCGTCTTTGAGAAGCTCGGAATGATAGTTGTCTTCCCAGTTGAGAATGAAAAAACCTTTTCTGACTCTAAGGGAAATGTGCTACCCGACGCTTTTCTCGTAAAGGGAGACGCTACCCCGAGGGATCTCGCCTTCGAAATCCATACAGAGATAGGAAAACGCTTTGCCTTTGCCATTGACGCTAGGACAGGCAGAAGGCTTTCAAGCAACGATAAACTGACGCACAGAATGGTAATAAAAATTGTAACCTCCCATTAATAAAAAGTAGAACGTGATATGAGAGAAAAGCTCGTCTATCTAAGGGACGTAAGCTACCGCTACCCAGACTCAGAGACTCAAACCCTGAAAAACATCAACTTCGATGGATACAGAGATGAAATCATACTATTAATTGGCCCGAGCGGTTGTGGCAAAAGTACACTTGCTAGAATATTTAACGGGCTTATTCCAAACTTCTATGGGGGCCAGCTTCAAGGCGAAATAGATATAGCAGGCTATGACCCGAGAAAAACCCCTACAGCTAAATTCGCGAAAACCGTTGGCTTTGTCTTTCAGAACCCAGAAAACCAGCTATTCTTCAACACAGTGGAGCGTGAACTAGCTTTTGGGCTTGAAAACCTCGGTGTGCCGCCAGCCGAGATAAGAAAAAAGATAGACCAGGTTCTGAGGGAGTATGGAATCGAAGATCTACGTCAAAGGTCGCCATTTGAGCTTAGCAGTGGGCAACAACAGAAAGTTGCATTGGCCTCGGTAATGATTATGGAGCCACAGATACTTATTCTAGACGAGCCTACAGCAAACCTTGATCCCTTATCCGCGCTAAAGATGCTTGGACTTATAGCAAAAAAGACAAGGGAACACAGGATGCTCACGATACTTATCGAGCACAGGCTCGAAATAGCACTACAGTTCGCAACCCGGGTCGTCGTGATGAACGAGGGACAAATAATAGCTGACGGTCCGCCTCTTGAAACAGTACTCAAGACTGACTACATCGTGGGGGTGCCGCCCATGGTTCAACTGTCCAAGAAGTTGCAAAGTAGCGGTTTCCCCGTAAATATTGATAAACTTGTTCCAGAAGCTATGGCTCTAGAAATTATCCGTAAATTGTCTAAAGGTGGCTTGGATGAGCGAAAGCGAAGAGAAGATAATAGAGATAGATAACGTTTACTACGAGTATCCAGAAGGCATACAGGCGCTCAGAGGCGTAACAAACTATGTGCTAAGGGGAGAAATTGTAGCAATCATGGGTGAAAACGGTGCAGGAAAAACAACATTAATCAAGCATTTCAACGGACTGCTTAAGCCTACGCGTGGTAGAATAAAGGTAAAAGATAAAGACACACGGGAGACAAGCGTCGCTGAATTGTCTAGAATAGTGGGGATTGTTTTCCAGAATCCTGACCATCAACTCTTCGCCGAGACTGTTTTCGACGAGGTTGCCTTTCCTTTAAGAAACTTTGGATTCCCAGAGGACGCAATCGAGAACAGAGTAAAATGGGCACTGAACATTCTAGAGCTCTACCAGTACCGTGATAATAGCCCGTTCATGTTGAGCGTTGGAGAGAGGAAGAGACTGGCGATAGCCTCTGTATTAGCTTATGATCCAGAAGTCATCGTGCTAGATGAGCCCACAGCTGGACAAGACTATCTACAAAAAGAGAAGATTTCCGAGATAATTAAGCTACTAAAGCTAATGGGCAAGACCATTGTTCTCGTAACGCATGACGTCGAGTTCGTGACGATGTACGTTCAGAGAATAATTGTTATGTCGCAGGGAAAAATAATTGCCGAAGGCCCCCCGCATCGAGTCCTGACAGACTACAACGTTATTAGGAGAGGTAATCTTCTCCCACCTCAATTAGTGAGGATATCGAGAGCTCTTTATGGGAAATCACTGCTGGATAGATATGATTATTTGTCGGTGGAAGACTTGTCTCGGGAAATCATCTCAAAAATGAGGGAGACAAATGGAGGCACTTCGAGCATTTAAAACGATAAAAAAGGACTCTCCATACGACAGGCTTGACCCTAGGACAAGGTTCTTCCTGAGCACTGTTCTCGCCTTCCTAGCCATATACTCTTCTAGGCTGGACACACAGTTAATAGTGCTAACGTGTGTACTTATCTTGTCCTTTATGGCTAAACGTGTACGAGTCATACTTAGAGGCCTTTATGGCTCCCTTTTCTTACTTGTCCTAATCTTCACGCTGAACTTTGTTTTCACGCCTAATCTTCAGGGAGCAATCTATGCCCTCGTAATGACTCTTCGCTTCACAACGCTCATAACCTCGTTTGCACTTTTCTTCAATTCTACTTCGCCAGAAGAGATTGGAATAGCTCTCGAGGGGGTTGGTGTTCCAAGAGATTTTTCCCTTCTCATAAACATGTCTTTCAGGTTTGTCCCCACACTAGCAAATGACATACAAATAGTCTCGGATGCCTTGAGAAGTCGGGGTCTCGAACTAGAAAAAGGCAGGCTCTATAACAGGATAAAAAACTATGTTTACCTACTTGTTCCCTTAATAATCTTCGAGGTAAGGAGAAGCATGATGATTGCCGAGGCCCTCGAGGCAAGGGGATACGGGCTAGACGTGAAGCCCACGAGGCTTGTTTCTCTAAAGTTCACGTGGAAAGACTACTTGGCTATAGGGCTAGCACTACTGGGGACATTTCTATTATATTCTTTCGGATTCCTTTAAAAACACGATTCGAGAATGGAATCTTTAGGGAACTCTTGGGCGGGACAGTATATCGATCCAAGGATTTCCCTGAACAAAACTTGGTAGCGAGGTTTCAACTGTGTATGTTTCCTGGCTCCATGCGCTAGAATTGCCACTGGATTGTCTAGGAACGTCTAATTTATCTATCTTCTGGTTGAGTTTCTCAATGTTTGCATTTAGTTTTTCAAGGGTCTCTGATAGTCTTAGGAAAACATATTCTAGCTGGCTTTCCTGCAAAGCCATGTTCTTTGGTTCATCTTTTCTCAGTGATAGGGACGCTTTTTGTTCCGAGAGAATCTCTTCGAGAACGCCCCTAAGCGATTTTTGAATACTCTCCTCAATTATCCTGGTGATCTCTGCTAGTAATTGTTCTTTCATCTCTTCTATGACGTCTGGCGATATTGACTGTTTTTGTGGGGCACTTGAGACAACGGTTTTCCTCAAATAGAAGTTTGATGGATCAATTCCCATTTCGAGAGCGGCTTTCCTGTACTTGTAGAGGGCCTTATATACTGTTCTCTCTGAAACATTAAGCATGCTAGCGATCTCTTTTGCTGATCCACCCTTCTGGATGTATGTCTCAATTATCCTTTTCTCCGTATCTGTTAGGTTGGAAATTATCTCCTTAAGGTCATAACCAGCCATACGTATTACAGATGTAATACGGTGTTAAATTATCTACGCAATGGCCCGAAAGTAAAATCAACATCTATTGTTGGATAAATTATCTTGTCACCCGGAAAAATTAGCTTCCACTACTAGCTATTGGCTCGTAGTTCTTCAATGCCTGAATGGCTTCTCTGATCTTTCTTATCCTCTTCGAATTATCGTATGGCTCCAGGACTTCTCCACAGTTGGGACACGTGTAGCCATAGTCCTCGGCCTCCACTACAGAGTAGCGCGCCCCACAGCTCGGGCAAACATAGATTTCTGCCTGTTCCTCGAGGCTGAGAAGCTTTTCTAGAATAGTGAGAGTAAGCCTTTTCCTATCATTGAGTAGTACTTCTAGGGGTTCATCTGTTATTCGCCAGTAATACTTGTACCATCCAATGTTTTCGTCCCTTGCACGCCTGTATTTTACGAGTCTTGCCTCGAATAGGTCGTTTAAAATTTTCCTGAGCTCTGCCTGATCCATGTCGAGTTCTTTGGCTATTTCGTCGTCCGATATTTCGACGTGGTTTGAGAGAAGTATCATTATCTTTTTTGCTTTTTCTCCAAATATTTTTTCTGCGAGTTCGGCTAAGACCTCGTTTTGGCTCATTCTTTTTTCACCACTTTTTTGCCTCTCTTCTGGGGGATAACAACTAGTTTTGCGTCGTGGAACTCTCTTGTAAGCTCTTTTCCCTTGAAAAGCCTGTCCAGAAAGATCGCTAGGGCTGCAACTTCGCTGTGAGGCTGATTGCCTATTGCAATGTTATAGTCGGATTCGTAGTAGAGCCATGACGGCACTTTCTCGCCCCCCACAACCACTAATATATCTTTGTTTTGGAACAATATAAGGTTTAGCAATTCATCAGAAATGTTTTCACCATACATTGTCAGGTGTACAACAATTCCGCCGTTTCTTTTCCACTCTCTCACTGTATGTCTAGGATTCACCGTTTTCACTATCTCGAAGGGTCCGCCCCAGGTCTCTACAACTTTTTCGAGGGACTTTATTATGCTCTCCTCGACGTGTCTCTCTAAAAATATGCCGTCTGCCCCGAAAGCCCTTGCAACTAGCCCAACGTGGGTTGTTACTCTGTGGTCTCTTACAGGTCTATGGCCTATCCTAAGCACGTAGACTTTTCTGTTTAAGGACGGGCACCACATCGTCTTATCTATATCTAATTCGTTTTACACATTATTATTTTTATAAGGCGCGAGCACTTAAGGCGTCCTGAGGGTTGTTGCTCCTCGCCTTTATTTTTGAGATTATGGGGCGCCTTCCTTCTATCTCTAGTAAAAGTCTTCTATCTGCTAGTCCCGTGAAACTAATTACCTTACATTTTTCAAGTATTTCTTCAAGTAGGTCTCGTGATTGATCTTCACTGATTATGATTTTTTCGCGGAGCTTGTCTGGAAGCATCTCCACAACTTTTTCCACAAGACTGTGTATCCCTATCCTTTTTGTCGCAGAGACAAGCACGTATTCAAGCCCTGTATTTTGTAGCAGTTTTTCCTTTTCCCGGAGTTCTTCTCCTGTAGCCTTGTCTATCTTGTTTCCCACGACTAAAACCTTAGAAATGTTGATGCCGAGGCTAAGCAACGTATCTATACTTGTAGAAAGCTTTCGCCTGATTTCCGGAATAGGATCCGTTAAGTCGACGACAAGTAATATTACGTCGGAAATAATTGTCTCTCTGAGAGTCGTATAAAAAGCGTCGAGGAGGCTTTCCGGCAGACTGTCAATAAAGCCTATTGTGTCCGTGATTATGACTGGATAGCCTTGTAGCTTCACCTTTCTAGAAAGAGTAGATAGTGTAGCGAATGGTTTTCCATCTACATAGCCTTTCTCGTTTGTGAGAGTATTAAAGAGAGTTGTTTTGCCTGCCCCCGTATACCCCGCTAGAGATACAGTGTAAAGACCCACTTCGACTCTCTTGTTATATCTCATGTTCTTTATTTTCCTAATCTTGTCTAGCTCTTCCTCTATCTTTGTAATCCTCGAAGAAATATAGGTGTAGTACGAGTCGACTGCGTATTTTCCGCCTCCTAGGAAGCCGTGTAGTTCTCCTCTTTTAGACAAATTGATATATTCCTTTGCGAAGCTAAGTTCCCTCTTTAGTTTTGCTAGCTCGATCTGGAGTAATGATTCCTTGCTGCCTGCTCTTTTAGCGAAGATTTCAAGAATAAGTTCATATCTGTCTATTACCTCTATGCCAAGCTCTTTGGCTAAATTGTATGCCTGGCTGGGCTTTAGATTGTTCAGAAAAATTATCTTGAGGGGTTTCTTGTCTTCCACGAGCTTCTTTAGTTCAGATATTTTTCCCCTGCCAATGTTGTATTTTGGGTCCTCACGTTTTCTCTTCTGGATAATTTCACCGACAATAATGTAGCCGGCCGCATTTGCTAGTTCCCTTAGTTCTCTAAAAAGTGCTAAATCGCCTGGCGAATTTATTCTTCCAGCGATAACTACTGAATTTTTGTCAGAAGCTTTTCTATCAGACATTTCTAGTCCTTAAACTCCGCTATGTCCCCGAGAGTAATATCGTAGTTTTTCAGGTCTCCACTCTCCATTTCGTAGTCGATTATTTCCTCTACAAGCTTGATTTTCAGCACCTTCTCGAGTTTCCTTGCAAGTTCAATTGTTGGCTCAAGTTGCCCCGCCTCTATCCTTCTTATAATTGACTCTTTTTCACCAACCATGGCCGCTAGCATGTCACGTGTGAGACCCATTTTTTCACGAGCATTCCTAATGATGTCACCATAGTTTTCTACTATTGTTTGTTCAACCTCTACAGGTTTCTTAGGCTTAGGTGCAGTTTTAATTTGTCTTGGTGGCTGCGTCCTTGAAAAATTAATAGTACCTACAATTGTTTTTCCTCTCGCACATGCAGGACATACGATTAGCTCTGCCCCTTCGAGACGGATCCTATATGCTAAACCTTGCAGCTCCCTTCCGCATAGCTCACACTTAGCCATCCTGCCTTAACAATGCTACCTTGTTTAAAAGCATTTCTATTTTATGAGAGACAAAGTTAAAAAGCCTATGTCACGCTAGGAAAAATATGAAGTCTGAGACAAGGGAAAAACCAAACGGGTGGGATATAAAGGTAATAAAGACACTCCTAAGCTATCTCTATGGTTACATATTTGAAGAAGACTCTTTGCGTTCCAGGGTTATGGTTTCTAGATCACGGAAGACTGGGAGGCTGAAAGAAATCTACCTTGATAATGTTCTTTTCGCCACTATCAGGCTGTCCGATGGTTTTCTTGTGCCTACGTTACATGGATGGGAACTCTTAGTGAGTCAAGGAAAAAAGTACTTTGTAGAGGTTCCGGAAGATGTGGCATCGTTTATTGCTGAGGGAAAAACGGTTTTTTCTAAGCATGTAACAGGCGTATACGAGGAGACTCTTCCAGGCGATGAAGTCGTCATAACATCCAAGTCAAATTCTGGGATCAAAGTTTACGGGAGCGGTAAAGCAGTTCTGCCGGCTTCTTCTATGGGAAAAATAAAGAGAGGAAAAGCTGTAAAGACAAGACATGGGAAAAAACAATAAATTACCTAACAGGAGTTGACAGCCTTTTCACGCGCTTTATCTCCTAGAAACTTGTTGCTTATTGAACACTACGTACCTAAACTGTCGTCTATTCTCTATCTTTGCGTTGAACCTGTTTCTCAATAACATCTCGATTTCCCGATAGTAGTATTGATTTGTCAGCCACGCGGGAGGCCTAACACGTGGGACAAGCCCCCGTATCACATTGATGTCGGAGGTCTTTTTAACATATGAGACATACGCGTATCTGAGAAGTGTCCGCAACTTTATGGATATCTGAGCTGATTTAGTGTTTTTCAAGAGTTCTTCGACAACAGACACAAGATGATCTAAAAGTTTTTGTTTTTCCTCATGTATATGGGACATATGGGTCATCTCACCTTTATCATGGTTTAAATACTTAATGATAAGTACGTGGAAAAGTTTTTATGTTTTTCTATGATAAAGATTTTTTACTCGACAATTGTCTAACAGGCATTGCAAAAAGGTAGAAACCCCAAAAGGATGATCCTCTTGCTAAGCTAACTCTCTAGCAAGAGTTACAAGCTGTTTATATTCTATTCCCAGTTTACTCGACAAGTTTTTAATGATGGATTCCATCTTCTCGGACTTTGAAAAGTGGTCGCTATACAGCAGGCTAACCCTCCCATTGGAAACTTCGAGGGCAATAAACCTTAGGATTATTTTCCCATTTTTCTTGTCTATGATTCTGTAGACTTTAAGCGCTTTCTTACATTCGGGTGAAATGTTGAAAGATAATTTCTTCGCGTAACCTGTACCATGAAGAATCTCGTTATACGTTAAACCAACAATTGTGCCCATCTCGTTGTCGAAACTTGTAATGTCTTCAAAGCTTTCAGGAGACACCTCTTTTTCTTCGACAGGCATTAGTTTGGAAAGTTTTCCCTGAGACAAGCAAAAGAGATACGAATCTACCTTGACACTTACAGGCTTTGGGTCACTAGCTTCTAGCTCGAGCGCAAAGGTCTCCATGAAGAGACCCCCTGCTATTCCTCTATAACGGGGATTCCGAAGCGCTGGCTTGCCAGGACGTGTTGCTCGTATGGAATAGAGTCTATGTCTATCAGTTTGGAGTAGTGTCTCTTATAGGGCTCGCCTGATATAAGTTTCTTTATATTTCTCTTGTAGTGGTCTGCAATTAGCTTCTTTCCTGTGATCTTCTCCCACTCTTCAAATGAATATGAGAATGCTTTCTGGGCTCTGTCTCTATAGAGGTCCGGGATAACGTTGAATGAGCAGAAGGGTACCTGTCTCCCGTCCGGCATAATATAGTGTATGTCGCACCTCATTACTCTAGCTACATCGTGGTTGTACAGGTCCTGGAAATGCATCATTCCAAGGAACAGTGCATTGTAGTGGAACTCTCCTAGACTGCTATAGTCGTGTCTTGCGAATATCTTGTAGAACATCTTGACTAGCTTGTTCCCTTCGCGTAGGCGCCGAGGAGCCTTAGACATGTCGACAAACTTTCTAAGGTTTACAAGCAAGTCGAGCATGACAATGTATTTGTTCTTTCCTTTCTCAAGCTCTTCAGCCTTCTTGTCTAAATAGTCGAAGAATTCATCAACATGCACGAACCGGGTTATGGGTATTATTTCGCCGTCGTCTTGGAAAACATATGTAGCAGCTCCGCATGCAAAGTGAGTTGTGAGAGTTAACTGTGGTTTACCAGTTAGAGCTTCTACAAATCTTGAGATTGGAGCAACGCTTGGAACTGGGTACCAGTCCTCCTCCCTTATCTGCCCGTTTGTCTGCTCCTCTATCTTTTTAATAACATCAGGGATGGTTACTCTTTCTTTGTCTCTTTCCTTGCGGGGCATCCTGCCAACGATAGATACTGGCTGGAAATTCACGCCGCGGACAATGTCGTTGTTTTGTAGTCCGAACTCTATTATTTTACCTACCTCCGACAAGTTGTAGTGCTTGATAACTGTTGGGACAAGTACAACGCCCAGCTTCGCCTTGCGAAGATTGTCCAATGCATAGGGAACCTCCCAGTGGTTCTTCGGGTTTGTAAAGGGGGACACTCCGTCAAAACTCATATAAACAGTGTTTACTCCAGCCTGTCTGACTTTAACAGCTAGATCTGGGTCAAAGGCAAGCCTAATCCCGTTCGTGTTTAGCTGTATATGTGTAAATCCCTCTTCCTTGGCTATCCTAATTATGTCTAGGAGATCCTCTCTCAGGGTAGGTTCTCCTCCTGTTAGCTGGATAGCCGGGGGCTTGACTGGTTCGGTTAGCCTGGCCTGCCTGAACATGTAGCGTAAGTGTTCAAGGGACGGCTCATAAACATAGCCCGACTTTTTGGCATAGAAGAAACAGTAGAAACAGCTTAGGTCGCACCTATTAGTTAGTACAACGTTGATTAGCGCTGCGTGTGAACGGTGACGCGTACAAACTCCACAGTTATAGGGGCATGGCGCTGTAACAGGTAAATGGGCAATAATGTTTCCCCTGCCGTCTACCTGATACTTCCTGTATCGTTCATACATCTCTACGCTTCCAAAATAGAGCTCCTCGAATTCTCCATGCTCGGGGCAAACCTTTCTGATCCAGACCTTTCCATCTCTCTTGAAAACAGCCGCTGTAAGCAACGAGTTGCATTCTGGACAGGCTGACTGAGTATAGGTGATTAGTTCTTCGCCTTCCCTTAGCGGTGGCCTCTTAGACAAGTAAATCTTGTAGTCTACTCCTGGCTTCGGGAACAGTTTGGCTCGGGCCTCCTCTGCGATTTTGGATATTTCTTCTATACCCAGGTTAGCTATTCGAGAATAATTAATATGGAATTCCTCTTCAACAGAGACATTTTTCTGTGCCATAACGCATCACTAATGATTTTACGATAATTCTGAAAACATGAAAAAACTTATATTTCTTACGATATTCCACCGTCATAAAAATAAGGAAACAGAAAACAAAAGCCTATTCTTCTATGCGGGCACGCCCAAAGTGTTGCCAACCCCAAGCACTATAATCGTTGAATTCTCAGGGTATTGTCTAATAAGATCGGTAACTATGTCAACTGCCTGCAAGGTTCCCCTGTAAACCTTCTCTGTCATTGTTGAAAGAGCTTCTGCTTCAGACATCTTTATCAGGACAGCATAGGTGGGTATACCATGCTTCGCCGCCAACTCTTCAATCTCAAACCTCTCCACACCAACGCCGCCCATAGCTATACCAAAGCCGTGGGCAACTAAGCCGGACTCCTCGCCCTCATACTTCAACGCGGCGTCAATAGAGATCATTAAGGAGGCTTTTTCCCGCGACAGAACCCAGGCAACTGCTTCTTCAAGTCTGCCAGTGGTGCCTCCTGGACCCTTAGCCCTCACCACGTAGACATTCCTGTTCTCTACATTAATCTTTGACACATATGTGTCCTTAACGGGCTCGATATATGTCCCCTTGTACCGCCTAACAAGAAGCGACGCCACAAAGGGGCCAGCAGAGTCGCCTATAGGCAAACCCTTCGAAAAGGACTCCAAGGCGCCCTCTACAGCCTTCACCTCCTCGAGCACAAAGGGCATCTGTGCATTCAGCTGGAGAATAAGCCATAGACTCTTAAACTTCCTAGCTATCAGGTAATAGTGATTAACAAGCTTGTAAATTATGTTCAACTCCCTAGCAACCTCCACGAGATTAGCCAGGTTCTGAACATCCGCCGGAGACGCATTCCTGGCTAAAGCAGCAACCTCCTTCTCGATCCTCTCCTCGCCAGTCCTCAATACATGCTTTATCTTCTTCACGATACCAAACGGATCCAGGTCTACCGGAAAAATAATATAGGTCTCTATAAGCGAGGACAGCCTCCTCTCAAGTTGCGCCTCAAACTCCTTCGAGCCATCACCACTATACCTCTTAAACTGCGAAACAAGGACATTCACAGCCTTATCCCTAGTACTCTTAAAAAACGCTATGTAGGTCTCAATCTCACTTATAGCTCTAAGAATCTGCATCTCCTGCGACAAGTAAGAAAACAAAGTCAATATTATCAGCCAAAGCACCAAGTCAAACGAGCTACCATCCATCACCCATCAACCCAAATCACCTAAAACCACACCTTATATAATTTTAGCACACATCCACCACACAACCCACCCGAAAAACACAGGACGCCATAAAACTCGTAGCTCTAAAAATTATGGAAATGTACAAAGACCAAACTAAGAATCTTTTTCTCGCCACAAGGTAGTCCAACCAATGACATACACCCTACGCAAGGCAACTAACATATTATCTTATTTTCTTCTTAGTAGTAAAACATTGAATGATAGTTTAAAGAATGCCCAGAATCACGCAGAAACCTTAAAAATTGATACAAAAACATCACAGCCCAAAAAACAAAACATAAGCCAAAATCAGGAGCCCAACATGTTCCTTGTGATAACCATTGCCCTTCTCTTAGCCTTAGCTCTCCTAGGCTACACATTCTATGAGAGGAGTATCGATACATCTCGTAACGCTAACTTTTTGTGCTCGCCAGAAAGCCGTTTTATACATGCAGTGGAAAATCCTTCTAGCTACACTAGTAATCGTTGGAGCTCTGGCATCGGCGCTCTTTTTCTTTGTGCTCCAGCCCAAGTTGCCGGGCCTGGCACAGCTAGCACAGAACTTTTCACAGCCAAAGCCCTCGCTGTTTACGGCAAGGATTGAGGCGGGCCAGGGTGGAAGAGTCATAGTAAACGGCACAGAGACTGCTACATGGAGCTCCACTGGGCCGTTCACGCTCAAGCTAGAAGCCAAGCCTGGAGAGTGCCACGTCTTTGACCACTGGCTCGTGAACGGCACGAGGCTCGAGGGTGAAATGCTGAGCCTAACCATAAAAGGCAACACCACTATCAAAGCGGTATACAAGCGGTTCAGCTACAGGCTTTCTGTTGTGTCCAACGCTAGCTGGGGCCTCCTAGCAGTGAACGGTAGCGTCGCAAAGCTACCCTTCGAGGCAGAGGTTCCCTGTGGCACAACAGTCAGGCTGGCACTGCTCCCCGGGTCGAATGAGACCCACAGCTTCACGCCGTCCGGATTCATTATTAATGATAGCCCCATGCCAGGGACGGAGACGAAGCTCCGCGTCCAGGGCAACCTAAGCGTCGTCGCGGTATACAAGGTCGAGACCCACGTCCTCCTCATCGAGACGAACGCGCCCGGCGTCAAGGTCCTCGTGGACGGCCAAGAAGTCACGCTGCCAGCCAAGATCCAGAGGGCTAGGCCCTTCACTGTGACCATCCAGGCGCCCCCACTCGTCAAGGTAAACGACACGTTCGCGTGGGGGAGCCCAGAGTTCCAGGCGCAGGACTACATAAGGGGCGTGCTCACCTGGGTCACCTTCGCCACGGATCATACACCAATACACGTCGAGGAGGCAGAGAAGACCATCAGGGTCTACTACCACCCCTACTACAGCCTCGGAAAAGACACATATGTCACCCCGCTCTACGGCAAGGCCTACGTGGAGGGCAACACGATAGTCGCCGAGCCCGACAAATACTATGTCTACACCGTCAACATCATCCTGCCACCAAACTGGATCAAGGCAAGGGTCAGGGTAGAGGCCAGCTTTAGTCTAGGCGCTGTAATAATGTTCCCATACAACAAAGACGGCAATATATACGACGGGGTTTATGCAAGTGTCGGCGCCCAGCGCGGGGCATGCACCAAACTCACCGCGGAGTTCGAGGTAGTCAGGAACCCGCCCTCTGCCCGCGTCCTCTCCTACTACTGCGACGCTAAGATTGCGCCCAGCCAAGACTACTCACAGGGCCCATGGAACTATGGCCAGGGAAACCAGCAGTACCTGGGCCGCCTCATCGTAGTGAGCGGTGACGGCTCCATTGTCCGTATCCAGGTGGAGGTCGAAGGCTAGGCGAGATAATTATTTATGGCCCCGCTCCCAACCATCACCGATGAAGCAAACCAGGCTCCTAGCAGTCCTCCTACTCCTACTCCTCTTTCTGGTTGCTCAGCGAGCAGTCGTGGCCTGGCCGTTTACAGCAGAACAATACCAACCTGTTTACTCCTCACAAAATGGCTGGTATTTTTCCATTAGCGCCAGCAAAAGCGACGGCGGCGAGCTCGACGGCGGCTACGGCGCCGTCATCGAGGCCAAGGTCGCGCCTGCAACCGGCGCCCCGGCTTGGAAAGCGAACGGCTCTGTCTCAGTGTATATAGATAACGTGGACTACACCATCACGGTCAAGGTGCTCTACATCAACCCCTCCACCGGCCTCGGCGCCTGGCGAGTACTCGACACCGTGACGGGTAGCACTTATTCAGAGGCCCCCTCTAATTTCCAGGTCTATGTGCCAACCAAAGATGTCGAGTATCGCAAATATTACAGTTGGACGTTGCCCAGTAGCGGCGACTACCCGGCCAAGGTACGCGTAGAGTTCAGCATATCGGCCAGCGGCTCGGCCAATCCAGCCCTCACCAGTGGCTATGCTACAGTGGGGGGCGGCTGCTAGGCGAGTTAATTATCTATGGATCCCCTCCTAACCATGGTTAATGAAGCAAACTAGGCGCGCACCCATAAGACTTCCGCAACACCCATATACAGGTACACTAGCCCCCACAGCTCAACATCGCGTACGTCATGCTAACAGTTGTGCTGTGAAAAAAAGCAGTAGAAGGGGTCACCTAGTTCTCCATGAAACGTGACTTAACTAGCCTTAACTATTGGCATGCCCATAAAGGGTTCTCCCATCTACAAGGCTTCGCTGTTTTCAGACTAAGTTTCGTTTATACAATTCAACGAAAAAATTTGATGACTTTACGTTTCAAAGATAAACGACATTTATGTATTTTCCGCTAGCATAGTAATGTTTTTTAACGACCCCATTACATTATACTATGATGAACTCCGTGACCGATCGATGACGATGAGCCCAGACATAGGTCACGGAGGGAGGGTGAGGAAGGGTGGGACCCGCAGAGGGCCGAGTAGCCTATAGACTGCGTGCCCGTCTGCCAGAAAAACAAGTCTTTTTTTCGTTCCCTTTCTCCCGCTCTTTCCCGAATCCATCCCCCACCCTAGACGGGTGGCGCCCCCTAAGAGGGGGTGGTGCGAGGCCCTAGGGCTTTGCAGAGCTGTGAGGCAGGTCTTTGGGCGATGAGGGTCGCGGCTTGGGCTGGAAATGTGAAGGCCTGGGCCGCGGCTAGGGGGAGCGGGAAAAGGGGCCAGCCAACAACAGCCACTGATGACCATGAACCACACAACCATACATCACTTAACAAAGGATCCACGACACATGTGAATCCACGGATTCTACGCTTATACACAACTCTTCACTGCCTCCCCCAATGCCCAAAGGATAGCCTGTACCGCCGGCCCCTGGGACCTAGCCGTCTCCATGCCTCCGCGCCCTAACAGGGCGCCCCCGGAACCAAGGATCCGGGGTGAGAGGCTATGGACATGGGGACGGCTAGCCCCGAGGGCTGGCGGACGGGCCCCACCGACCTACTAGCAGAACTATACACCAGAGCACAGCTGGCAAACAGGGAACTACCTAGCCTAGTAGACGGGCAGAAAAAGTACTTCTACGTGTCGACAGAGGCTATAATTGACGTATTAGACCTCCCAGCAGACAAGGCAGACATGCTACGGGACTTCGCGGAGAAAGCCGTCAACCTGCTGGACAAGGCATACCAGCAAACAGAAACAAAGCTACAGAAACTATTGACAGCCCTAGAAAGCAATAACGTCAAAGTCGAGCTGGGACCACGTGCCAAAAAGACACTACACATCACGCCGGAAGGGGAAAAATGGTACGTCAGTGCACATTTCCGAGAAACATGGCTAATAAGCCTACCAATCTACAGGGTAAGCGCCGACGCCGAGTTCCCAGACATACTCAACGTGTCCGACCAAGACCTCTACTATCTACAGGCAGGATGGAGGGCTAGCGATGAAAGTTGCGACCAGAACAAACCCCGGATGGGGACGACACAGCCATGGCAAGCACTTGCATGGGCAGCCGTGCGCTACGGCTATCTACGGATATATCTCAGTGCATTAAACCTAAACATGACTGAGCCAACCTTCGCTTGGACCATAACAAGCAAAAGCTGGAATCAACAATGGCCCAAGCGTGAGGGCAAAAAACTGGCACAAAAGATAGCAGAGCAACATCCCTTAGGCATGTTGACGTGGTATTTAGGAGACGGCGAGAAACATCCTGAAGTACTTAGATTTGCGATTCAAAACGATGAAAAATACGAGCCGAAACACCTAGCACAGCAAATCCTGCAAGTCGCATACCAGACAAACTATGGTATATTGCTAGACTTGCTAGACAGCGAAAAGTGGCAAATACTAAAGAAACTTCAACCAACAAGAGACCCTGTCTATGCAACCCTTCTAGGCCACACCTTCTGGCTAAGTTACTCCGCAAGAGCACAGCAACTATTGGCGCGCACAGTGCTAAAAAGCTTGGAAGAAGCACAAAGACTAATACAAGCATTACTACAACAAGGTGTCCAAGCAAAAACATACACTTGGTACGACCCAAAAACGGGGAAAAATTATTACGTCGTACAGCTCAACGGAACAAACATAGCTAGAGCCGCCCAACTCTATCCAGAGCTACGACCAGCACTCAAAGAGCTGGCACAAAAACACAACATACAGCCAAAGACCCCACTCCTACGCAGGCTACTCGAGCTCGCGGAAAACCCACCCCTCCCCACAAAAAATTTAATATCTTGACAGGTTTCATTCTTTTCGGGGCCGTTGCGCAATCAAGAGGCGCAAAGGCCTTTGGAGCAGGGGTACCGAAAACCCTGTAAAGATGGCCGTAGTCTAGCTTGGAAGGATGCCAGCCTGGGGGTGTACCCCGTAAACGGCACTGGAGCGCTGGTTCACGGGCTTGTGCCCGTGCGGCAAGGTCCCGGGTTCAAATCCCGGCGGCCCCACCATTTTGTGTTTTGTTTAGCTGTTGCACACTTTTCCGAGGTTCACGGTTGCCGCAACATTCCTGGAGCGGTATTGTTGCTGTGCTTATGATCCAGCTAAGCCATCTGCAGACATTCATGTTTAGAAACATTTTTGGAAGATTAAATGATCTCACAGCCTCTATCTCTTCTAGACTCCGCTTAGAAATTTAATATTCCAGGAAGATTTATCTTCTATTTTGTTGAGCCAGCAGATTTAGAAAAAGTCTCATTTACTGTGTATTTCTTCTTTAGCCTCTTTAGGGACCTACCGTCGCACGTACATAGCTTGCAGGTATATAGTAGTAGTTGTTATTCCACTCGTACTTGACAGGCGTCTTGTAGTAGTAGCCGTTTAGCGTAGTGCTACCATCGGTATATTGGTACTTCAGTTGTAATAAAACATCAGTCATCGTAAAAGAGCTTGTCTGAGTGGAGAGGCCTACTGAGGCTGAAATACTGGTTGAAACAGGGGCTTGTACTAATAATGGTATGGATGCCGAGAGAAGGTCTATGCCCCCTGTCTCACGCACTATGTCGTAGGAGTCAAAATCTAGATAAGACGTACTTGTCCTATAGCCGGTGGGAGTCCAACTATTGGCTACCACGTTAAAGACTGGGTCTAAGCCGAATCCGTCATATGGGTATGTATCTGTATAGCTCCAGCTAAGCATCTTATTGTTGCTTAGCACTGGAACAGCAAGCGCCATTGTGGCATTATTGCCTGTAGGATAGCATTGAGCGAAAAATAAGTAATAAATACAGTAGTATTCCTTGTACCTGCTTATACTATAGTTGCCCCAGAAACCAATAGCAGTTATAAATGGTAAATTGCTAAACTGCTCAGGATAAATAAGATTAGAATAGTCTAGATATACATTATTGCCCCCAAGGGTGAAGGTATAGACGTCGCTACTAAAGACGTGTGAAATTGTCGCGCCACTTTTTACTTCTAGCTCTGCGCCAGCAGCAAAGTTCACATATAAGCCAATGCTGGTTTGGGCAACAACTTTCTCCTTTAAGAAAACACTTCCCAGCTTTGCGAGGTTTCCTGTAACGTATGCCATTGCGAGGGGTATCCCTCTGTTTGTCGAAGAATATATAACCTTGTCTAGTCTCCACTCGAAACATCCCCTGCTTCCATCAGAAAAACTCCAACAGTAATCAGTAATACCGCCTGGAGGCCATTGCTGTGTAGCTACGGTAGAACCCTGCTCGCTCGCTGTATTTTGCTTTGCCTGCGTTACTATTTGCTGTATCTGTGTTTTGGATATTTTCGGCATGTTCCTCGTGTTTAGCTTTATCTCTGTGGTGACTGTGTAGCCCCTCTGTACTAGGCCCGTGTCTACGGGTATGCCTTTTATGAATGGGTATGCGGCCTCCGAGTCGAGGGCTGTGCCCAGCAGTATAAGGCCTGGCTCAACGTTGTCCGGGTTGTTGCCCCTGGCCGCCAGCGCGCGCCGCCACAACGAGGCATAGCTCTTAACGGAGCCATAGTCCAGGCTTACACCGCCCCTGCCACAAGTATAGCCGAGAAAACCCACGCTGCCGTTAGGCATCAATCCATAAACATTGACACAGACGTCCAGCCCGCGTCCAGACTCATTCACGAAGCCTACAAACATATATGGAGAGGTAAACGGGAGACTAGGCCTATAATAGACAACAAGCCCCCGAGATATTTCCTCCCTAACAGTCGACACACTTATATATGCAACAGAAGCCACAGCCACACAAAGCAAAGCCAAAAACAAGACCACAGCCAACCGTACCCAATTCCCCCTCTCCATACAAATATATAATCAGCAAACCCATATATATATATATATCGGTAAAAGTACACACTAAGATTCTTAGAAAAACTGCCCAGAATGTCACAGGGCAGTCGAAAAAGCAACACAAAAATGCAATAAACAGCTTTAAGGCTACTTGACCCCGCGGAAGACCCACCCCAAAAAATTTAAACACAGGCAAAGTTCTTTTGATTCGTTGGGCCCGTGGCGTAGCTAGGAAGCGTGGCGGCCTGCGGAGCCGTTGGTCCCGGGTTCAAGTCCCGGCGGGCCCGCCATGCTAGGTTTCTATTTGTGTAGCTTGTGTTTTGTTTGTGAATATTTTTTCTAGTTCTTTTAGGTGTATTGTGGGGAATGTTAGTGTTAATGCGTCGATGATTTCGTAGATTTTTGTTTCTTCTTCTTTGTCTAGGAAGTTGTCTTGCTCGATGAGGTGGTTTAGTGTTTCTAGGAGTGTGGTTGCTTCTATACGTAGCTGGAGTCTTTTTCTTTCTATGTTGCCCCGCTTTGACTGGTATTCTTCTGGCGTGATTTCGCTGGAGATGTATTTTTCGTCGAGGAGGAGGAGTGTGTCTCGCAGGTTCCTGAGTTCGGCTACTATTTCTGATAGCCTGTCTATTATGGCGCGTGCCGCTTCGTGTGTCTGGTCTAGTAGATATATTTTTCCCTTTTCGATCCTGATCCTCTCGGGGGACGTTGTTATTTTTTGGTTTCCATGCGTCTTTATGACAACTTTGAGTGGGTGCTTGTCTTTTTTGGAGATGTAGATTTTCCAAATTATGCCTATGTTTTCCCCTTTCCTGTTGTAGAGTTGTTTTCCTACTACTTTTTCGAGGATTTTCTTGTCGTTTATTTCGCTTAGAAGTAGCCCTCTCATATACTTCGTTTATTTTTGCTTTGTGGGTTTTTATCAAGGGTATGTTTGTTTATGTTGGGGTTTGTCGAATGAAAAGTCTTTGTATTATTTTTGTCATACGGAAAATTCTGTATCGAGGAGGGAAAATAAGCGTTTAAAAGTAGTAAATAGAGTGTAAATATGGGGATGATTGTTCAGAGTTGCTCTGAGGGGTGAGGAGAAGGCATTTGTATGACCCATAAAAACCGGGAAACTTTATTCTTGTAGTCTGGTTACGTTTAGGACGTCTAGTTGGCTTACCCCTGGCACTGACTGTATTATTGTTTCGAGTTCCTCTGTGCCTCCCTCGGTTTCTTCTGGCATGAAGATTACCATGCGTAGTGCCTCGAGGCCGAATGCTATGGGTTCGGCCTGGTATTGGGCTATTTGGTATTTTTGCGGTAGCTTTTCGGCTATTCTGTTTTTTAGCTCTTCGGGTTTCAGTTCTGCGTCTTCTGGTAGCACTCTTATTAATACTGCTACTCGGGCCATATTGACCGTGATGTGGTGAGATTGGTGGGTAATAATATTTTCGCTTGGAGAGTTTTTTCTCTAAACATCTAACGTAGAAAAAATATTCGTGGAGAATGGTTTATGGTCCTTCAAAGCCACATTTTGGACAAACGTATCTGTTGCCCTGTTTTCTGCATTTTTCGCATCTCCATATTACGGCCTCTCCACAGTTAGGGCAACGGAAGCTTGTGGCCCTCATGGATGGTGCTATTGGCCTCCCGCAAGATGTACATTTGGGTAGAGCTATCGTGGTAGCCATATTGACGCCTTTTGCTTTTCGTTTATCTTTTTTAATAAACTTTTCGCGCGCGGTGAGCATAGAAAAACTAATTAGGTGAACCCTTGCAAGTGGAGTGGGGATACACACGTCTAGCGTTGATGAGACAATAGTTAATCTGAAAAAGAAATGGCTACCAATCTACGTGGTTGCCCTTGTTGCTTCTATAGTTATTCTCGTAGCCCTACTATACCTCTATTTCTCGACAAACTACGACCAGTATATGTCTGGCGCCTTGCTAGTAGCCATGCTCGTAGCGTATATTTCTTGGTCTCTTGGAAGACTATTAAAGATCAGGCCCGCCTCGACACAGCTCATCACTCTCCTAAAATGCGACACCTGTGGCTATGAGGAAGAGAGAAACTATGCTGAGGGCGATGCTTTATTCCAAGAAAAGGGAGTCTGCCCAAAATGTAACAGTGGGAAAATGGTGGTCATGGGGATCTTTGTTCGAAAGATTGAGGGGCAAAAGTCTAAAGGATACTCCCTTTTCAAAATGTAGCTAGTCACATAGCAGGTTTTGTTTGATATTATTGAAGAAGAACCTTAGAAGAATACGTTCCCTTATGGCTTTTTCACTAGTGGCTTCCCGCACACTGCACATTTTCCCTGGAGCTTTCTAGTGCAGTCCGGGCAGTAGCTTATTCCGCAGTTCTGGCAGTAGTAATACTCGTCTCCTTTGTAGATCTTCTTGCCGCACCTGACACATCTCCCTAGCACCATTGTTTTGGGTATGTATGCCAAATGGATTCACCTCAAGGCCTTTTGTCTTTGTGAAATACGATGTTTATAAACATTTTCCCACGCATAAAACACCTCCCATGAGAAATAATGACGGGGTTAAGGCTTCAGCTATCCCCTAGCTTTGTCCGCGCGTCTTCAACGTATATTCAGCGACCGGGCACTTGAGATTACAAAGATAACACTGTTTACATGCATCACTATTTATCTTTACCCCGCCATTCTTTTCATCGATACTGATGGCTCCAACTGGGCAGTTCGATGCACATTCTAGGCAACCAGCACAGTAATAGGCCCTCATGAAGACCCTTTCTAGCGTCTCCATGTCCCTAGGAGTAAGCACACGCTCTGGCTCAATGACCAGCTTGTTGTCTTCGACTTGGACTTTCTTTAGCTTTATTGTGGGGCTCGAGATGGACAAGTTGAGAAGTTTTTCTGGGACGAGTTTCGTTGTAGGTCTAGCTAGGAGTATAAATTCTAACTTGTCTTCTTTCTTGCTTACTTGGTACTGTGCACCGCGCTGATCCTTGTAGCTGGCTGGACATTCTTTCAATATGTCTTTTGGCGGCTGTATCCACCTCCAGAGACCACAATCGACCCATTCGCTTGGTAGACCATGTTTTTCTGCATAGGACTTGAGATAGTTTTCCCATTTCCTGTAAAGCTCTGGCTTGGCCTTTTTTGCTATTTCTATTTCTCCAAGCTCTGTTGCGGGGCACAGCCAACAGCCTAGCCTGTCAAAGCCCACGTAGTAAAGCTTGTTTACGGGAAGCTTTTCGAGAAAAATGTAAAGCCAGATGTCTAGAGCAGTCCAGTCCTGTATCGGGCTTGCGGCAATTATGCTGGGAAGCCATTCATTTCTCCATATCCGCGGCGACATGGCCCTGGCACTTGACTCATATTTTCTCTGCCCAACCAAGCTTATTGCTCCCCCTGGAAAGGCTGACTTGAGCGTCCTGGCTAGAACCGAGAACTTTGTTACCTTACAGCACCACCGGTAGTCGCGGGCCGGTGGACCCATTATTTCTAGCCCTCTCCAGAAATTGTCGCCCGCATCGACCTCGATGAAATCGACGCCATAGTGCTCGGCAACTTTTCTTGCAAATTCGACTGTTTCATCGAATTCTAGACCCGTATTGTTGAAGATAGCTGTCACGTTCTCTTGGCCGAGGGCTTTAACTGTAAGGTGCAACGTGACTAGGCTGTCTTTCCCGCCTGAAAGGGACACAAAGACTGGAAGGTTGTACTTCTCCTTTAGGCTCCTGATAAACCTTATTGCTTCTTCTTCTTTCTCTCTAAGAGCCGCTTCATTGAATTTGACTACCTCAAGCATAGATGGGTCTTTGTCGAGCCAAGAAGACGGCTTTGCAAGCCAGCTTTTCAGGGTGTAGATCCTGTTGGATCTCACCCTCACGCCTATGCCATAGTATCTCCCGTTCGCTGTACCAAGCATTATGTACTCGTCCCTGTCTGATGCCGGAAGATTAGATGAAAGAATAGAATCTTCCTTGATGGTGAAGCCTCGCGAGAGCCTTGGGAGGTCGACAACCGCATAGTAGCCGTGTCTGTTCTTGACCGATTCTTCAACGAGAAAATAGAGAGGCTTAAACCTGAACCTCCTTTGCTTCAGGTCATAGAAAATGTGACCCACAACTTGTCCGTCAAGTATCACTTCTTCTGCGTAGTCTGGGTAGGGGACCTTGTTAAGAAGTATAGTTTTCCTTTTGGGTAGCGGAGGCTTTGACGGGTAAAAGTACCCCTCTATTATTTCCCATACAAACTTGTAGTAGTAGCCTACAAGAGGCCTAGCGTCTCCAGGCGGGGTTAGTCTTACCTCAGTAAACATGCCGCTTGAGGGCTTGGAGATAAAGGGGGAATTGTTCTCAAGGCTCCACCAAAGCCTAGCGCTATGAGTCTTTAGGACTTCAAACTTGCTTCTGCCAGTCAATTCGGCTTCTAGCCAGTAATTGCCCCTTGTATTTTAAAGGTTTGTTTTAAAAGGAAATATGATAAAAGTATTACGCCCGTAATATGATCGTGGAGGGTATTGTTGCCCTATCGGCAACAGCATCTATATACGTGTTTAACAAGAGGCGGCAAAGCAAAAAGAAAGTCAAGTACCGTGTCTACCCTGCTAGAATAATTCTGTAGCACATTGGAGCGGCTTTAAACACAAAAAATAGATATTATTTAAAGAATCCTGGTAGATGTTTGTAAAATGATTTACTTTTTGTTTTAAACCTAAAAAAATTAGAACTTAGATTTATTTGTTTATTTTATTTTGTTAAATGGTTAAATATGGCAATGCAGGCTACAAGTATCCTCATATACGTCCCCGCATGTAAAGGAGGGGTGGCTATATATGAGCGAAAAATATAGAGGACTCTCCCCGGCAGAATTTTTCCACAGAAACAAGGAGATAGCCGGCTTTTCTAATCCCTCTAGGGCTCTCTACCAAACCGTCCGAGAGCTAGTCGAGAACTCGCTAGATGCAACCGAGACCCACGGCATCTTGCCATATATAGATGTTGAGGTTCGGCTTCACGAAGACAGACCAGAATGGGTAACACTTAGGGTCGCCGACAACGGTATCGGCATTCCAGCGCACGAGATACCGAATGTCTTTGGTAGGGTCTTTTATGGATCCAAGTACGTTGTCAGACAGACGCGTGGCGTGTTTGGGCTAGGCGTGAAAATGGCTGTACTCTATGCACAGATGACTACGGGCAAACCAATATATGTCAAAAGCTCGACGAGGGACTCGGACGTTGTTGGAGAATACTTGCTATACATAGATATCAGCAGGAATATTCCACATGTCCAGAAGATGAGAATAAAGAAGAAAAACAAGAACTGGCACGGGACCATAGTTAGGCTGACCCTCGAGGGGGCATGGCTACAGTCAAAGAAAAGAATAGAGGACTATATTAGGCGTACAGCCCTCATCTCTCCATACGCCACTATACGGTACCGCTCTCCAGACGGTGAACTTCTCTTCGAGAGAGTCTCTAAAGAGCTGCCCGAGCCGCCACAAATAGGCAAATACCACCCGAAAGGAGTCGACATCGAGATACTAAAAGACCTGATTAGACGGTCAAACAACAATGACATGACGCTGGCGGGATTCCTGGAAAAATACTTTGAGGGAGTTGGCGAAAAAATAGCCCAAGAATTCCTCACATGGGCTGGATTCCAGCCTGACACAAAGGTCAAGGAGCTAAAACTTGCAGATCTCGAGAAACTGGCAACAGCCATGAAAAACTTCCCCAAGTGGCGCAGGCCGAGACCACTTACCCTTTCGCCCCTGGGACCCGAACTCCTCAAAAAGGGAGTAAAAAGCATACTGAAGCCCGAATTCGCAACAGCAGTGATTAGGCCTCCATCTTCATATGGTGGACACGCGTTTATCGTTGAGGCAGCGATAGCGTATGGCGGCGAGATACCGCCCCAAGACAACGTGCTCCTGCTTAGATTCGCCAATAAGATGCCCCTCCTATACGACGAAGGCGTAGACGTATCGCGAAAAATCGTCGACTCAATAGACTGGAGCATCTATAAGATAAAATTCCCAGCCCCAGTGGCAGTCGTCACACATGTCTGCTCCACGAAGATACCATTTAAGGGAGTCGGCAAGGAGGCCATCGCAGACGTGCCCGAGCTTGAACACGAACTAGAAATAGCTATTAGAGACGTTGCGAGGAGGCTACGCATATACCTATCAAAGCTGGAAAAAATGTACGAGGTCAAGAGGAAAGAGGTAACGATCAGGAAATACATGGGGGAGGTTTCGTCATCCCTTGCCTATGTCCTAAACATGGACCCAAACAGTATTTCCTCGCTTCTAGAGGAACTACTTAAGAAAGAGCTCGAGAAAAAAGAGGTGACGGTGAATGCCTAAGAATACTCAACAAGCCGGCAAACCCATCTCTCCCAGTTCAGAGGAAGTCCTAGCAAGGCTGGAACAGCTCGCCAAGTCCATCTACGACCAGATACAGTCCGGCAAGCCGCCCTACCTTGACATACCCGTCAGAACCCTCGCTAATACAATTTGGGACAAGAAGAGGAAACTCCTCGTCCTCGGACCAAAGACTGCAAAAAGAGAGTTCTTCGACATTGGGGAGTCTAAACGCTTCATGCAGACGATCCTCATGCTCTCCCTCATTGTCAGGGCTCGCAGAGAAAACGACTACCCAACAATCAGAGATCTATATTACACTGGCAAGCACACAATCTACTATGTAAATGAATACGGAAAGAAGGTCAGCGAGGAAACGTGGGACGACCAACGGGAATCCAACGCCGTAATCCAGGACATAGAGGTCGCAACGGGACTTCTAAGGGAACATATGGGAATCATGCATGACGCAAAGGGACGTATAGTCGGAAACATGATCATAAGGAGTAAGGGGACAGAGATCGACCTCTCAAGAATGGGTAGCGGTGCCTGGGGAATACCCAGCAACGTTGACCAGCTAGAAATTACAAAGGTAGAAGCTGACTATGTCCTAGTTGTGGAAAAGGGCGCTATATTCGAGAGATTGAACGAGGAAGAATTCTGGAAGAAGAACAAATGTATACTGGTGACGGGTAAGGGCCAGCCTGACCGCAGCACTAGGAGAATGGTTCGTCGACTTTGGGAGGAGTTTGACTTGCCGGTGTATATATTGACGGACGCTGACAGCTATGGGTACTATATTTACAGCGTTTATAGGAGCGGGTCTATCTCTTTGAGCTACGAGAGTGAGAGGCTTGCTACGCCTGAGGCTAGGTTTCTAGGCGTCTCTACGTCTGACATTGAGCGCTACAAGATACCGAAGAACTATATTATCAAGGCGACTGAGCGCGACATAAAGCGTGCAAAGGAGCTGATGAACTACCCGTGGTTCAAGGAGTCAAAACGCTGGATGGAGGAGCTTCAGCTCTTCATAGAGCGCGGCGAAAAGATAGAGATAGAGGCTCTTTCGGGCCACGGCTTCAAGTTCCTCAGCAACGTCTATATACCCGAGAAAATAGCGAACAAGGAGTGGATAATCTAGTTAGGCTACTCGTGTGAGACAAGGGTAACTGTCTGCTCTACTTCTTTTAGACTCCTTATCATTGATATGACTTTGTCTAGCTCGGAGAGTGTAGGTGGCTGGACACGTATAACTATGTCCCATAGGCCATATGTGACGTCAACGTCGTTCACGAATGGAAACTTCTTGACTTGCTCGGCAACATCGTATTCTTTTCCGGGCTTGGTTGTGACTAAGATGTAGCCCTTTACCATTCTTCCCGCAGTGTAGAAAAAATCGTGGATATATATTTCTTTCTCGGTTTATTTTGTAAAAGATATACCCATTTTATAGCTAGCTATCCTTTAGCGATTACGAGGTGACAGGTAGAATTAATGTAGATGGTTGGTGCTTCACGGGTGACAGTTGTCTCAATGAATAGTAATAGTAGGACAAGTAGAGCTAGGATAACTATGAAGCCGTATAGTGTTTTATCCACTGGTTACCACCCGAGAAGCTTTTTCCCGGAGATGAGACCTGCAAGTGTCGTGAGTATGCTTAGCGGCAACCAGAGGGGGTAGAAGGATGGTGAGCCTAGGGATAGTAGGGCTAGGCCAAGTGTATATACGATAGAGGCATATATGAGGTAGAGCTCTATCCAGGTGTATAGTTGGGCAGGGTCTATTATTATTCCTAGTGATGCCAGCATGTCTCTTGAGGCAAGCGTTGAGAGTAGCTGTGTTATTAGGCTTGAGCTGAAGCCGAGGAGGAAAAGAGAGACCAGGTTGCTTAGTGCGCTAATTGTTCCACGGGCACGTATTGCTTTTAGTGTTTTGAGTATTTCTTCGTAGATGTTTTTGAGTTCTGCTAGACCCGTCCTTTCCGAGCCGCGCGCGCCCACACCTGTTACTATTAGCTCGCTGGGGGTGGGTTTTCCGCGAGCTCGAGTAGCCTGCGTAGCATTGGTGTTTTTGGCTGTAGGCCGTGTTTTTCTGCTAGCCGTTTGAGTGCTTTTTGCCATTCCTGGTAGTTTTCTGCTAGTTTCAGTAAGTTTTGTCCCGCGATTTCCACTATGTAGTAGCGGGTTTCAACTGTGTATATTCGTCCCTGTATTCCCATCTCTCCTAGAAGCCCTAGGAGCTTCTCCGCTTCACTAGGGTCTTTTAATTGTGTCCGTGCTCGTAGGCTTTGACTTTTGTTGTTGTAGTTTAGCCAAAAGGTGTATCCATTAAATGTTGCATGAATCGGAAATTGTTGTTTCTGATTTACAAAGCTCTTCAGCAGTTTCCATTTATCACATTCAAGAACATCCATCAGTTTTCCAATACCTGTCTTATATGCAAACTCAAGCATTATCTTTGCTTCTTCGCGCGTTATTGGTCTCTTTTCTCGGCCATCGAAGAATTCAGGTCTTCCCTTCTTCTTAAGGCCGTCCCCTAGGAAAAACGTTAGCTGACTAAGAGGGTGCTGTATCTGCTTTGCCTGTTTTTTGCCGTCGGTTCCAGGCCATTGTTGCTCCCAACTCTTACTTATAAGTAGCCATTGGATGGTTGGACCCTTCTTGTTTAGATTTAAGGAGTCTACGTAAACCCATAACGAGCCGGGTCGCGTGACGGCCCAGGCGAAAAACTGCCATGCTTTGGTCGTGGTCATACTAGCGCGCGCGTGCCTGTCGTGTCCCTCATCACTTGATCTCCATCCCGCCTGTAGATAGTAGAGGTCTTGGTCGGATACGTTGAGTATGTCTGGGAACTCTACTTCCGTGCTTATTCCACGTATTGGCATACTGTATATCCATGTCTTTTTCTGAAAATGTGCACTAATATACCACTCTTCGCCAAATGGAAATAGGTGTAGTGTCTTCTTACCGCGTGGTTCTACTTCGATTGTGATGTTGGTATTTTCTAGTGCTTTCAATAGTTTCTGTAGCTTAGCTTCTGCTTGCGGAAAAGCCTTGTCTAGACACATAATCAGTTTTTCTGTGAAGTCCCGTAGCGTGTTGGCTTTGTCTGTTGAGAGACCTAGCTCGTGTATGAGGGCTTCTGACGTCTTGTAGAAGAACTTCTTCTGTTCACTTACGAGGTTGTCCAGCCGACTTTGTGCTAGCTGTGTTCTACTATATAGTTCTTGTAGGAGCCCTTGGCTCGTCCGCCAGCCCGAAGGGCTAGCCGTCCCCATCTCCATGCCTGCTCACCCCGGATCCATGGCTCCGGGGGCGCCCCTTTAGGGCGCGAAGAGGCATGGATCCGGCTAGGCCCCAGGGGCCGGCGGGACGGGTGGCTCATTGTGTATCATGGGAGATAGTGAATAGTAGCATATAAGCGTAGAATCCGTGGATTCACATGTGTCGTGGATCCTATGTTAAGCGATAGATGAACGTGCGGTTCATGGTCATCAGTGGCTGTCGATGGCTGGCTCCTTTCCCCGCTCCCCCTAGCCGCGGCCCCCCGGGGCACAGCCCCAGGCACGCCGCGACCCTCACCGGCCCATCACGCAGGCAAGGCACAGCCATGCCCGCGGGGCCTCGCACCACCCCCTCTTATGGGGGCGCCACCCTGCAAGGGTGGGAGTGGGATAGGGGAAGAGCGGGAACAAAAAAAGACTCGTTTTTCTGGCGGACGGGCTTGCATGCCTTAGGCTACTCGGCCCTCTGCGGAACCCACCCCTTCTAGCGCGCGGTCATGTAATTGATCAATTTAATTTAAGGAGTCCTTAGAAATATTTGAAATATATTAAGAGACCTCCCTCATTAAATTAAATATTTTCGATGCGCTCAGCTAGTAGTGTTAACTCTTGCATTATTGTTTATCCTCCCCCCTCCCTCTGGGGACCCCTAATGCGGGCTCATCGTCACCTTTGTCCCCAGAGCTCATTCATTGATTTGAGGTGGCTACGCTGAACCGTTGTAGCGTAGCCCCCAAACGCGTGTCTTCCTCGCCCCACCCTGTGTGGGGCTCGACACGGCCAGCCAATAATAATTATTACTAGCCCAAAAATATAATTTTCTACTTTACATATGCAAAACCTCCTGCCACACGTCAAGCCCTGCCTAGAAAAGGGTCTTCTCGGCTAGCTACAGCCCCGGGAGGCTCTGGAGCCAAAGCATGCGGAGGCTTTGTCTCTTGGAGATGGAACCCTCGGTGCTCTGTGCCGAGATAGAAGTCAGAGAGTTTAAGCCTTGGATGCGCCCAAGCTTCAAGTAGTGAGGGCGAGGTTTAGAATTATCTTCATTAACTATCATTTGAAACAAAAGCGCCCCAATTCTTTCTTAGTTGCATCAAACTAAAGGGCTACTATGCAATCTACTTCGAGTTAATGCGCTTTCAATTCTTTCTTAGTTGCATCGGAAGGATTGATACACCTAGTAATTTACGCGAGGTGAGCCTTTCAATTCTTTCTGAGTTGCATCCGAATTGTTTTGCCCGGGTGTGGTTTATATGTTTAACGTTTAATTTTGTCAAGAAGTCGGCAAAACTGCCCTAGCACTCAAATTTACCCGTTGGAAGCTTCTGAAACCTCCCATTCGGGAAGCTTCCCGAAACATCCCGTTAGAGATTAGGATGTTTTCCGTGTAAACTTGAATTTAAAATAGTCTTCCCATTTAGAAACTTCATAAACAACTTTTAGCGCTTTTGGAGACTTGGACAAAACGGTTTTGTCTTTTAGGCTACCCCTGTGTCTTGTTTTGTGCTTGTCGCTGTGTAGTTTGTTTTAGGCGCCTAGCCTTGAAGCTGTTGAATACCCCAGCGACAACGGATTGTATCGTCAAGCATGGGCTTCCCGGCGTGTAGTCCCCGTTCTCTTTCAGGGCTTGCCATGCAATATTGCCTGCTTTCTCAAGCATTACCCATGTCAGCGCATCCATCACCGGGTAAAGCCATGGATCATTGCCCATCCCGGCCAGCACTGCCGGGTATAGCTCTAGGGCGCGCAACACGTAGATCCTCAAGAGCCCCCAGCGGGGCTCAAGCCAACCCCTCCAGTACCCGGCGAACCCTGGACACGCAACGAGGGCATGTAGGAGGCTTGGCGGGCCCCACCTCTTCCTGGCACGCTTGTAGCCCTCATAGTTTGCAGGTGTCATGAGCCTCCCAAGGATGACCTCCAAGTTGGAGCTGTAAATGCACCGCGGGGATCCGGCCCTCTCGAGCATCGCCAGGAAGGCCCCATACTCGAGGTACTCACACACCGTGTCGAGTGCCGTGGCGGCGACGTATAGCGGGGAGGGAGTCTGCTCTGCAAAGTGGCCTGTCACTCGCATCATGAGGACGTTTGACATTTGGAAGGCCCTCAGCCCGCTCGACACGTAGCGCTCTAGCTCCCTGTTCGGCTCGAAGCTCATCCCGGCGAGGCTTGACAAACTTTTGGTCCTCCCAGCAATGAAAAAGTACTGGTTCGCTAGGTCTACGAGTTCCCGTAGCGTCTCGACCGGCCCGAGCTGACCAAGCCTCCCGACGCCGTCTTTCCCCAAGAAGTGCTCTGGCACGTGGAGTAGCCTGTCCAGTGACGCGTGGAGTATCCCTGCGTAGTAGCAGAGACCCCTAGGAGCCACATGCGGATCCTCGTTAGTACACCTTGCCAGTATGTCCGCAAGCTCCTCGTAGCTGGATGCGCCGAGGACCCTAAGCATGCAGTCCACGTCTAGGACAAGCGCCTCTTGAAGAGCATATGCGACCCTCTCCAGTGCCTCGGCATAGCTCTTCTCCAGCTCCCGGGCTATCCTCCAGGCCCTCTCCGATGCGTTCTTTGCACGTGGAAGCATCTTCAGGCTCTGCTCAAAGTATATTCTCCTGGCCTCCAGGGCATCGCCTCTAAGCTCCTCCATGCTCATTCATCTCGCCCAGAACCCTGTCTATCCAGGATATGATTTTGCCAAGAGCATCCTTTAGCTCATGTATCTTCGCCAAGACCCTCGAAGCCTCATCTCCAAGCCCATACTTATAAGTATTTTCTGAGACAGCGTGCAGAGTCACTTCTATCTCGCGAAGCCTACCCATAAGGTTGTATGCACTCTCCCGTGCAAGCTCAAGCGCCTCCTTTTTGGCCAAGCCCTCTGCGAATCCTCCAAAGCCCTCCCTCAGCGGGCCTAGCTCCTCCCAAAGGCCTGTAACCTTCTCTTCTATACTATCGACCCGCCTCACCGCATAGTCAATTACCCGAGCAACGTCCTCGGCGCCAATGTAGGCCTGCAAAGCCTTATGGAATACCTCGGCCTCTTTCTCCCTCGCGCTGGGATACAGCCCCACAATCCATTGGTTCGCCTCTTGCTCGCCGTACTCAACGAGCATAGCCGCGTAGCCAAGCCCAGCCCAGTAGTCCCTGTCCTGGGGCTCCTCCATGGCTTTTACACCAGCCTCCATTGGGTCAATCGAGCGCCCATTAAGCACGGCGTCAATGTAGTCCTCTACGCCCGCGAGGAACCTGTCCAAGTCCACGCCTCCCAGGTCGATCCCTGTCCCTTCGAGGGCCCGGGGTATCTCGTGTATCCTTAGGTAGAGGTAGCCGGCCTTTCCAACCTTTGTCCCAGCCTCGTCGATGTTGCTTGCTAGTGCCCCCTCGAGGAACTCCCTAGCTCCCGTAAAGCTCTCGAGCTTCTCCCTAAGCTCGCCAGGCGTCAAGAGACCTAGTCTGAGCTGGTCAACTAGCGCAACCGCTCTGAGGTACTCTGCCTCGCGCCTAGCCTCCTCCGCCTCTTTTGAAGCAGCACCGGCGCGCGCGTGAGCTAGCCTCTCAAGTGACGAGAAGTAGTCGGCCAATACGTCGCCAAAAGCGTCTCCCCTCTTGTCGAGCTCCGCTAAGTCCAGCTTATAGAGCTCAGCCCTGAGGCCCATAGCCAGCAAAGTCGCCCTGTAGCTGTCCAATAGCTCCTGCTTGACCCGCTCCAGCTCCTTCTGGTCTGCACCGATAGCCCTGAGGTAGATGTAGTCCTCCACCTTCTCGACGAAGCTCTTGACCGGCTCCTTGACGCCCGGATCAAGCGAGTCTACAAGCCTGTCGAAAGCCTCGTTGAACTTGAGGGGTTCTCCCCCAGACCTCCACAGCTCCCTGAACCTCGGGTCCACTTCGCCAAGCATCTTGGCTATTTCGCCCCGCGCGCTAGCACTGGCCCTGAGCCAGGCGTCGGCCATGTCGTAGAATACCCTCCTGACCTCCTCGCTGTAGATATCCCTAATTATTGCCACGTCCTGTCTAAGGGCGTCGGCGTACGCCTTTAGCAGTGGGCTACCGGTCTTATCGAGCTTTTCGGCCAGGGAGAGCGCCGCAGAGCTGTACGCCTCGAACTTCATTCTTTCTGCCGAGGTGCCGAGGGCATTGACGTATTCGTCCCGCTTGAACGAGAGGTTGTAAATGTCTTTGGCTATTTCCTCAGTAAGCCCAGCCTTTAAGAGCTCCTTGCCCAGCGCCTCGCGTATTAATTTCCTAGCTTCTTCAAACAAGCCCTTATTGTTCTCGAGGACTTCAAGCACCCTGGAACCAGCCCTTATGCTCTCGCTCCACACGCCTGCATACTTCTCTACAAGCTCGCTGGCCCTAGAAGCATAGCCCTTGGGCCCAAGCTCTCTAATAGCTGTTAGTAACGCGTACTCCGTGAAGAACTCGTGCCATGCAGTGTTTAGCTCTCTAAGGTACCTCTCTGACTCCGGCGAGAACAAGCTCTTCTCTCGTAGCGCGATAGAGATGCCGACCATCAGAAGAACCCTGTGGTATATGGCGTATGGGTTCTGGACAACGCGTACAAGCTCCAGCCAGTCGCTGGCCTTCAGGAGCTTGCCCGCTGTCGGGTGTAAATATGCGGGGATGCCGCTCCTCTCGGAAGTCCTCATCGCCTCCCTACGTAACACGCCAGCAACCGCGCCAAGAAAAGCATCCACAGTATGCCTATTCCTGCTGAGCAAAGCGTCCTTCATTATCTCTAGGCTAAGCCTAACAGCAACGAGCGGCCTATGCTCGTACGACGCCTGCACCAGCCTCCGCGCCAAGTTCTCCAGCCTGACTGTTAGTAGCTCGCGCTCCTTCTCTGGGATAATCGGCTGTTTCGTAGCCGCGTCGAGAAGTATGGGCACATACTCTTTTCCCAACAGCTTCTCGATCCTTGCACGTATAAAGTCTTCTAGCTTCGCCAGGTTCCTCCACGTGATAGTTGCCTTTACAGCCTCCAACGCCCTGTCTCTGACGATGGCCAGCGGCATCTCTCTGCGCCACCTCCTCAGATTCTCGTTTATCTCTTTGACTACCGGCGAGAGGCGTTCACCTAGCCACGGGACACTTGGAACATTGGCCCCGGCAAGTGCCAGAACTACGTCTCCAATCCTTGAAACCACGATGTCCCAGTATGCCTGTCGGAACCTGCCTGGGAGGAAGTGTATCGTGATGCCTGCGCCCCCGAAAAACCCACTAATCGCGTCCATCGAAAACAGGCTCAGCGCGAAGGCTACACCAAACATGAAGATGAAGGGGTAAACGCCGAAGATGAAGTTCCTCGCCTCCTCCCTGAAGCTGACGGTTAGGGGCGTGTTGTCCACGAAGGGCTGGACAAGTGGGTCGTAGCTTAGCATCGTAATTGTCTCTGCCTTGACGGGGTAGCTGCTGAACTGTGCATAGTTGACTGTTAGCTTGAACGTTGCGGGCCTGACGACTCTGCCACAGTAAGTAGCAATGGCAAAGCCCTGGGGAGCACGGGGCGGGGAGACCCAATAGAAGTAGGGGTTGTAAAAGGACGCTACGGGCCTTGTATGTTGCCCCTCCACCTTGATAAATGTAACCTTCCTGATAGTGTTGTTTACCTTGTCGAGAGACACGTATAAAAGGTTCCTATCGATGAACGTGTTGTTAATAACTCTTGCTGTCTGATTGAACCACTTGTTGAACGTGTCGCTGGCTAGCTTTCGCCACGAATCTACGTTCCATACGTAGTAAGACCTCGATGATGTTTCGACCTCAGGTCTCATTGTTGTCCCGTTTATCTCCACGAGTCCCGGGTCGATGACCTCAACTTTTTCAACGGAGCCGTATGCCTTGCCAATGACACGGGTACAGTTTACGGTTACTGTGTAGTTCTTGCCGTCCCTTACTATGGTCACGTTTTTAGTGAACGTTGTGGCTTCGCCTACGCCCCACAGCCTTGCAATCATCACGTTCTGAGGGAACAGTGGGAAATAGGTGTAGTTGTACCACTTCGCCGTCTCTCCGCTTGTATGCTCAACTAGTATGCCGCTACGGCTATACCACGGCGTCGAGACATTGATGGGTACGAGGCTGAATGCATCCGTAGCCACATAGGCATAGTAGCCCTGGTATGGATCCCAGAAAGCAACAAACCACTTTTCCCCGCTGGGAAGGGGTCCCTGTATAACTGTAAAAGTAAAATTGTTGCCAGCTAGGTCGGCAAGCCTCGCCAGGTCTGGGTAGTGTATCTTTTGGAGAAACATGTCGTCGTAAGTGTTGAATGGCGAAGATGCATTGGGCGGGAGCGGCTTGACCGTGAATTTCGCGTTGTAACTTATGGGCTCCGCCCCAATAAATATTCTTGTAACTCTGTAGCGTCCCGTTAGCTCGGCAAAGCAGCCAACAGGGCGAACCACTGTACGGTTGGCCCTATCGATATCTTTGTATTCAATCACGGCTGGGAAACCCGCGTATACGTATGTGCCGTTGGGGAGAGGCGCCCCCGTGACTATGTGAATACATATTATGCTAGGAACACCTGTTGGAGGCGGCTCTACTGTTACGCCTTTCACCTCGTAAGCCACGTTATTTAGCGCAAACGGCAAGATATAGCCGAAGCCGAGACCCATGGCTAATATTGCGCCTCCGAGAGGCCTCGTCCTTTTAGAGACAAGGAGCGCGAGGCCGATAGGCACGAGTCCCCTAGCATATAGCCCTAGCTTGCCCAAGAACTCGTAGAACTTTCCGACCACGTAGAGTGCCTCCGCTATGCGTAGCGTAGCATCTGCAACGCCCTTAATGAGGCCGATGCCTGCGCTAGCGCCGTATCCTATAAGGAGCGAGGCACCACCAGTAAAAATCGCGGCCGCCCACGCTATGCCCTGGACAATTATCTGTCCAAGGGCGGCGTAGCTACTTATCTGGAGGGCTATCGGCATCGTCCTGTTCGCGGCCTGCTGTGCCTTAATGCCGAAGTCTAGTGTAAGCGCGGGGCTGAAGAGCGTGTATTGGACGTTGAAGTTCTTCGCCGCATAGTCTGCAATGTCTATAAGCATGAGTGGCAAAGCCACCACGAGGACGCCCAGCGAGGTGTAAAACCTTTCCTGGGCCTCCTTCGTCTTTTTTCTCAGGTACAGGTAGTAAGAGTATAGCGCCTCAAGGAAGAAAAGGACATAAGCTATTATTACGGCCTCCTCGAGCATCAGATTCCCCGAACCCTCGACACAAAAGTGTCTGCAAAGCCTCCCGCCGCCCGGCTCGCCGCGGCGGCGAGAGCAATAACTATGGCGCTCGCCACGGCTACGACGGTCGCAACTTCTGACAATAGCTTTCCATCGTTTACGAGATCCATGAGCCTGTTTGTAAACACCTGTTTAAACGCCTCGCTGAAGACATCGATAATCCCGCTTGTATAGTTGAACTTCAGCTGGTACACAGAATCCAACACATAGTGCACGGTCCCGCCACTTATCGCGGCAATCGCTAGGACGCTGAAGACCAGGTAGGGGCCGATACTCCTGAGCCGCTTTACACTAGTCATTGCGATTCCTATGCTTACGAGGAGGGATCCATAGTTCTCGACGAACTTCGTCAAAAAGAGCATTGCAACGCTGAAATACAGGAGAAACTGCGCCATGAACCGTGCAAGCATAGCCGCACTAGACACGGTGCCAGCAAGAGGGCTAAATATGACAGTCAATGTGAGGTCACGCTCAAGTAAGGCAATACTCAGAAGATAATTCACAAGCTTGCGCACGATAAGGTCCCAGTAGACCTCTGCAGTCCCAGGGGGAAGAATATTGATGTTCACAAGTGCCGCGGCTTCGATCCCGGCTATAGCTCCAAGCAACAAGATCCCGTGGCCTAAACTTTCAATGCTTTCAAATAGAAGGGAATAGCCCTGACTACGCTTCTCGGGGCTAGGCAGGTTCATGAGATATAACGCGTACGCTACCTCTATAACTATCGCGGCGAATGCTATACCGTACCATTGCCAGTTTATCGTGAACCACTCGATCATATGGAAAATAATTATTTTTCATGAATAAATAATTTTTCCAGCTAGCAACCAGCCATAAAAACAAAATTTTTGTTAGCAATGCGCGCTGGCTACGCAGGCATCTACAAGAAAAAAATGTTTTACAGCCGTGCTAGGGCTTGAAGTTTAGGATTTTGTTTATTGTGTCGCTGAGAACGTTATAGATTGGCTCTGAAACCAGCCCCCAGCCAAACAGCAAACTTGGTATCCATACGATGAGGAGAAATATTAATGCAACAATGAATAGCCCCTTTATCCCTTCATGAATTTCCCCCCATCCCTTTGTCCCAGCGTAGGGACCTATGCCCAGAACCAAAAGTATGCCTCCATAGCCTGCCTTAGCAATTGCAATTGCAATAACTATTATGAAGAAAACCAGGGTAGCGATCTGGGCCCACGAAATAATGTCACTCTTTATTTTCTCCACGTTTGGCGTTGGGAGCTGGGCGTAAACTGTGGCACTGTGCAGTAAAGCTACCATGACAAGTATTAATAATAGCCGCTTCATCAGTAAAAATAATTATTTTGCATCCTTATATTCTTTTCGGCTGAGCCCACGCAAGACTTCCTCCTCCAAGACTCGGACATATATGTGTAGCCTCCCCCTCGAAACCCCCTTCCCAGCAACAACACACAGCAGAGCACCGTCAAGCCTCGAGACAACAAGATAGTAGTCGAGGAACTCTGCCTCAACCCGCCTCACCCTCTGCAACAATACGTCCTCAACTGGCCTAAAGCCACCAAAAAGAACAGCCCCAACAACACTGACCAGCTCGCATTCCCGCGGTGTCCCAGCAAGGCACCTAAGCGGCACGCCGTCAAGGCTAGAAACAACTATTACCCGCGCCTGCCTAGCCACTTCCTCCTCCACGCCTGCCACCATACAGCTCGGCTAACGCATGTATCACGCGTGCCTCGAGTCCCCTCGACCGTACGAGTTTCACGTCCTCGGGACTAGCACTTTTTTCTGCGAACCGCACGATGCTGTCCCTGATATCCATGTTCACTACGTACTGGCGCGCGAGCTCCAGCTCGCTTAAATTGTATTTCCTCGCAACCTCATACAGGGTTGGGCCATGATCCCTAACATAATAGCCCTTCCTCAAGGAAAGATACACAGAAACAACCTGCGGCTGCCTGCCACGCTCGAAGAAGACAGCCTGACCAAAGCCAAGGTAGGGTATCTTCTCCACGATTTTCTCCGGGAGAAGCCTGCCAGCGTAAGCCAGGTTGTCCGGATCCTTAGTGCCAAAGATGAACGTCCACCTCGCGTCGCGCATTCTCGGGGGAATTCTTGCTACACTGTGCCCCACAGCCCACAGCGATACATTGTACTTCCTCAGCTCGTCGGCAATGCGGTCCATCACGTTGCTGGAAAACCTGTCAGCCTCGTCAACTACGATTATCCCGCTCCACTCGCCCCTCGTTGCCAGCCCATATACGCTGTAGAGAAAAGTAAGCACAAACGCGCGCTTAGCCTCCTCCGTGTCTATCCAGCCCAGGTCTATCACCACGCGCCCCCCTGGGACAGGCGACGAGCCCAGCAAAGCCGGGTGTATGATCGGCCTAAGCCTCCTCAGCAGCGCCGAGCTGGCCGTGAGCTCGTCCTCCCTGCTACTACTCTTCAATATCTTCTCCACGTTGGACACGACTTCCATCAACGTAGAGGCCCCCTCCAGGGCGCGCTGGAGTATACTGCTCTGTATTGGCGTGAGCGCCTCCTCGCGCCAAAGCTCGCTAAGTGTCCCACTTATAACGTCGTAGCCACTTACACGCGGTAAAGCAACTGGATTAAGCATTATGTCCTTGCCTGCCATCAGAACCCTCCATCCCGCAAACGAAAGCCGGAACGCATGCTCCCCAGTAGGATCAAGAACAACAACATTAACGCCTCTCCCCGAAAGCCTCTCCAAAACCCAATCAACAAAGAGACTTTTCCCCGTCCCAGGCGCCCCCACGACGAGCATGTTTGCGTCCTGCCTAAGCCCGCCCCTGACCTCGAGGCTGAGGCCGTCGGCTACAGGCACGCTGAACCCCAGGGCATCCTCTACAAGCTCCGCAAACCGGGGCTTAGCCTGAAACATCCCGCCCTCGACAAGCCTACTCGTCAAGTTCACCAGGTCTTTTGGCGTCAACGCTACACTGCTAAGGCTCCACGCCAAGCCAACGAGGAAGGGCGGCTTCAGCCTGAGAATTTCCCCGCTGAGCTTCTTGCTCCCACGCTCGCTAAACCCGAAAACAAAAGCCTTAAAGACAGCGTTGTAACGCGCCGCGCTGAAAACATATTCCTCAAGCTCCCGTGGAGGCCTATTATTCCAATACCTATACACGCCAGCAAGGAACCTCCCAGCTCCAACCCTCTTCGCGAGCACTCCCCCACCCCGCAACGCGTAGCTCACGGGATACTCGTGCAACCTAAGAGGGACAGCAGGCGGCAAATCCACAGCCCCGAGCGCCCGAGCCCTACCGCCACGCTCAACAACACGCTCAACAAACTCGTCCGCGCTAGAACTATCTACGCCGACCAACAGCCCCCTCCCAAAATTCACAACGGCAAACCTCTTCACACGCGCATGTATCAACGCGTCGACAAGCACGTCGCTACTACTAATACTAACACCAAACCAGGCAACCATAATAATTACCACACACCACGAAAATAAAAAGCTAGCGGGCCCGAGGCGGGAAGAGCCCAGCCCCTCCCCAACCCCCTCCCTCCCCCTAGCCGCGGCCCCCGGGGCACAGCCCCAGGCACGCCGCGACCCTCACCGGCCCATCACGCAGGCAAGGCACAGCCATGCCCGCGGGGCCTCGCACCACCCCCTCTTATGGGGGCGCCACCCTGCTAGGGTGGGGATGGATACGGGAGAAAAAAAGAGAGGAGGTTGGGGGAGAAGAAAGATCATTTTTGGTTGGAGTTTTGTTGTCGTTGCCGCAGGATCTCGTCCAGCTCTTTTAGACTATTGAGTTCGTGCATATCGAAGTATTCATGCAGAACCTTTAGTTTCGAAAACCTTTCGTCAGCCATTATGACAAGAGGGTTGTCATTGGGTGACCTTATTGTACGCCCGATATTCTGTACAGCAGTAATAGCTGCTATGTCTTCTCTTGACAGACCCACCTTTTCCACTCTAGCGTAGGGGGGCAAGAACGCTACACCTGCCAGGACAACGCAGTCGGCTCGCAAGTTAACTCCTTCACTTCTTCTTCCTCTTGACTTGACATAGTAGACACCTTGCCACTCCTCCACATCATCCTCCTCCGAGTAATTGTAATTTAAGAAGGCAGCTACACGTTCAGTAGCAAAGACGAGAATTTTTGGACAATATTTCCTGAGCAGAAACAGTAAGCCATTGTACTTTTCTCCCATGCGTATATCATACTCCTCGAACTTTGTGTTCAACCACGTAGTGACATACGCTGGACGCTTATCTGACGGTACTTTGACTATCGGGACGTTGAGCACCTTTGCCAGCGGACTCAGGGTGGCGCTGACATATATAGCCCTCATCCTGGGCTTCAAGACCTTCAATATATATACCTGCCCCCCTTCCACCCAGCCGACCTCGCCTTGAAGCCTTGTAAATACGTTGCTGATCAGCTTGCCCCTCTCAAGTCTCTCAATAAGATGGGGCTCCAGGGTCTCAAATAACATACGAGGAGAAAAAGATTCAGGAACATGCGGCTCAAGTCCGAGCTCCTTCAATGCATCTTTGAGCTTAGTGACCGAAAAGCTCTCTATCTCTACCACATTATGAGCTTCGTCTATGACAGTGATATTCGAGTTAAACCTGAAGCCGAGCTTGTAAGGCGCTATATACACATCGGCATCCACGAGCATCTGCGCATAGTAGGGGCAACCGTCCCTCAGCGACCTTCTCAGATCTTCGTATGTGAACACATGTGGAACAGCAGTGGATCTGAAGAAGGGACACTTATGCTTCAGGTACTTGCAGAATAGATGCACATTGGTGCCGTACTCCCGGCGTAACATACAAAGCTTCTCCCGCCCCGCCGCGATATAGAACCTCAAATTCGCCAAACTGCAGTCCTCGGCGATCCTCTTAGCTATCTCGTGCGTCCTCACCCGCCATGTTACAGGAAACGCGTCTGCAAGATAGATTGCAGCTAGAGTTGTGAGAGTTTTGCCAAAGCCGGTAGGTGCCTCGAAACCTACTGCAGAACTGTCAAGAAGCTTTGAGAGGCGTTCCGCCGCCTCCAGTTGCTGTAAGCGGGGCTTCAGCCCCGCCCTCTCGAAGAACTCTTCAACCTTTCTATACTCTACCATTCCCGCCCCGGTGCTTGTGTTGCCCGGGGTTTCGGGACCACCATTACAGTAGGCTCAATAGGTCTGCGTTGTAGCCAGGGCTGGGGGGAATTTGCCTCTTCCTGTGGGTTTCTTTAGTCTCAGAATCGGTTCTTATTGGTAGGTACGGCAGGCCTGGATCCAGGTTTTTTAGCTGTTCTTCGAGTTCTTTGTCTATAAATGGACTTCTCTCGGTTGTAAATATTCCATGGATGCGGATGAAGGTCTTCTCATCTATAGTGACCTCCTCGTCATATGACGAGGCCCAAACCATTGTGGGTCTCGGAGGCTTGACGACTATTTCCGCCTTTTTGCTGTAGGTCTCCATGGTAGCGTCTGTCATAATTTTCCTCTCTCTCCCCCAGAATCTGTCTTTGAGATTCAGGATGAATCTAATTGGTATCGCCTTCTTCACCCACTGAAACTCGAAGGCATAATAAGCGTGGAAAACACTGACATCTACAGGGAGCTCTCCCCCAGTAAAATAGTCAAAGAGCATAGCCTCGTCAATAGTCTCTACGCATGCGTCCTTGACACGTATCAGCTCCAGAACCTTGTCAATAAAGCTCGGATGAGGGGCCGGAAACAGAATAAACGCACTGTACTCTATCCTCCCCGTGACAGTGTATAGCATTACTTGCCTATCAACAATGACGCGTAGCAATGGAACCTTCACCACAGTAAACCACTTCATGTTCTCCTCCACGCTTTCACCCCAACCGTTCGACGCTGAAAGACACCGTCTTCGCATAGCCAAATGCGTCCAACATCGTGGGAAAACTCGCGTATGCCTATTTCTCTACACTCTGGTTTCTCCTTAGCTAGTGTTAGCTCATAATATGTACTCAGCTCTAGAGCTGTAAGGTCATTCTCGGTGAATAGTTTAAAATACACGGGGACTTGTAAATAACGTGTTGGTGCTCTAGTCTCGTACACATACGCTATTCTCAATTCGCTAATCTCAGTGGAGGTTAAACCTAGAGCCCTCGTTGTTAGTGTGCCGCTGTTATTCGATAAAACCAGCCAAAGCTGGAATGTTGCAAAGTCAGGGTCAAGAATATGGGAAGATGGAACAAAGGAATTTTTGCCGGGAACAAAAAAACGAAGACCATTCTTCACTATAGGCACAACTAAAACGGTGAAACTTGTCTTCAAGAAAATCACCACAGGTGCTTCAGGCGGTGAACCCCCAAGCCCCCCACCCACCAGGCTCCTTTGTCTGTACTAGGGCTGACGGGTAAGGGGAGGGGGAACGTTCTCAGGTTGGTGATATAAGGCGTGAATAGCACCACCTCGAAGTTCTGAACCTTATCTGGAAGGCTTTGCGAAACAAAGATCAGCCTTTTTCTTCGACGCCTAGCCATGACGAGAAGGTCCTCCATCCATGCACCGCTCACACCCTCCTCGATTACCATGTAGCGCGCGTTACTATCCATTGTGAGCAAGGAAGCCAGGACCTGTTGGACAATCTGTCTTTCTCTCACATTCATGCTTGACAGATCGTACACGGCACTGGAGAGCAATGTCGCACCATCGTATACGAAGTACTTTTGTAATACAGCCAACCTCCACAACGTGGCGAAACGTATCGAGGCAGGCACAGTCCAATCTTGCTTGATTCTAGAAATAGCCTCGCCAACGTCTTCCGTATCCAACAAAGTTACCAGCCCAGCAATGCCATAACCTCCCTCCTCGGGTCTAATAGCCTGACTGATCAGCCATGCAAGAGGAACCTTGGGAACATGGAAGGGCGGGGTAAGCAATGGTATTGGCAAGTCTCCGTATTCGCCATCGAAATCGAGAACAGACACATTCTCACCTCGCTCCAGCAAGAATAAGACAATCTTTTTACAAAGAGTAGTCTTACCCGCACCGGTTCTACCAACGATACATAAATGCGGCGAAGCATTTTGGTCGCGCTGAATCCATCTCTCAATTAAACCTTTTTTATTAAACAACACTCCCGCCCCCTGGCCTCTCTAAGCGGAGATGGGGAGCCCCGGTTAGACCATGATGGGACCTGGCTTGGCCAGGGGGTTTCGGGGTCACCCTCTAACATTAAGAGTTTTCGTTCCTCGAAGTCCCCAACCTCCGTGCACAAATGCCCCTGGGAGCGGCACTGGGGGCATGGCCGGGGCGTGCCAGCCCCTGTCACTGAAGGCAATTTTCGCGGGGGCTCCCGATCCCCGCTAATGGGGCCAGGTCCCATCCTGGACCCCCTCGCACCAAACGTGGTTGCGGGGCCCAGGACGGGGTGGCCCATGGGGGAGGGAGCCCCTCGTAACGCTTGTAAGGCATGCGAAGATCCGGTCTTTGTACTGGTACCTGTGAGCAAGAGAGGGTAAAGGTAGGCTGAACAACATCGCGATTCTTACTCAGCGCGCGCTCTGAGTAGTGCACGCCAAGGAGCGTTAAGTTTATATTTTTGGGCGCTGTGCTCAGCGAGGGGCAAGGCTTATATACACCCCTCAGGTATAAGTCATCAGCCAGCCCAGGGCCAGCCTCGGCTTGGAATCCCCTCATCACGTCGGCGCCCACTGCATTGTTCTGCGGGCGCCGCCACTCCGCTCATCCCAAGCTGGCCGACCCAGGGCGGCTCGCTGGACAGCTGTGCGTCTTAACGAACATTACGGCTGTTTTCTGCGCGCTGGCTGGCAGTGCGTGCAAGGGTAGGCTGGGCTCTTCCCGTGTCCTCCCCCGTCCCCCCACGGACTTACTGCCCGGGCTCATCGCCATCTTGGTCCGGGGGTTCATCTGGTAATTATTTTTTTGACAAGCTAAAAAAGGTTTCTTTTTTACATTTTTCTTTGTGTTTGGGAGGAATGTGTTGAAATTTTTTAGCCTGGGCGTGTCGCCCTGTGGATTCTGCTCTTTATGTATCCTAGGATGTCCCTGTGCAAGTCCAGTATTGCTATTTCTTTTAGGTGCCTCTCTATGAAGCCACGCGTGAAGACTGTCTTCATCGCGTTGTAGAGGGCGTGTTCCTCGTCCTCGTCTTCGCCTAAGGCGCGCATGACTTCTACCCAGAAGCCCATGAGCGCTCTGAGGAGGACTGGCTTATACTCGCTTGGGATGTTTATGATGCTGTCTACGTCCCTGATGTATGCCTTGGTGAAGTACATGAGGCTGTAGGTCTCGTAGAACGCCTCCTTCTCTATTTTGCCTTTGTCCCGCATCATCGATAAAATGTTTCATTTTCTATTTAAGCCGGAAAAAGGGAGAATGGCCAGGTTACGCTAGCCGTCCCTCTGCAAGGCTATGTTGCCCGTGGAAGCGTTTACTACGAGCCTCTGCCTGCCGTAAAGGACGGTGTCGTTAAGCGTCGGCACGTTTACATTGACGAGGCACTCTTGGCAGTAGACGCCGCTAGCGTTCACCACAACGCGGTAGGGGAAATAGTAGGTTCCCCTTATCGCGGCCCGCGTCATGAATGCTACTTGGGCGTCCCTCGCGAACGCCCTGACGTCACTGCAGGTCTCCCTAGCCAGGCTGTATGGCCTCGTTGAAGAGAACAATGATAGAATCATGGAGACCGTTGCCACGATTGCCAGGTAGATGAGCACCCTCTCCACTGCCTTACCCCCTTACAATGACTTTTACAGGTATGCCGAACTCGTCTCGGAGGGTATAGTTTCCAGGAATTGCTACGGCCCATGTGCAGGGACCTATTTGCTTGATTTCCGCTACGCCGCTTGGGTCAAGTATTTTGGGACAGTAGACCAGCCCAGCTATTGGTTGCGAGAGGGGGCATGGGGGTGCGCTCACTGGGATGGGAGAAAATGGGCTCGCGTAGACGTGGCAGTAGGTGAGCGTGGTGTTCTTTAGCACGTAGGTGAATCCGCGGTAGCTCTTGGCGAAGACGTTGAGGACACTGCCCGACTGCGCGGAGACGCCCAGGGCGACAATCTCGTAGCCTTTGAGGGTCTGGATAGTGAAGAAGGTGTAGTTCTCGACCCTATTCGTAGACGCGGAACACCTGTAGTATGCCTGAACCACGGGGAACATGAGGAGGGGCTCCGTGGAATTGTAGGCCTGCAGGCTTGAGACAAGGCTTGCTAGGGTGGCATTGCTACAGCCAATAGCTAGGCAGAACCTGGCCAGGTGTATGAGCTGGGCTGACTGCATGGACCCGCGCTCGAAGGCGAATGCTGGCTCCGCCGGCCTCTGGGCCAGGATGGCAAGTATTGTTACCGCGAGGACAATGATACCCAATAGGGCGAACTGGCCTCTCCTATGGCTTTGCACAGGTCCTCACCCTGGTTACTGTCCTGTTGAAAGTGTCATAGACTATGGCTGAGTAGCATACCCACGCGTCTCCACTCGTGACGGGGGTCCCGTTCACGTACAACGCGCTCACGCTAACGGTCTGGTTCAGAGTATTAAGCAGGCACGGGGTTATCTGGCACTTAAGCAGGGCGTATGCCACCGCGCGCTCGGTGCTGACCTGGTGCACGGGCGTAAACTGCCTCAGGGCTAGAAAATACATCAGGGAGACTGTTACCGCGTATACGAGTGCTATGGCTAGGGCTTCGAGGTGCCTCATCCCCCTCCCCTTGCAACCTTTGCTGTAGTAGTGTTGTATATGAGGAGCCAGCGGTAGGCCTTTCCCTCGACACGTGTAAGTGTGGCTATACCCGCCCTTTCGCCCTTGAAGCTGACATAGCTGGCCTCGACGTGGACAGGCTGCGGTAGGATGATGAGCGTCTCGGCGTAGGGCGCGGTGGCGTTAATGGCCTTAGCCACCATGACCTGGTAGGTCTCGCCTTTGCCAAGCCAGAGCCTGCCAGCCAGCACTGCGAATCCTGTCAGCATGACTATCTCCGCCAAAACGATTAAGGCCTCGTCTATTGCCGGCACGGCATCACCTTTACTTCGTAGATTTTTATCTGTCTGGGACCCGTGAAGCCGTACGCCTCGACGGAGCCCGAGCTCCTGGCGTAGAATGAGTATGTTGCCTGCCCAGCGCTATAGGTGCAGATGCTTGCCCCGCTGTAACTAGAGGCATTGAAATAGTATATGTTAATTGTATAGCCATTGTCCTCCAGCTTAATGTAACTTACAACTCCTGCATGACTACCGTTACTCCAAATACGCCATTGTTCAAGGGTAGGCTCTTCGTAGACCGGGCCTGTAGCCCTAAAGATAACATAGACCCTTGTGGCGCTCAACTGATACTTGACGCCGTCAATCGTCATGTTGATCATCATGGGTCTAGACATGACGCTGGCTACGACCCCGCTGAGCCTGCCAGCCAAGAGCCCTCTCTTAATTGTATAGGCTTCCTCAAATCGCCGTGTCTGCTGTGCAGAGAGCAAGCGGGTCACGGCGTAAAACGCTATGCCTACGGCTACAACTATTGCCAGTATCAAAATTATTTCCCGAATCATCAATAAACATAGAAAAAACAATTATTTATTTTTTAAGCTACGGCGCTACGCCCTAGGCGGATAAACCGCCGGAATCGGGACTACAAGCTTGTCTTTCTGTGGAATGGGCAAGGCGTAGATTGCTAGGACATACTGTTTTGTATTTGGCATGTCTATGGTTACCGTCGCCTGCCCCGGCACATAGTAGGGGCCGTATGTCGCAACAACAGAGTAGGCGCGGTTGTCCCTCAGCTCTATGTAGATGTTTGCGCTATACGGCTGGTTTGTCCTGACGTCCAGTATGCTTATTGTTGCCATCAGGGATTGGCCTTCGCTAATGCTGTCTATGTGGGGCATGACGTAGACGATGTTGAGCTGTGCTGGGTCCTGTTGGGCCACGGGTCCCTCGGGCGTCCCCATGCTTGATAGCCAGTAGGCAGAAGCAACAATGCTATTCACGCCCTTGCTGTAGAGCGTCCAGGTGTCGTCCGTGATCTTCACCAGGAAGGTCTTGGACGTGGCGTTTGCGTCGATGAGCGTGCCGTTGTAGACCCTGGTGCCTATTACTGCTACTCCGATGATGCTGGATGGCGGGTTTGGCTGTATCCCTGTCTTGGCTGGTGGCAGGTACTTCCACTTCACTGTGATCTGCAACAATAGGGATTGTTTTAGATTTACGTAGCCGTAGCGCGGGCTAACAGCAACCTTGAGGCTCGAGACGACTACCAGCTCCTTGAAGACTACCCTGGTCCCGTTCTTGAAGGTGTAGGTGTAAGTGAGGTTGTAGACCGCTAGGGTTGTGCCGTTTGCGAGCCAGCACGAGGTGTCGTATCCGCCACTGAACTGCTTGTAGGGGTTCCACGCCGCAAGGGCGACGAGGTACCATGTCTGCCCGTTGATTGTGACGGACGGGAACATACTTGTAAGTGTGTTCTTATCGTTAGGTATCTGTGTTATCTTTACCTGACCCATTGCCTTGACATACTTGTTGTTCTTCCAGCCACTGGGCAGGTAGACCTTTATGCTCGTCCCGTTGGTGAGGTCTATGACCTTGACGTTGCTACCGTCAGTCAACACCATTGCTATGTGCTCGTTTACCCTGTAGAGCTCCATAACGCTTAGCGTCCAGGTGCCGTTCCATGACCAGCCAGACGTGTTTTCTAGCCACGGCGTGGCGATGCCCTCTCCTGGTAGATACATGGTGCCCACATTGATTGTGATCGTGGGGTTGCCTGTCTTCGCCACGAAATACGCCGTGATGGTTATGCCCATATTGGGGTCTATTCCTGGGGGCGCAGGGAAACTCAGCGTGGGGTCTGTAATGTTGAGGACGTGTTTACCGAGTCCGTCATAGTAGACTACTTGCCAGTGGTCAAATACAAGAGATGTCTGGCTCGCGTTGTATATCCACCACTCTATTTGAGCGTTACTGAAGGTGTAGGCCAATATGTATGGTTGCTGGTTGTTTAAGTATTGGAAGCTTTTGCCGTAGTAGTCGTAGCCAACGTTGGTTAGGGCTACCGGTAACCTGGGCCACTGTCCCGAGGTAGTTCTGCCATAATAGTTAAACCAGGGGAACCCATAGGTAGGTGCCGGGACTATCCAGAGGTGGAACTTTACGAGGTATGGACCGGTCAGGTATTTACCGTAGCCTGCTGTTACATATCCACTTCTTGGGGTTAGGGTTTGTTTGGGCATGTAGTCTACCAGCTTATCTGTAATGTAGCCCTGTATAGATGTAGTGAGCATCGTGGCGTTGATGATACGTGCTGTAACTGAGAATGAAGAATTGTAGAGGCTGTGGAGGCTGGCCATGTATGGTCTCCAGACGGGTCTGCCCTGCACGTAGTCCATATAGCTTCCCTGTATGCTAGCCGTGAAGTTGGTGGCCTCGGCCTGGTTGAGGACTGCTATGCTGACTGTGTACTTGACTGGACCTACATAGTATGTCGTCGTCGCGGAGCTAGGAAGGAAAAGGCTGTCGCCCGGGAACCACGCCGTATAATATATCGTGTAGTTTCCCTTGTCCCTGATTATGGCGTAGCCCAAGGGGTCTGTCGTGGCGTTTCCAAGTCGTATCCAGTGGACGTTATCAATGCTACGGTTGAAGTAGATGGTCTTGTTGAACAGGGGGTTCCCATTGTTGTCAGTGAGCCGTGCAATAACATTGATGTTGTCGCCACCAGTATTTACGGCTATGAGGCTGAGCTTTGTGGGGATCTTAGAGCTACCCCCACCTGTTCCCGAATACGAGTAAAACTCAGACGTGAGGCTTGCCACATAGACTTGTGCGCTCTGAGGTGCGGTAGCGTTTGGATTAGTGACTTGCCCGGTAAAATACGCATAATCATGCCTAGGGGGGATCAGCTCAAAATATTGCACGCTGGCATACTGATAGTAGTAGTTTTTGTCATAGTAAGTAGAGTTCACATAGGAGCGTTTAATCGTCTCATAGAGATATTTGTTCGGACCTAGTGGCGGGTCTTGACGTGTATCGGGATAGGTGGTGTTTATGGAAGATACGAAGGCATCTTGGAACCAAGCGACGGCTTCGCCGTAACCAGATAAAACCGGCTTCGGTCCCGGACCCTCATACTGCATAACAGACTGCGCCCACCCGTGCCAAAATCTTACATACAGAGTGACAAAGTTAGGCGAGAGGTTGTAGATAACATAGTTGCCACTATATACGGTAAAGTTATACCAGCCAAGCGCTACTGGTTTTGATTGCCCTGGTTTTAGGTCATACCATAGACTGAAGACAGCGTCCGTCCAGGTGAAGTCGTCAGCGTAGACGGTAGTTATGGCTAGGATGCAGAGAATCAAAGGGAGGGCGAGGAGTCTCTTCTTCATAAATATCGAAAATAATTACAAAGAGCCTTTATTTAAAGATAATGCCACATGTAGGGAAAAGTCTTCATGGGCTTGCTTCTATCTTTATCCATGCTTCACCGTGAAGGTCTATCTCGATAGCCCCGGGAAGTTCCACGTTATATCTCCTGCCAGTAACTGCAGTGTTCCAGGGCTGTGTATAGCACCCGGTGAAGACTATCGTGACTTTTTTCACATGTATTGGTACTACTTTACCATAGGCGAATGGGCTGGTGCCCCAGTCACAGTACCTTATGACTTCTATGGGTGCTGTCAGGCCTGGGTTGGTTGGTGGCGGGGCAACGTCCCTTACTGTGACGTTTACATGTGTATAGTTAGGGGGAATATAGATGAAGAAAACTAACGGGTTTCCGACGAGGTGTATCCAGCCGTCGCTGGTGACTTCTATCGTGCCCCTGCTCTCGAAGAACGGGTCTCGCCACGTTTTTGCTTCTGTAAGTGTGCCGTTTATGTAGACTGGCAGGCTCCCGAGGGGCTGGGCTTTGAGCTGGAAGAAGAGCCTCAAGGTGGTGTCGCGCTCTACGGTGACTTTGAGGGTGCCGTTTAGGGGTCTCAGCTCCTGGGTCTCCCACGGCTTCACGGTGATTGTTGAACACGCGTTTACGCGCAGGGTTACTGGGAGGGTGTAGACTGCCTTATTGTCGACGGTGACAATGGCTACCGCGTTGCTGGAGTTTGACGTTATCTCGACGGTGTAGGTCGTCGCCTTTGTGAAGAACGCCTTGATAGTTGTGTTGCCGGCGATGGTGAGGTTCAGCCTGTCCCCGGAGAGCCTCGTGTCGTTCACGAGCCAGTAGTCGAGGGCCATGCACCTCTCTGGCACTGCCTCTAGTACCAGCTTGAAGGGCTTGGTCGAGTTCCATGTTGTCGTGTCTGTACCGTTGGCTAGAACCCTGCCACCCTGGCTTGCCTCTATCGTTGCCATGATCAGCGAGGGCTTTGGCTGGGGCTGTGTAACATTCTGGGCTGGCAGTTGTGGCTGGACCTGAGTAGCGTTCTGAGACGGCTGTGGCTTAGTAGCGTTTACAACGGGCTGTGCTGGCTGTGTCTGGACCGGAACCTGGCCCGGTGTTTTTGGCTGGAGCAAGAAGTAGAGGAATACAGAGACTATGATCGCAACTATGACCAATGTTACTAGTAGGGTTTTTCTCTGCATGTGTAGAATTGTTTTTTGGCGTGGTTAAAAGTTTAGCGTTACGAGATGCAACATTTCACCATAGCTTAGATTGTCGATAAGAGTGATATCTATGCATTACTTGAAAGAAACAGATAAATGAACAAAGATTGTTGCCGTGTTTGCAACTCTCCAGGCATCTATTCATCTCTGATTTGACCCATTCTGCATCCGTAGATATTGTTGATGATTCGATCATACTTGTAAGGATTTTGTCAGTAAACGAGACAACCGCTGTTACTACGAATACAATCCCGTTGGGACCCAATACAATGATAGAGCCGATAAGAACTAATGATGCCGAGAACAACTCACAGAGGGGGTCTGGTTTCGAGCTTGCCATATTAGTCAGGAGACCCAACAGGAGAATGGAGGCCCCTACGGTTACCCTCTTATGTATAAGCGTTGAACGTGAAAACTTTATTCCCGGCATTCCAGTCGAAAAGATTTGTTTCTTGGTGTTCTTAAATATTTAATGATAGAAAAGCCACGAGTTATACCGTTATGCGATGTACCGGTACTTCTTCTTGTAGAGCGTATAGCCTAGAAGTGCTAGGGCTATAAGGAGGGCAATGGGCATCACGAAAGACATGTTGAACCCCTGGTTTTGACTTGTGTCGCGCGCGCTGCTTGCTCGGACTGTAGCAGGCAACCTGGTGTATGACGACTGGCTGAGAGAGGGGCAGGGCTGGAAGGACGGCCAGAAAGAGGAATAGGATTGTCAGGCTAGCCCTCGACCTTGACAAGGACTAACCCACCCGTGTTATCGCTAGTGAGGTAGTACGTGTAGCTCTGAACCCTAGGCATGCTTGCGCCTCTCACGACGGTGGTGCCGTTACTGTAATAGTACGTGACACGGAACCGGTTAGACGTGTAATTGTTTGGGTTGTCCACGTAGATGGCCGCTGTCAATGCCTCGTTGTTTACAGAGCGGTAGCAGTCGTAAGCCCCGGCGTAGCCCCTCTCCAGCCTTGTATAGGACAAGAGTAGCAAAACCACCGCGACGACTGCTGTAGCCCCGACCAATGCGGCGTCTATCCTCATCGTGTCACCTGAAGAGCCCTGGGGCTAGCGTAAGTGTTAGGAGATATGAGGCGAAAAGCGAAAAACCGATGAGTGGGAGATACATGGTGAAGAATGTTGGCTTGCCCTCCCTCGCGCTACTTGTGGCTATGCTTAGCGCGAGAGCCGTTGACGCCAGGATGAAGTCCATATTCTGTTCCAGCTCTAGTATGCCTGCGGCGCTCATTCCAGCCTGCCTGAGCACCTCTCCGCCTTCCGAGAATAACGGCAACATTGTTACTAGGAAGCCGTATATCGCGCTGACAATGACTGTCTCTAGGACAGCGTATAAGAGGAAGACTCTTGTCTTCGACCTCAGCCGGAATATGAAGTCGACTATATTCGAAAAGTAGTCGTTGAGTTTTTCTAGAAACTCGTACCCCCCATGCAAAAGTATTTGGTACAAGCCTAGGCGCGCAGCCGTAGCGATGCTTTCCTCGCGTGACAAGAGGTCTCCTGGCTCCTTGATGAAGCCCTGCCGCACGAGGGCTTGGTAGGGGTTGCCCACGCTACGCGCCGCAACTCTAACCATCTCGCGTGTCCTCTTTATTTTCTCAATCTCCCTTTTAGTGTAATAAAGGTGAACTATTGCTGGAAAAATTGATGCAACGGATAGAGACAGTGTGAGGGGGAGGGGGACTCTAAAGTATGTAAGGGCAAGATAGACTACGGGGAATAGCAGGAGCGGTGAGTAGCTTTTCCAAGGAGGCGTCGAAAGACTGAACTCCAGCGGGTATATTGCGGCTCCCGCGAGCGCGCTTAGGAGGGCGGCAACGAGAGCCATGCCAATTGCTACAGTGCTTGCGCCAGAACTGACAAGCGCCAACGTTGCAACGATCATGCTTGACATTGTGCTGACAAAGGTTGAGACAAGTGTATACAGGTTAGAGATATTAAGGTCGCTGAGCTCAAGCGTAGTTCTAAGCTCTGTAACTACGTCGCGCAGTTTGTCCTCAAGCGCTTCCCTGCTACCACTTCTCTGGACAGCAATAGCGGCCTCCAATACGCGTTTCATTCTTCCCGAATAGCCCTCGAGAGCCCTGTCGCTATCCCTAAGCAGGGTCTCGAAATTAGGCAGGTATGTGTAGAAGCCCTTCTTCTGGAGCTCTTCTAGTGTTGTCAGAGGCAGCTGGGGAGAGGAGAGCATGATGAGTGCTAGTGGAATAGCGTCTGCCTCGCTACGAAGCCACTTAAAAAACAAGAAAAACACCCCCCGCTTAGGGCTTTACCACGCGGAAGCTGAGTGTTAGGCTGGAAGATGGCGACGAAAGAGTTGCCTGGGCTACACAGAGATCCCCGTCATTGACTGTCCCATTCATAGAAACCTTTATCGACTGGGATGCCCCCTTAGGAATTGATGTAGAAGTAGCGTTGCTACCAGCGCCCCCGCTCTGGCAAGTTACGGAAATCGAACTTATCGTTACGTCTACAGATCCAATGTTTCGCACAGTAAAGAAGATGCTGTTGGATAAGTAGTATGAATCTGTAACCTCAAGCATAGGCTGGTTTACTGCACTCTTAGTAGTGGAAATCATGAACCAAACTACAAGGCCTGTTGCAACTATGGCAGCCATGATCACTAGGACGATGATTATTGGGGGTAGCGAGCCCCTCCTCTTAACTGTCCCCAACATACAATAATTAAAAGAAAAACAATTATTTATTTTTTGCCCTAGCATGTGATTTAGGGCTTTGCTACGGCGAAGCTAAGCTGATAGCCATCGGTGGTCTGCAACGTGGCGAGTGCTCCGTCCGGTATGTTGCCGAAATTGAAGGAGTTGCCTGTGAAATTGAAAATATAGCTGGCGCTTTGCCCGGGGTTCAGCGTTGCGGGTCCTGAGGAGTAGCTGAAGGGCACAGGATTCTTGTTTACGTCCTGCACGACGATGGTGGCGTTCTGGAGAGTCACGCTGGCTGTCCCGTCGTTCTTAAATGTGACGTAGATCTGGCCGTTAGCGTAGAGCGTGGGCTGGCCAACTACGCTTACTATGGGTGTTCTCACACTTTTTGACGTAGTAGTTGTCATAAACCAGACTACGAGGCCTGTAGCTATGACTGCAGCAATTATAATGAGGACGGTAATGATCGGTGGCAGTGCTCCACGTCTTTTTTGAAAGACCTTTTGTCTCATCATAATAATTATCTTGATAGAGTCTTATTTATTCTTTTTGTTCTAAGATTGCGCTAGCCTCCTCGTATATCCTGGCTATCAGGGGGTTTAGCCTGCGCTCTATCCATGCGAGGAACCTTTCCAGTTCTTCCCGGTCTCCGCTACGAGCCTTTTCTCTTGCATGCTGGTAGAGGCTGTTAAGCATCTCTAGGATATCGTCTTGGCTCATCGTGGTTGTTTCTTGTCCGCGGGAGATTATACACCTCTTAATGCGGCCGTGGTCTACGTGCTTCACAGCGGTGTAGACGTAGGTGTGCCCCTTGCTTTTCACAGTGTGTCTTACGAGGACACCCTCCTTGCCACATTTCGGACACTTGACTCTCACAGTTACATGCTAGACAAAACTCCGAAATAAATTTTGCCCAGCCAGGACAAAACCGTCTCCACAATTTAGACTCGTTGCTGGACAAAACCGGACAAAACCAGTAGTAGCCAGTACCCCGTTGGACAAAACCTACAGCCACTGCTAAGGCTGAGAGGACAAAACCATGCATAGAAACGCAAAGTAGCGCGGGCAAAGCTTGGTGGGTAAAAAATAAATATAGACGACGTGATGTTCAAAACAGGAATAATTATGATTATAAGCACGTTTTCGGGAAGCAAGGGAGGCGTTGGGAAGACTACACTCGCCATAAGCATAGGCATAGTCTCTGCTATACAAAGAATCCCAACGCTTATAGTCGACAGCTCGAGCGAGGGCGGGGCTACTAGCTACCTTCTCGGTGCCAGCGCTGAGCCACCATTCCTAAGCGACCTGGATCCAGGTAGCGACGACATTGCGCGGGCGCTGAGGAGGGTGCCCGTCCTAGACGAGGACGCTGGAGTAGAGCTAGTAGTGGCTGTAAACAGCTCGCGCGGTATCCGGGGCCTAGGAGACGTGGACAAGCTGGCAGAGAGGATACGCGCGCTGAACTACCCGGTGACCATCATAGATGTTCCAGCGCTTACGGACAGGGACGCTGTGCTCCGCTACCTCCCCTTCTTCGAGATATCCGACACGGTCCTCGTTGTAGCCGAGCCTAGCACTGCTAGCATACGCTCGGCAATGGTGACTTTTTCGGGGAAAAGAGTCGTGGCGGCGCTGAACTGCCCTAGGCCATATACCCAGATGGTGGTCGAGCTCTACAAAAAGTACATGGACGTGTTTGCCAGGCGGTATAACATTCCATATGTTGTCGTCCCGTACAGCAGGGCGATAAGCTTGTTGAGCAGTGACAGATTGAACATATTGAGCTACGTTGAGCCGGGCTTTGTCCAGGCAGTTACAGAGCTTGCGAAGCTAGTGCTGAGTAAAAAATAAATAATTCTTTTGAGCCTAGAATAGATGGATGAGGTATGCACGTTTTTAGGAGAGACAAAAAGGAAGACAAAGACGTAGAGGCAATAGACTTCTTCGAACAAGTGCAAAAGTGGAAGTCTAGCCAGCCTGCACAGCCCGCGGCAAACCAACCGCCAGCCCCACTCCAGCCTTTACAGCCCTCCACATCTACGCAACCTGCATCAGCCCAACCGCAAGGAGTTGCACCTTCACAGGGACAGATGCAAACGCCTCAGGTCTCTAGGCCTATCCGTAGCCCCATCGAGGAGCTCTTGGAGCTCGCTAAAACCCTAAACATTGACCTTAAGCCTCTCGAAGAACTGAAAAGATTCGCTCAGGACCTCGACTCTAAGGTTGCCGGGCTCGAGAAGGAAGCCGCACAGCTTGAAAAAGAGGCAAGGGAAAAAAGGAGGGCTGTCGAGCTTTTAAGGCGCCTCCGTGAACAACTAAGAACCATGGGTGTATAGAGAGCAATGAGGAAGGGGCTCTTCAGCGCCAAGCTTGACAAAAACCTCGCGAAAGAAATCATAGGAGAGGGCGCGGTTAAAGAGAAGCCTGAACAAGTATCGGAAGACAAGAACAGGCGACATGAAAACAAGTCCAGGCTGAAGCTTCCAAGCCTGAAGCTGGGAAAGCCAAAGGTTCCAAGGCTAGAGGTTAAGCTTCCCAGCTTGAAGCCCATTCCTCGAGCTAAGACTTCTCGTGGAAGCCTAGAGGGGGCAGAGACGCTCGAGATGCCTTCGGGGCTTGGGAACATTGTTAGGACAAGCTCTGGCTCCCTGATGTTCCTCGACGACGTTATAGCTGTCTATCCAAGAATCGAGGACGGGGCCTTTGGACCACTCCAGCCATTGACAGAGATCCCTGGCCTCCAAGAAATCTTCATCAGCGAGGCTGATGGCCAGGCTAGTATAATCGCAACGGTTGCTAACAAAAGATACAAGGTGGTTTTGCCGAGAGAGTTGCTGGTTGATCGGCTTGCTGAAAGGATAGCGATCACTAGCGGAATAAACATCAGCGAAAAGAACCCCCAAGCGGCGGGAGAGTACCACGGGTTCCGGGTGAACCTGTCGATGCCCCTTTTGAGCGGGGGCTGGCAGATAACACTGACCAAGCTCTCTCCCCCAGAGAACGTGAACTTCGACCCATTGCTGACTGCTCGACTCGTTACGCTCCTAGCTATACCGTCTAGCTTGCTCATATATGGCCCGCCCGGCGCTGGCAAGACAACATTCTTAATACACCTCGTAAACACGCTTGCCAGGATTTTTCCCTCATTGGTGATAAGCATCGTAGAGGAGCAACCAGAAGTAGCCCTTCACGTGGCTAGCAATGTCAGGAAGTACTTCAGCTTCCAGCGCACCGTAACCGATAACATCCGTGTCACGCGAAGATTTGACCGACCAGACCTCTTAGTCGTCGGGGAACTACGAGGTGAGGAAGTCATATCTTGGTTTGAGGCAGCCGGGAGTGGAATTCCCGTCCTTGCAACAGTGCATGCAAACAGCCTAAAAGACGCAGTCAAGAGGCTTGACACAATAATCGAGAGCGCAGGGATACATGCAAGCATACTAGACGTGATAGGTCTCTTTGTCGAGTCAGGCAAGACTTTTACAGACCAGGGTATAAAGAGAGGGGTCAACGCTGTCTACTACTACGGTGGCGAGGAGTTACATCTACTGTTTAAGGGCGGGCTCCATATTCCGGAGGAAGACTTTGTATCCTTGCTTCCTCAAACCCTACAATTCACGTTCCGCGGCGAGGGCGCCGGCGAGACGTATAGAGAAATAAAGGAGAAACTGGGCACCAGCCTGCAGGGCTACAGTTTTGTGAAGCTTGGAAAGGTGGCGCTACATGAGCTTCCTGAGTAGGGTTCTCGAGAGGCTCCTGTCGAGGAGGGAGGACGAGGTCGAGAAAATGCTCAAAGAGATGGAGAGGCTTGCAAAGCAGAGCATAGATGAGCAAGAGAGAATACTCCGGCGAAAAAAGAGGGAACGCACGGACTGGAACATGGAGGAAGAGAGCGTTTTTCCAGAAGAGTTTTTTTCTCATTGAGGACAAGCTATAACTGAAAACACTCGTGTTTTCCGTTATGACCTGTTTTCTGGTATTAATTTAGCTCTTCTGTTTTTTCCTCATGTTTTTCAAGGCTTCTTCTAGGAGCTGGTTTACAGCCTCGTCGAAGGTTATTTGCCTCTGTTCGGCGTATTGCTCAACGTCTCTGGCTATGTCCCGCCTCAGCGCTATGACCCTGGAGACGGTGTCCATCTGGACTACTTGCTCTATTACTTCTCTAAGCTTGCTGGTGTCTTTGACAATCTCTGGAAAAGTTTCAATCTTCTTCGCAACTATCTCGAGCTCGCTCGTGCTCAGGGGCTTCGTCTGTGCAACATTCTTCACCACTTCGAGGACGCGCTCCTTCTCCTCGGGCCTTATCTCTCCCCTCTTCTCCTTCTTCTCCAGGACGCTTAGAAGCGAGGCCACGCCGCTCCTACTGATGCTCTTCTTTGTGCCGCTCTTTACGGGGGGCCTGCCGGGCCTGCTACTTGCGACGAGGTTTGACATGGCACTGACGCGCCTGTAGATCATGAGGGCCCTGCGAACCATAGCTATGTCTAGTAGTAGCCTGGTGCTTATCTCTTCCTCTGTTAGTCCGAACTCTGCGAGCCTCGCGAGGCCCTGGCCTACCTCTTCCGGCGTTAGGGTGTTCTGGCGTAGGTTCTCGCTTAGGCTCAGCTCGAGCGCCTCTAGGTCGTCTAGCTCTTTAACAACGCAGGGGACTCCTTGTGCGAAAAACCTTTCGAAGGCTTCTGGCTTTTCTTTCCTCAAGAGCCTTATAGCTTCTAGGCGCATCCTGCCACAGATTACTCCGTATTTGTCTCCTTCTTTTCTAACGATGAGGGGGTTGATGAGGCCCCTAATAGCTATGTCTTCGGCAAGCGCCCGGACTCTTTCTTGATCCACGTGTTGCCTGACGTTTATCCAGCTAGGCACTAACTCATCTATACTTATAAGTGTGATTTGTTCCATACTTATTCATCTATACCAAGAACACCATGGAATAAATAGGGCTTGCTATCCTAAAAATATTCTACAAATATAAACAATATGTTTAACCTGTCGGCGTTAATAGTGTATGTCTAGCGACGAATATATTGAATGCAAAGTGAAGCAGATAGTAGAGGAGCTTATAAACGGCGAAAAGGACGACGAGATCGTCACCCTAATTTTCATGTCGAAGTATGACGCGGTATTATTTTCACAGGTAAGCCTTGCGCTTGGTAAGGGCAAATATTTTGCATCCTCAAAAAAGACCCTAGGCGTATTAGATTCTCTACAGGAAAGGGGTCTTGTCAGGAAAATCACGCTTACATACAGGTCGAAGAGGATCACTGCATACATCTTGACTGAGTGCGGGCTACGCGTTGCAAAGGAGCTTGCAAGGATGTTTGGCGTATAATTTTACTTTCGGTCTTCACCCCTCCCGACACATTATTGTCTTCATTGTTTATAAGAGTGAGAGAGGAGCATCTGCACGTGGCGCTGGAAGAGAAGCGTAAGCAAAAGATAAGGAGATGGGTTAGACGGGCATGGAAAGCAATGGAGGAGATAAGACTCATTGGGCTGTTTGTGGAGACCTATAGGAGGAAAAAGAAGGCAAAGAGAAAAGCCGTAGCAGTGGCTTAGAGATGGCGTGGCTGGAACTTAGGTGGCGCCACGTAAGGCTACGAACTCAATGTGGCTGGGTTAAGGTCAAGCGTGAAGTGAAGAGTGTCAACGAGCTTGAGCGCTATAGCTACGTAAAGGCGTATGTCAGCCTCGCAAGGTATGTCTTTCCATGGAGGGTTGGCCCGCTAAGCTCGTTGCACCTAGCATATCCGATTGGAACGGATTTCGGCGTAGATATTGACGGCTATATGTCCCGTAAGCCTCTGGTGAGGCGCATATTCCGCGGGCTGGAGGGATTCTACGAGGATGAAATTGAATATGCTAGGCTACTCGCACTTGGGGCTCGGGACGTGCTGAGGCAGAACTACACAAGCATAAAGGCCGTCTTCACGGGTAGAAGGGGCTACCAATTATGGGTTCTTGACTTCGACTGGAGGGACTGGGTAGGCAGAGAGCCGAGAGAACTCAGGGACCTTGTCTGGCTTATGGCGCAGGCAAAGGCCCGCTACACGAGGCTGTTGGTTTCACAGTTAACGTGGATAGACAGGGCGCACTACAACGTCTTGCGGGACCTTACGAGGGTATTCGCCTTGCCGGGGACAGTAAACAGGTTTACAGGTATGGCTGTGATAGAGGTTGATCTAGACAAGCCTGCGGTTGAGCACATTTACCAAGCGGCTAGGCTGGCGGCTCGGGAGTGGGGGCACATGCGACGACAAGCCCCGCTCTGCGGGGACGTGGGGATGAGCAGGGCGCTAAGCCCCCGCCGAGAAGCCGCCTAGAGGTAGCCTGCCAGGCACAGTAAAGCTACGCGGACGTTTCCGCCGGCCATGCGGCCTTTTTCTGCACATTTCTCTATTTCCCTGTCTTCTACGCGTAGGTTCGCCTCCACAACTCGCTCTACGAGTATCTCGAAGATCTCCTGCTTGGTGTAGGGAGGCATCTCTATAACTCTCAATTTTCCAAGCTCTTCTGCTGTGAAGCCGGTGTTTACGGTTGCTATTTTGAATGGGAGGCTTGAGACTAGGAATGCCAACTCTGGGGTGCGCCTTACGAGGGAATAGTCGTCTAGAACCACGAGTCTTCCAGGGTCGAGCCTTCTCTTTATGCACGTGTATGTGCGGCAGTTCATGCATTCGACAAAGACATGTGGAACTGTTGTCCTTGAGAGGGCCATCCTGACGAGAGTGGTCTTCCCCGTGCCAAAGGGGCCCATAACCACGAAGCTTTCACGCCTCTCTATGAGCTTCACAGCCTCTTCTAGCTGTCTCTCCCTGAACAAGAGGCGCCTAGGAAGACTTGTCAACGTCTTGAGAGTATTTTGAGCCATGGGTTGTCCCTAGCGAAGGAGGGTAACTCCTCGCTTGTCGGCTGGCTAGTTTCCAGCCTCGGCATGGCGGCGAGGCTGTTTAGGGTCTTTTCTATTCTGTCGAGCCTCTCTTCAAGCATGTCGAGCCTCTTCACTATTTCCTGCAAAGTGTCGAGGACTGGGTCTCGGCTCTTCTCTCGCTCCCTCTTGTGGTACTTCATGTGGCCGCCAAGTTGCTGGGGCGAGAAGAATGTTGCCCCGCATATCGGGCAGGCATAGAACTCTGTCCCACACTGCTCGCACAGGAACCTGTTTTCGCCTATCAGCCTGCCCTGGCCGCCACATTTTGGGCACCTTGCACCGCTACTAGCCACGCTATCATGGCGCCTTACAAAATAATAAATTTTTCCCATGTAATTGCTAGCAACTCTTCCCATGCAACTTTTCCCAGCATTTAGCTTCCCCAGTGACTGCTAGCTATTACTAGCAACAGCAAGCGACTGCTGGCGAGCAACTGCTAGCTACTGCTAGCAACCACTAGCAACTGGTAATAGGCAAATGCAAGCAACTGCTGGAATAGGGTTAGGGGCAAGCGGGCGCACGTAGGCTCTGTTTATCTGTTAGCGCCCGCCGGCATAAATCTGTGCATATGTCTAGGTCTGAATTGCAAGTGGCTTTGCATTTTTCGAGATCTGCGTTGCATTCTTTTATGCATACCGCGACTACGCTCCTGAATGATGAGTCATCGGCGCTGGCAAGGCAGTCTTCTAGACAGTAGCCGAAACGGGTCCTGCAGTCATCTAGGCATTCGCCGTACTCGGATCTGCATGACTCTTCGCATTCTATGCATGACATAAAATGTCATAATAATTATTTTACACGGCTTTTTAATTGTTTCCTGACCACGCTCAGGGTTTGGAGCGCAAGATTTTCCCAGTCTGCCACCACGACCATGCCCTTGGGGGTCTTGACGCAGACCTTTGGCTTAACGGCAAAGTTCAGCACGATTAATAAGCCGTAAAGGCTTGCCTGTGTAGCCTCATACGTTTTTACGGCGTCATAGCTTTTGACCTCCACGACTTCTGTGGGGATAGCATTCTTGAATGTGACCAAGTCTGCGACGCCGAGAAGCCACCCGAACCTGAACCTCCACGCGAGGGGAAATGGGAGGCTTACCTCTTCAGTGCCGAGTATAACCTCGGGATCCAGCCCCCAGAAGGCTTTGTGGACTTCTCTCCCGATGTCTGCCCCGAAGCCTCTGCCCCTGCTACCTCTGGCCACCTCGGAGACGTAGTACATTTCCTTGCTCTGCTTGGCGCGCTCGTATCTCAGCAGGGCCTGCCTGAGTAGCTTGTACTTGTACAGGCTCATGCATCCCAAATGCCGTCGTCCTTGATAGTGAACTCCGCTGTCGCGCCTTTCGCAAGCCTGGGCGAGTCAAGAACCTCCATAAGCCACGTGTCCCCAGCCTTTTTCATGAGGAAGCGGTGCGTCGATGCGTGCGCTATAATGTTCCCGCCTGCTGGTAGCTTGAGGGCTATCCCGCTCGGCAGGGGGTGTGTGAGAACCTGGTTTGTTATGGCTATGACAGCGCTGTACAGCCTAGCCCACCTCTTCAGCCAGTCGAGGACATAGTTAATGGCCTGTTGCCTGCGCGCTAGCCACTCGATCCCCCGGAACTGTGCCCTGTAGAGGACGATGATGCTGTCCACGACAACCAGCCTTGCGCCCTGGTCTAGATACGTGTTTAGAGTGAACTTGACAAAGCGTTCCAGTTCGCCCGTATTGAGCGGCCTATACACGTAGATCCTTTCTAAGGCCCCCTCAACGTTGAAGCGCTTCGCGATGCTTGCTATGCGCTGGGGGCTGAATGTACCCTCCGCGTCAATGTATACGACGCTGGCGTTTAGTCCGCCCTTTTCTTCTGGAAGCTGGGCCGTGACGGAAAGCTGGTGGCAGATCTGTGTCTTGCCCGTGCCGTATTCGCCAGCGAACTCGTAGATCTCGACGGGGTAGAGACCTCCGCCTAGGAGTGCGTCTAGGCCCTTAACTCCGGTGGTTAGCTTTGGCTGTTCCTGCTCGATGATCTGGAGCAACTGTCCCGCAGTTAGAACCCTGTCGTCGTATCCTATTATCTTCTTTGCGTTCTCCTGAAGCCTGCTGGCAGTTTCATAGCTACCAAGCGCGAGGAAGTCTACGAGCTCGTCGCTCGTTAATGCGACAATGAAACGTAGCCCCCTCATGCTGAGGAGACCCTGAGCCTTCAGCTTCTGAATCACTGTGTGCCCTACGCCGCTTTCCCGGAGTTTTTGCTCAAGTTCTTTTTCCTCCTCTTTTTCCATCCCAATCAATAATAATTTTCATGTGCAAATATATATTTGTTTAGGAGAACGAGGATGTCGACCAGAAACACCCAGAAAAGATTACACAAGAATAATGCTACAAGTTTAGGCGCGCTATTGCTGTACGGGTATTTGGTCTCCTACCTTGTATGCTGGGTCGTGTGTTGCTACGACTATGCACTTTGAAAGCCTTGGCTCGAACACCGCAACTGCTTTTGTGTAATGATACATGTGAATTAGGGAGCCGTAGAGCCATATGGACCCCCTACCGCTAATGCAGACCAAGCAGGTGCCCTCGACCTGTGGCGCGCGCTGAACGGCCTCGGCGAGCTTTGCAGGGTCAAGGACTCCGCCCTCAATGACAAACTCGACGAGAGACATGTTGCCCAGCTTTTTGACTGTATATGTTATCATGGTGATCAGCAAAATGTTGCTAGAACACATTAATAATTTTTACTCAACTTGCTTCTTATCTCATTTCAATATGGCACGCTGGGATGTTTCTTGAACGCCGAGCACGCCATAAATGAAGACATCTCTAAACAGCACTTACTGTTCTGGTGGAATCTTGCAACGTTTAGCGCGCGAAGGATATGTTACAGGAATATGTTAATAATTTTTTGAAACGAATCCTTAAAAACTGTTTTTTCTTCCTGGCAAGTCGAGAAAATGATGACCTCGATCTTTAAGTTTAAGAAAAAAGTAAAAGCACCACGCATGTTAATAATCGAGCTAAAAGCACTTAAGAATATCCTTAAAGCACCTGAGCAGCTACGCAAGTATGATCCCGAAATTGACGACCCTGAAGTAGAAGTGGTTCTGTATCAACTGGAAGTAAAGGTGGAGGAGACAATAGAGAATATTGAAAACAGAGACTCCGTTTCTTTGGAAGAGATTATGAATAGAGAACAAAAGATTAGAGAGAAAGTTTCTAGAGAAGGTCTAGAAGGCCTAGCAGAACTTGTGGAAAATGTAGCAAAATTACTTAGAAAGATAGGGCAGACAGATCTTGCAACAAGTTTCGAGAGTCTTGCATCACAATTAAGACAAAGTAAAGGTATGGGCGTGACCAAAGTTTATGTGGAGTCAGGAGCTGTGGACACAAAAAAGAAAAATAGAAGCATTAAAACTGCTACAGGAGAAGTTTTGGTTGAATACAAAACTCCTGTTAAAACGTTGGAGGAAGAAAGTCGGAAAGATGTGCCGACGCCGCAGGGGTCTCCAGCAATGGAGAAAAGTTCTCCAGAGTCTTTAAAGCAGTCCACAGGGTCTGGTGCCGGTGACCAGCATAAATGCAAGCTTACTGTAAAGGTAGTTATGGTTAGCGATAAGGGTGAGGAAGTGGTTCAAGGTGTAGTTGTAGAAGTTAATGGAGAGGCTTTGGAGACAGACCAGCAAGGAAAGATCGAGAAAATGGTGGACTGCGGTAGCCAGGTTACAGTGGAAGTAAAGGATACAAAAGTGGGGAACAAGGTTTACGTTTTCAAACACTGGGGAGACCAGCACAATGATAAAAAGTACGTTGTAACAGTCAAGAGCAACGTCGAGCTAAAGGCGTATGTAAACGCCAACGATGCGAAAAATTAGCGTTTCTCTGTTTTTGCTATTTCTTCTGGCTCGACCTCGAGAAGTATATTCCAGGGCTCAATTCCTCGCCTAAGTATCGCCCTGCCTCTTATGCCCCTACTGAACCATGTTACCTCTTCCGGACGTAGGGAGAAGTAGTGTTCTGCGTCGTTGACGTACCGGGGGTCGGAGTGCGACATCGCTATGCGCCAGCCAGCTTGCGTGAGGAAAGTGTCGTCTATGTCCTTGAAGTTGTGGGCTACGAGGACGATGGCGAGACCGAATTTCCTTAACATTCGTGCCATTGTTGTGAGCTCTGTTTCGCGCTCGAGGTGCGGGGGCTTAGCGAAGAGGTGTGCCTCGTCCACTATGAGGAAGAACTTCGGCTCGCTGAGGCCACGGTTAAGGACATAGTCCTTCATTTGAGCAAGGAGGACGCTTAGCGTGAAGCGCATGATGTCGATGGGGACAGGGGCGTATTTTCCTTCTTTTGTGCTTCCGAGGCACAAGATGAATGGTTTTTCGGCGTCGAGTAGCTCCTCAACAGTTATTGATGGCTTGCTGAAATAGTCCTTTATGTACTCGAGCTTTTTTATGCGCGCTGTGAAAATGTCTCCAGCTTCAAGGGCACGCTTGAGCTCAAAGTACTCGGCGTCTGAGAGGGGTGAAATGTAGTCGAAGGCTGTGGCTAGGTCGCTAACTCGCATGTGTGATATGTCGAGTTGCCTGTCCCAAAGGTCTATGATTTCCCATCCTGCTAAGTTAGCAAACTTGCGGTACTCACCGCTTGGATCCACGACCAGAGGGACAAGCCCCTTCTCCAAAGCTCGTAGAGCGAGGGTTCTAGCAGTGGTAGACTTGCCGCTACCATATGGACCCACAATGTAGCCGTGGACATTCTCCAGCCTGTCGATTTCGAGCCACACTTCTTCATCCCTTCGCAAGCCGTGTCCAAGGAAAATCGCTTTGGATGTTTTACTGGTTCTTGGTCTGTTGTAGACCTGGGGGGCGAGGAAGACGAGCTGGTAGGATACGTAGAGGCTCTTTGCCGTGTCGAGGGATAAGAGACCAAACGAGCAAAGTGTGTTTATACGCGAAGGTAAGCCTAACGCCAGCCCGCTTGTCTGAAGGGCGCGGGCTATTTCAGGCGTTGCCGAGGAGCATGCAAGGAAAGGCGTAGCCCCGCTTTGCAACGCGCGCCACATAGATATTGTGCGCATAGCGTCGAACTCATGCATGACCTTTGAGACACCACCCCGCGCGCTCTCTACCACCTCCATGGCGTGTTTTGCTCTCGCCTCGAGGAGCGCCGTGTCAACCGGCTTCAGCGAAGCAATAATGTAGCCGCTCTGGGCTGTGAGCACCGTTGTCCTGGCGCTTGAAGCCATGGTCTCGGCCTGCGCCTCGCTGGCGGCGATGTTGCTCCTCAGCGAGAATGTTGGCTCCACCGCGAACTCGGTCTTTCCTTTAAGCATACGGGGCTCGTAGAGTGCTAGCACGAACAGGGGTAGGGCTAGGACTGCTGGTAGCGACGTGCCGAGGAGCGCGGAAGCCACGAAAAAGGCGACAATCGCGGTAGTAAAGAGCGGAACCGTGAGCTTGAACTCTTTTCCAGGCTTCAGTATGACTGAGGTAACCTCTTGGGGGTCGGCAGCCTCAACATAGACCCCGTGGGCTAGGAGCTGTCTGCGGATGTCCGCTAGCGCAGCCTTAAGGATCCTCCTATCCCCTGCCTTAACGTACACGTAGTAGTCGTAGCCCCCCTCCCTCAAGACGCTGACGACGCCTGTGTCAACGGCTTGGTGGTACAGTGATGCCAGTGCGCGTTCGGCGGCTTTGCCAAGCGTGGGCGTGGGTGGGTCGGTGTCCTTTACCTTTAAGAAAGCCACGAAGTAACTCCGCTTATTCTCCTTGATTTCTAGGTGGTCTCCCCTGCCGTCTACCTGTTTTACTTGGATGCTTAGGGGGAAGAGGAGGAGTATCCTGTCCCTGTAGACTAGCTCGAGTATGAGGAGCCTATTTGTATAGGTGTAGTATGTTGCTAGGACTGCTAGTGCTAGTAGTGGGGCGAGGGGGGACTGGGTGACTAGGGCTATAATTGCTAGTAGGACTGCCAGGAAGAACAGGACTATTTCCTTTATGCCGGGGATGTACATGTGTATGTATATGCGTAAAGGATAAATAATTATTTCGCTCTGATTACATGTATGAATAAGCTAAACGACTTTCTCAGGGAGCTCTTGTCCAGTGTAAAAAGCAACAGCTATAGCTTCGACATAGCGAAGATTGCCAGGCTTATGCGTATGCATGGCTACAGTATTAGTAGCCACGCGAGGCTAAGCAGGGAGCTCGGCGAGCTCATAGGCAGGGGTCTAACGATAATTGACGACTGGAACCGGGTGTGGCTTGTCAAGATGAACGTTGAGGGCTCTGGGAAGGAGAGGAGAAAGTTCTACGCCGTGGTGGTTGGAAGTGAGGATATACTTCAACAGGCCCAAGGACAAGAAGGACTACGTGTTGACGTATAGGTGCGGCGGCAAGCTGTACATCGACCCCAGCCTATGCCACGAGTTCTCGCTACTCGTCCAGCCGTACGACGCAGACGTAAGAATGTCAGAGCTGGAGTTCGGGTCCTGCAGGCTCGAGGAGCTGGCAGTTGTTTCCCTTGAGAGGTACCTTTACTGGTGGAGCCTAGCTAGAAACGTGACCTATGATAGGCCTCCAGAGCAACCAGTCATGCGCTACCCGAATGTCGCGCTTGGTGTTCTAGGGGCCCTGAGCCTCGTGAAGGGTGCAAGGGAAAACCGGGAAAAGCCGAGCATACTTTTGGAGTTGCCCTTCTTGAGCGACGAGGTGGCATCCATGCTGGCAGGGCTAGAAGTGGACGTAGTTGTGACCGGAGCGCCGAGCGTCTTTTTTGACGAGGCTGTGCCGGCAAAGAGGTCGAATTATATAAGGAGTATGATGCTCCTTGGGCTCGGGGGTAGCTATGCATCTAAGACGGGCCTGCCAGATGTGGGTGACACTATAAGGTTTGAGGAGTATGTCTCGCCCTGCAGTGACGTGGGAGACATTAAGCACGAGCCGAGGAGGCTTGGAAGCCCGCTAGAGGTTCTCTTCCGGGGCGAGGAGCTGGAACATGCAAAGGGGATACTGAGCGACGTGTTCAGCAGTGGGGCTGTGCCTTTCAAGAGCTTTAGCCTCGGAGACAGGGAGCTGGCGCGCGTTTTCCAGAAGCTCCTGCTCTACGGATTCCTGGAGGGCAGGGAGACAGTCAGCATCACGAGGAAGGGTGTGTGGGCGCTTCTTAATGGGTAGGGTCTACCTAGACGAGAGGGCTGTAAAGTTTGCACTCAAGAAGGCGAGGGAAAAGGTAAGGAGGTGTGTAAGGGGCCTTGACAGGGACAGCGTATGCGAAGTCGTGAACGAGCTTACAGTCAGCTTCGCGGGCAGACCACAGTGGGTCGCCAGGGGCCTAGCGCGCTACATGCTCCAAACCGTCAAGCCCCTAAACCTGAGAGTCAAAGCATGGCTAGTCCAAGGCGTCCCCGCGCTAGGGGACAGACACGCATCTTACCTAGTCTGGCTCGACGGCGACAAGTACAAGTGCACGTGCTTCACACACGCATACGGATACGTAAGGCAGGCAAGGATATGCACACACATAGCGGCAGTCATGTTCTACCGCAGACAACGGCGCCTAGGGGAAGAAGAGTAGCTTATAGCGCACTAGAGAAAACTTTATCTTATTCTAGTTAGCGCGCGCTATGATATACTCTTGAACCAGCCTCTCATATGCCCCGTGTTTAAGGGCTTTCGTCCAGTCCTCCGGTGAAGTATGTTTTTCACGACAGCACCCAGCATCCAGCAGACTTTCCAGCTCTCCCCTCTCAACACCTCTAAAGATAATAATCACGCTCTTGTTCGCAGTGGCGAAAAGAGGAGTTCTATTCATGTTGTAGTGGTCTAGAGCTAGAGCAGCGTAACATAGTGCCTGAGCTATGGGCGCTTTCCCCAGAGGATCATAAATATCCTCATATTTGACATCAGATTTCCTCTTTGTTTCTATTATGAGTTGTGGGACTCCCTTCTCATCTAGAATAACTATATCGGGTATCTTACCAGAGTATTTGGGGCCCTGAAAGCTAGCTTTTAGCTTTACGCCTCCTACAGCGCGTAGCGCTTAGCGCGCGCTTTTGCTAATTGCCAATGATAACCTAGGTTTACTTGTTTCGGGCCGCAGAGAGCGGTGTCTATGCGTTTAGTGCCTTTTGGATTTTGTCGGGCTTTATGTTATGGAGCCACAGGTAGAATGGGAGGCCCTTCTGCTGGAATGGCCAGCTGGAGACGAGCCACTTTGCCACGTCTTCTCTCTTCTTTATCATTGCCTCGAAAGTTTTACCTGCGAATGCTGAGTAGAAAGAAAGGAGGGGCTGGAGGTACTGGTACACGGCCATGGCGCCCGCCGCTAGGGTGAGAGTTCCCCCTGCGATAAACGTTCCTTCCACGATTTTGCTCCTCCTATAGTAGCTCCTCGTCTCCTTGGCGATCCTCTCAGCTATGATTTCATTGATGGTTTCATTTTTTTCGCGGAACTTCGCGAAGTCGTAGCTCTGGAAAGCCCTCATTGCTTCAAGCATGTTCTTCTCAAGCTCCTTGTCCCTTTCCCTCTTCAGCGCGTTTCTCAGGTCATCCACGTCGAACCTCGCAACGATGGGGAGCTCGACCGCACCCCCAACTACGCTGAAGTCGGCAGGAGACAATATAACAGTCTCTTCTTCGAGTGGCGTAGTGCCCCTCTCCTCTTTTCTAATGGTTCCTAAGAACCTAGCCACTAGGTGTCTCTTTCTGAGAATTCCCAATATTGTCATCACTTCTAAATCAAATCTGTCGTATGTCAGGAGCCCGCCTAAGCCAATTGAGTAGCCGTAAAGCAGGTAGGTATCGTAAGCCTTTAAAGTCTCAAAACCCAAAGGGGGATCTTTTTTGAGAAGCTCCAGAGAGAGATTGACTAGGCTGGAAAAGCCAAATATTGACAGGTTATGGGCACTGGTTGCGATAATAGAAGCCACATATTCCTTATTCCCGTGCGGGAGACGATATTGTTTCTGGATATTTTGTATTTCTTTATCAGGGAGAATACTCATTACCTTCTCTAGCCATAATTTAAATTCGTATTCCGGGTGTTTTTGCAGAACAAGATCTTTCCATCCTTCCTCTGGTGGGATTCCCTCCTGGATAGCTGATACAGAAAGCGAGAACTTCGCCATGAAAAGCGATACTCTAGCCGGTAAAAAGGGAGGGGGCTGTTGTATTTCTCCTTGTTCACATGCCCTCAGTATCTCTTGATATAAATCTGCCCTGTATTGGGTAGGATTTTCAGTGAGAATTGGGAGAATTCTTCCCTCCCTTATTTCCTGGAGAAAAACATCATAGGAGAGGCCTCCTTTCTCTGGCACAAGCCCGTAGTACTCAATAAAATCCGCTTTGCTCCTGCGAGCCTCTAAGGGGACGAGGAGAACCGATGGGACGGGCTTTCCCTTGTCAAGCATGCTGGCCAAATTTGCCACGTGTCTCCGAAGCATAACTTGAATATCACCGGGAGGCCTCCACATGCCGTATGTTTTGTCCCTCAGGATCTTCTTGAACTCCGGCGCAAAGTCCAGAAATGATATTTTCTCCCCTTTTCCCACTTTCTCGAGCAATGAATTAACAGCTTCTGTGCCCCTCTCCAACTCATCTTCATCCCACTCCTCCAGATTCACCAAGCTGAGCCCGCATATCCTAGTGGATAAACTTGTATTTATGTTTTAGAGACGGCGCTTGGCCCGCTTTAGCCCAGAGCCTCCTAGGCTTGTGACAAGCCGAGAAGACCCTTTTCTAGGCAGGGCTTGACGCGTGGCAGAAGGTTTTACATATGTAAATAGAAAATTATATTTTTGGGCTAGTAATAATTATTATTGGCTGGCCGTGTCGAGCCCCACAAGTGTGGGGCGAGGAAGACACGTGTCTAGGGGGCTACGCAATACAGGTCTCTTTGTAGCGTAGCCCCTAGATGGATGAACTCCGCGGGGGATGCGCCTGCACTGGCCCCGCGAGTGGCCCCGTGGAGGGATGTGGGGCACCAGTGAAACAGTGATGCATCGATGCTAAAACGTTAGGTGGGATCTTGGGCGCGCATAACAGCGAGAGTGGGGCGAAAGTGTCGCCGGGCCCCTATCCCTAACCATTTTCAACATTGATCGAGTAGGAAATCAAGTAAAATACATTATTACACGGCAACCTATAATAATCTTTGACCCACCCACCCGTCTAAAATTATCTTTTTTTCTTTTCCCGCTCTTCCCCAAATCCATCCCCACCCTCACAGGGTGGCGCCCCCACGTGAGGGGGTGGAGCGAGGCCCCGCGGGCATGGCTGTGCCTTGCCTGCGCCGAGTGTAGGGGCTGTGCCCCGAAGCCGGGATGGGCCAGTGAGGGTCGCGGATCCGCTGAGAAGGATGAACGGTGGATCCGTGGCTAGGGGGAAGCGGGAAAAGCGGGTGGGTGGCTACGCCTAACTTGCATCTCTGAAGACTCTCTGATTACTATGCACATGTATGCCTAGACTGCAATGCTTAGGGGGTGGGGCCGGGCGGTGCCGCTGGGGTACCCGTCCCCGGCGCGGGTACGCGGTGAGCCGTGGCAAAAGCCACGGGGAGCCGGCCTATGGGTGGACGAACCCGAAGAGGGTAGGGTGAAGCCGACGCGATGAGCCCCGTATGGGGTGACGGTCGCCCCTAGCGTAGCAGTGCCCGGGAGCCGGGCCCGGGGTATTGAGCCATGGGGTGCTCCCGCCCCGTGGCTTGCGGATGTGGCTTCGAGCCGAACCGTTACTGGGAGGCGCGCGCCCAGGGTCCCGCGTGCAGGAGCCCTTAGGGGAACGGGGAAGCAACAACCCAACACTCATCGCCAGACCCTCCAGCCACTCCTGCCCAGCGCGCCCGCACAGGGCGCCCCACCCACCAACGAAGGGTGGGATTATGGACAATAAAAAAAGGCAGGAGGGGTGGAGGGTCTGGAAAATAAAGATTGGCACGGAGACAAAAGGGAAGCTAAGGCAACTCTTCCACGATGTCATTAATGGTCATGCCAGAACTAAGGGAACACTGTTGTACAGGGAAGCGTGGATATCTGAGTGGCAAAACGTATTGAAAATGGTCAAGGAGGCTGGGAAACGGACGATGCCCAATCCGCCAGCAGTGTATTTGCCACTGCGTTTCAAAATGCCAGATGGCACCATAAGGGGGAATAAAAGCTCGCCCTGTGTCATCGACCTGTCCAAATGTGAATTGAACATCCCCAGCTACGACGTGAAAGTACCGTTGCGAAAGAGCGTCTGCAGGGAACTAATTGAGGAGAATTGTATCGAAGCAAGGCCCGACTTTGTAGTCCAAATTACAAGGAAAGGTTTTCTTAGGTTAATCGCCAGACGGGAAAACATAGGGCGAAAACAGGATATGGAACAACAAAGAACCTTGCTTATCTGTTTCGATGAAAACACTAGTCATGGATTAGTTACAACACTAGTTAGCTTTGATGGCGAAAACATAAAGGTGGCTAGAGGGCCTACCTTCAAGCCGCCGAATGCCACATTCCTGCGTAGAGTTTCAGCCAAACTTCAGAGCATAGCCGGAAAAAAGACCACAGACCAAGTATTTGGTCTGTGGCTGACGCCAGAGAGGGCCAAAGACTTTTACAGAAAATGCCTAAGCAAAGAGAAAAGATTGAATCAAGAATGGAAGAGAAGGGTAGCTGCTTGGATGAGAAAAACAATCAGAGACGCAATAAAAGAAGACAGAGAAGTAGTTATTCTAATTGACGAAGTCACATATTTCACAGCACATAACGGCCTAATACGAAGAGTGTCAAAGTTACTAAGGAATTTGTCTCTTTATGAGGGGGCTCAGTTCCTGTCGCTCCGCGCCTCCGGCAAGTTCTGCCCGAAGTGCGGATCCAAGGGAGTAGAAGTAGCCAAACGAATCTTTCGATGCCAAAAATGCGGGCTGGAATGGAACAGAGACAGGATGGCGACGTTCGCGTTGGCGCTTGCTTACGCCAAAATAACAAAGAACGAAGCGCTTCCTAAAGCGCTACTGAAGTGGCTGGAGGAGCACCCCAAAGCGCTACTATCCTAGCTTCTCCGTTCCCCCGGAACAGCCCGCAAGGGCTCTTCCGGAACCCCGCAAGGGGACACCTCCGTTAACGGAGGTGTGGGCTCCCGCGCGCGGGACCGAAGAGGGGATGAAGCTACCAAGTCTCCGCCTTAAGCGGAGGCAAGGTAGCTGACCCCATGACACCCCAAGCGTCCTCCAACTCCAACACGGGGACGCGTTGAAGGGACGCTCAGAAAAAAAAGGATGACGAGCGGGATGTGGGGGCGCGCGCACGAGACAAGTGGGGGGCAGAGATACTGATACCCGGTGGTGGGTAAATGGAAATTTCAGAGGCACTATTCAGCATTCTTCTAATTGCAACCGCATTGATTGTTTTTTCTTTCTGGGTCTCGTATGTAGCTTGGTCTCCGAGTTCCAATGATGAATTCGCCAGAGACCTATGTTACATCTGGCTTTCTCCACCAGGAACAGTAATCACAAACGTCTACAGTCTGGACGTTTGCTTTGTGAATGGGAAAATAGTTTCTGAGACGCCCATTTTTCCGTATTGTTTTTCGCAAAGCAACACTACAAGTATTGACGCTCGCATTGTTCTTGAGGGCTTTGAAGGTAAAAACATATGTTTTCGGGGAAAAATAATATTCCGCATAGAGAGGGGTAGCGATAAAATAATCATAGGACGAGGATGATGATATTATGCAACAATCTCAATTATGTCTCCGTCCTCCAATTGGAAATCTCTACCTACCTTCTGTGGGCTGAAGACCAGTCTCGGGCTCCATATCCTTGCATACTTGAAGTTCTTGTATAGGTCTGAGTGGATTTTCCTAGCAACGTCAATCACTTTCGCTCCCCTTTTTATCACTATAGGTCTTTTTTCTACTTCTCCTGTCTTTGGGTTACGCGTATAGACTTTTATTAGGTCTAGTTCCTTGAATATGTAGGATGCTATCTCCTCGACTCTGAGCGAGCTACATTGTGTGCTTGTAAAGAGGTGTACTGGCAAGCTAGTGGACTCCATCAGCTTTTCGGCCATGCTTTTCAACGTGTTTCCGTCCAGGAGGTCTACCTTTGTCAGCATTACGACTGCTGGCTTGTAAGCATACGAGCCAAAGATTGCCTCTTCTATGTCGTCTAGTGTTGCCTTGCCCTGTATCCGTACAATGGCGTGATATATGTTGTATTCTCTGAGGAGTGAAATCACGTCCTGCGTGGTGGCGTTTATCAAGTCCCCAATTATTGTTACGCCGCCCGTTGCCCTCTTCTCGATCTCAACTATCGCCTTGGGCTTCTCGACCGTTATCCTGTTGTCGTCCAGTAGCTTCAAGAGAGAGTCTAGCTGGAGGTAGACATCCATCGTTGAATCAATAGTCAGAATCAACGCGTCAGCGTTACGCGCCAGGGCCATCAGCTTTCCGGAGCTAGACTCGCTCAGGATGGGCGGAGTGTCTACCACCTGGAAATAGACACCGTTCCAGGCAAGGATTCCTGGAGCAGGCTTCCTAGAAGCCCCTGGTGGTTCCTCTTTTCCAGTTAAGCATCTAAACAGGGACGTTTTCCCAGAGCCAGGGAAGCCAAGGATGACCAGCTGGACATCTCCTTCCTTCTCAACAAAGAACTGCTCACCGCCTCCTACTTTTTTCTTTTTCCTCTCCTCCAGCTCTTTCTTGAGGGCTGCCATTTGCCGCGTAACCTGCATCCTGAGCCTCTCGGTACCTTTATGCTTGGGCACAGCCGAGAGAAATTCTTGTAGCGCCTGGAGTTTTTCCTCTGGAGTCCTAGCTTCCATAACTTTTTTCCACTTGCTCTTCGCTTCCGCAGGTAAATTTGTCGGCATAGTCCACACAGACAAGCATTGTTTCTAGCTTCAATTCCTGATTCAAAGGATACGGCAAATATTTTTATAATTTTAGTGCATGATAGTTGACCGGTGGAAATTTATGAGTTCTGAGGAAAAAGAAGTTGTTCTACGAGTAGCAGAGGCGCGTTCACGCGACGTCGGAAGAGGCATCGTTAGAATAGACCGGGCCGCAATGAGCAAGCTAGGAATAGAGCCTGGAGACGTTGTCGAGATCGAGGGAAAAAGAAGCACCGTCGCAATTGTATGGCCACAGGCAATAGAGGACGAAGGCGCAGGGATCATCAGGATGGATGGACTCATACGTAAAAACGCCGGTGTAAGCATTGGAGACACCGTCAAGGTTCGAAAAATAAAAATCTCTCCGGCCAAGAGGGTCGTGCTTGCACCTTCCTATAGGATAGGGCTCGAAGTGACCCCTGACCTAGTCGAGTACGTGAAGAGCAAGCTAATAGGACGTCCAGTCATAAGGGGCGACGTCGTAGAGATTCCCATATTTAGTACGGCTTTACAGCTAACAGTAATAACTACGATGCCTGCACAGGCCGTACAGATAACAGACGAGACAGAGATAGTTATCAGACCGGAGCCTGCCACTGGAGAAGTGGCCCTGCCTCGGGTCACCTATGAAGACATCGGAGACCTAGAGGAGGCCAAGCAGAAGATACGTGAAATGGTCGAGCTGCCCCTCAGGCACCCCGAGCTCTTCAAGCATCTAGGCATCGAGCCGCCAAAAGGAGTACTGTTCTATGGCCCGCCAGGCACAGGAAAGACTCTGCTGGCCAAGGCTGTCGCAAATGAGACTGGGGCCTATTTTACCGCAATCAACGGTCCAGAAATAATGAGTAAGTTTTATGGCGAAAGCGAGCAGAGGCTGAGAGAAATATTCGAGGAAGCAACAAAGAACGCGCCAGCAATAATATTCATAGACGAGATCGACGCCATAGCCCCAAAGAGGGAGGAAGTAACAGGAGAAGTAGAAAAGAGAGTAGTAGCACAGCTACTAGCACTAATGGACGGACTAAAGGAAAGAGGACAAGTCATCGTCATAGCTGCAACCAACAGACCCGACGACATAGACCCGGCCCTTAGGAGGCCTGGCAGGTTCGACAGGGAAATAGCTTTCCCCGTGCCAGACAAGAGGGCCAGAAGAGAAATACTTCAAGTACATACGAGAAACATGCCGCTGGCCGACGACGTGAACCTAGATGAACTCGCAGAGATAACACATGGGTATACTGGTGCAGACTTAGCAGCACTCTGCCGCGAAGCAGCCATGCATGCCCTAAGAAGATTCCTGCCGAAGATAGACATCGAGAGCGAAAAGATACCAACAGAGATACTAAAGGAGCTTAAAGTCACACGTGAAGACTTTATGCAGGCCTTAAAGGACGTGCAGCCCAGCGCACTCAGAGAAGTCTACATAGAGGTTCCAGAAGTGCACTGGACCGACATTGGTGGACTAGAAGAAGTAAAACAGCAGCTCCGCGAGGCAGTAGAATGGCCGCTAAAGCATCCCGAGTACTTCAAGGAGATGGGGATTGACCCGCCTAAGGGTATCCTGCTGTATGGTCCACCTGGAACGGGTAAGACTCTTTTGGCAAAGGCCGTAGCCACCGAGAGCGAGGCAAACTTCATAGGCGTCAAGGGTCCAGAAGTGCTCAGCAAGTGGGTAGGAGAAAGCGAGAAAGCAATCCGGGAAATATTCAGGAAAGCCAGGCAAGCTGCCCCCTGCATAATTTTCTTCGACGAGATAGACTCGATAGTCCCCCGCCGAGGCGGCAGATTCGATTCGGGCGTCACGGACAGAATCGTCAACCAGCTACTCACCGAGATGGACGGCCTGGAGAGACTTGAGGGCGTGGTCGTGATTGCCGCCACGAATAGGCCCGACATTATTGACCCGGCTTTGCTTAGGCCTGGAAGGTTTGACCGCTTGATATATGTCCCGCCGCCAGACGAGAAAGCCAGGCTAGAAATACTCAAGGTACACACGAGGAGAATGCCCCTGGCAGAAGACGTAGACCTCCTAGAAATAGCCAAAAAGACAGAAGGCTACACAGGAGCAGACCTGGCCGCCGTCTGCAAAGAAGCTGCGCTTGCCGCTCTACGTGAAGCCGGTAAACCAACAAAGGTCACAAAGAAACACTTCGAGCAAGCACTCCAGATAGTAAAGCCGAGCGTCACCAAGGAAGACATAGAAAAATACAAGAGAATGGCTGAAGAATTCAAGAGAATGCTGAGCTAGACAAAAATATTTTTTAATTTTTCAGCCGAGAATTCTCCAATCATTGCATATGCTCATCTTTGATACCCAACATCATCTATTTTCCTTTATGGACAACGTAAAATATATTTTTGGCTGTGTAGCGAGTGCTCGAGACTAAAAGATATAAGTAAAACTTAGAAATATTAAACCTGTAGATAGCGGGACAGCTATACCCGCATATAAGAGAAGAGAACATGCTGTTCGCAGGGCTAAATCTACATGGCAAATGGGGGATAAGTAGCGAAGACGTAATCATAGTTAAGAAGCTTTTAATCTTCGGCAACGAACAACAGGAGCCTCCCCCAATCATATTTCTCCCAACAGTTGCCCATGACACGAGAGAAAACCCCTCTCTAACAAGAATTTATATTGCCAAGTACTCTTCGGCTTTGGACTACTTAGCAGTGTCACGTCCATTCTCGTTCAGCCTAGAAGAAGTCCTCGCAATGGCTAAACGTCTACGTGAAAAATTTCCAGAGACAAAGATAGTTGCCTCGATGGCTCCTTCAAAGCTCTCAGAGCTAAAAGCACTCTCATCGAACTTTTCAAATCTTGTAGATGCATACGAAGTTGACCTCGGCCTCATGGGCCTGCTACACCAGTACCCAAGAAGCTTTCAGGCCTACGCAGTTGACATGCTGGAAGAATTCGTATCTATTGCCCCTAAAACCGTCCTGGCGAAGGTCACACCCAATATCCCCTTTTCAAGAGACCTGCTCGAATTACTAGTAGAGACAGGAATAAACGGAGTTATTTTCTCGCCGCACCCAATCTATACGATAGGCAGAGACCTCTTCAGACTGCACAGCCCATTACTCTCAATAGTGTACGCCTCCCTTTGGGCAGGGCTCATAGCGGGGTTGGAAGTCTCGACAGCATTCATAAGTGATAGGGCCCCTACTTTGCTCACGGAACATGACATAGAAAACGCCTACGACCTACTACTATACGATACAGCACTCGTCTTTAAGACCGAGATTGTTCCCAGTAATAAAATCGGCCCATTGCCATTAAAATGGACAAACATTGCACCGGGAATGGTGCCCGCAGTAGACATCGAGAAAGAACCCTTCTGTCAGCACGTTTGCCCCCTACAAGCCTTCAAACAAGAAAACAGCACCATGCTACACACATCAATCGTTACGGCAAACAAAAACTGCGACAACTGTGGGCTATGTCTGTCTCTATGTGAAACAGCTAGGCTTATTCGGGAACTATCTCCAGAAGAATAGTTCGCGCTCATGGTTCAATCTTGTCAACGTGGAGATAGAAGTATTTTTCAGCCTCTGTGGGGCTTCCTATCCCCAAATAGTGTCTGGAGAATGTCTGGGCAGTCTCTTTTAGAAGGCTTGTCGCTTCGGTCAACGTCATGTTTAACTCATCGCATGTGAGCCGCCAGCTTTTGGCCTGGAGGATCTTGGATACGAGGAGAAGCTTTTGTTTCTCTGTGAGCGTTGGACGACTCGAGGAAAGGAAATAGTGCTTAGTCACCATGTTGAAGACGTCCATGCAGTTTTCGACGGTCATGTCGCTCCACGCATAGGTCAGAAACCTTGCCAACTGGAGCTTAGACAAAGCCAGCTTTGGATTCGGGTCTGGCAGTGCTTCGAGTAGGAGTAGGGCTACCTCTGGTTCGAGGTCAAAGTACGGCGAAGCTAAAGAGCCTAGCAATTTCTGCTTGAATTCCTTGGCTATGACGTCGACTATTTTCTTGGCCTCTTCGCTAAGCGGCTTCACAACTATTATGCTGTACTCGCCGCTTACTGGGTTTCTCTCTGGGCTCATGTGGACAGGCACGAAGCCATTTTTCAGCCAGAACCTCAACAGCTCGTAGGTAACCCCGAAGCCGGCCCCAACCCAGTCAAAACCCTTCTCTTTTGCCTCTTCTTCTAGCTTTGCCAGAGCAAAACTGCCGAGTCCCTTGTTCATTGCCGATATGTGTGTAGCTATTCTCACTACTCGTATTCCCTTCAGTTTCCCGAAGTCTAGTATCTTGTAGTGCTTGATTACCCTGTCTGGAATGATGTTCCCCATGAGCCATGCCCCCCTTGCCGACTCTCTGCAAAGGTCTTCGTCCATGTTTCCCTCTACTGCCAGCTCCATGGAGACTACGATTTTCCCGTTTTCGAGCCTAGCCATTCTGACAAAGTGGTGTGGAGCGTCCATCATGATTCCTAGGTCGTTTGGATTGTTCCTGTAGTGGGCCATGACATATATTCCGAAGAACTGCCGTAACTCATCCTCGTTTTTCAGGAACAGCTCTTCTTCGTCTGGAGCCACGTAAACAACTTGCTGAGACTCTATCAAGGAGAAGTCTTCCTGGGACAGTTCCTTAGGCTCGGCGTCAAGGAGTAGGGTGTCGAATGTCCATCTCTCTACTGGGTCGTCCCTTGCATAGCGTATAGGCTCTTCCATCTCGTATTCGTAGAGCTTGACCCCTTTCTCGTTTCTGATCCTGTGCAGGAATCTAATAGTGAAGCCTCTGCCTGAGCCCTCGTAGCCGTGAACGGTAGAGGAGTATATTACCTTGTTGTACCTTTCAAGCAATTTGAAGAGCAGGGGAACTGGTATGCTTGCTGCCTCGTCTACGACGAGCAGGTCTCCCCGAGTCCTTAAAGCTTCAAACGGAGTAACATATTCTATTTCTATACCTTTAGCGGTAACCTTGTGTATGAAGCCTTCTTCGTCCTCATGAGAGTCAACTTCATGTTTAAAGAGCTCGAGAACTTTTCTTGAAAATCTGAAGACTTCTTGGACGTTGGAGGGGGAAGGAGAAGTTACAATAATGTTGCATCTACCCTTAGCCCGGCGCAACCTATGAGCAAGCCAGCCTACACCTATCCCTATAGCAGAAGACTTGCCCCTGCCACGGTCAGCTGTCAGAACAAATATCATCTTTTCTTTTTCGGCCTTCGAGTAGAAGTTTTCAATTATCTTTAGGACTTCTACCTGGTCCTGTGTAACTGCGAGTCTAAAAACCTTGAGGGGTATCTTGCTTTTTTCTGGAAAAACGAGTTTGGGCTCCTCGTAGAGCCTAGAGGCTACTTGCCCAAACTTTTTGACCCAGTACCTATTGTCAGCGTCGTATATAGCGATGCCTTGGTGCTCCATCAGCTTGTTGAGGAGGCGCTTCTCGAAGTATCTTTTAAGATCTTTGTCCGTATAGCCTGGGACGATGAGGTTGCTCTGAAACCTTGTTACAGTGCTCATGAGCCTGTTGGGCGTGGGCATGAGGAAAATATAGATGCCGCCACCTCTAACAACGCCCATTATTTTGCCTAGGTCGTTTGGCTCGAGGTTGTTGATGAAGTCAGCGATGCATGCCCCATAGGTTCTTCCTAGAACGGTGTCCAGCTTATGGTAAGAAACGTATTCTATTGTTATATCCTTGGGGGCGCCTTTCTCGAAGAACTCTCGCCTCATAGACCCGTCAGAGTAGAATGAGTGATAAGTGTAGAGAACCTTTTCGGAAGCAATGAGGTCCTTTACCTCGTAGAGGAAGTCTAACAGTGTAGCCATAAGCCTCGAGTCGTCATCGCCCATAATTACAAGTAGCCTCCGATGCTTGCTTTTCGAAGCCTTGACGAGTTCCTCCCGTACTTCGTCGAGATGTTCCAAAGGTACAAGCGGCATAGCTAAAACCCCTGTTTAGCTGGGTCAGAAGGCTTAATAAACTCTCTGAGCAAGACCGTGGCGTACATCCCCTTGTAAAGCCTAAACTTTATCTCGTAACCGTTGCCGAAAACTTGGTGCTCTAGACCTATTGGTTTGAGAGCAGCCATCCTGTAGGTTCCAGCTGAAGAGGCTTCTGGGATAGATTTCAGCCTGAAAAGTGAAATGTCTATTTCTTCTTCTCGTAGAAGCTCCTTTTCGATATCGCCTACTCGTCCCAGCGAGAGCTGGCTTCTGTACCCAAAGACCGGTAAAACCAGCGCCGCTTGTCCCCTGTCGATCCATTCCCTTACTTTGGACAGATTTGTCTCGTTCACCCTCAGGAGCCCCGTGATTACTGGCTGAGAAGTGCTTCTAAAGATGCCAACAGAGTCTCCAGGGGATGGATAAATATACGACAAGCCATACTCCATACGCTTGCTCAGCAACCTGTTGAAGAGGTATGCCTGGTAGGCCCCTATAAACAGTTTTTTGATATAGCTACTTATTGATCTCAAGGCGCCGACATAGTCGCCTGGATGCTTGGCGAGATACCTTATAATTGTTCTTTCACTCCTCAACGTCTTGGGAAAAATTTCCAGGGCCTGCTGGTAGTCCCCTGTTTCCTTGAGGAAGCTCCTAGCTTTCTGGGAATTTTCAGATTCTCCCGGAAAAATTCTCAGCAAAAGCTCGTCTATTGCCTCTTTATACTCGCCTTTCAAAATTTTTTTGCCAACTATGTGTGTCACGGGCCGTATAGACCCAAACCTCTGGTATCCGTAGTAGTTTGGAACCATCTTTTTCTCTGAAAGCTCCTCAACTAAGTCTTCTAGGCAGTTGAGACAGTCTACTTCCCGCACTTTGATCGTAAAATAGTTTCCATAAAGCAAGCCGGGACGCAGTGAAAAAGGCCTCTTCATGGGACAATGCAACTTGATGTAAGAGTGTTTAGAGTTAAATTCCTCAATCATTTCCTTTGTAACGTCGGCCTGCAGGGAGATAAACTGGTAAGTAACAGCATTCGTGTCTTTGAGCCCCGCTATGCCTACGTCTTTCAGCCTGAGACCAAAATGCTTGGCGACTATCTTAACAGCAGCGACCGTATCTATCTTTCTCTTCTCTAGAACAAGCCAAGTGTATTGTCCCCCACCCTCCACATACGAACATTTAGGCGAAGCCACTTCGCCATCTATTGAGACCTCCTGCACGAGGAAATCTTCCAGACTCTCTTTCAGCCTACCCCCTGTACCAGGGGACGCCAAGGCATAGAATTCTAGACCCAGATATTTGTCAAGATCCGAGCTTGTCCGCGTATACGAAGCCATAGGCTATGGCTCGACGTCCATCTATAAAAGCTTGAGTTTTCCCGTTATCTTGTCGAGGACTTCTGCAGGTGCAGGTCCCAGTCCGAGAGCTGTAACAGTGTTTGGGGGTAGCTGGGTTAGTCCCTTGTCTACAACTAGGACAGCAGTAATTCCAAGCTCCTGTGCCCTGCGATATAGATCCAGGAGCTCTTCCTCGCTATCGACCCGCAACACTATCTTTTTCTGTCCCTGCTCGAGCCATCTCTCTACCAATTGTTTGTCTCTTTTCATAGTTTCCAGAACCGCCTCTACAGCCGCGTGACATCCCTGTGCAACCATTTTTCCTTTGCCCATTTCCAGGTCTCTCCTCAGCACAATGACCTGCTTTAATTCCTGCTTCTCCAAGCTGAAGCACCGCTCGGTACAAAGAAAAATAAAGTTTATAAAAAGTTCTATCCTCTCTTGTAGCCTATTCGGCGGAGAAACTCTATCCTCTTCTTCTTGTCTTCCTCTTTCTCGACGCCGACCACTGTGTAACCGTCGACAACGCCGAGGACGCCTCTCCCCTGTGATGTCTCTATAACTACGACCTGTACTGGGTTCGCCGTGGCGCAGAAAACGTGTGCGACTTCTTGGACATTTTTGATCTGATTCAGTATGTTTATGGGCCATGCGTCCCTCAGGTATAGAACAAAAACGTGTCCAGCCCCTATACGTTTAGCCGATTCGATTGCTAGCTGGACAAGTTCTGGGTCGTTTCCGTCGAACCGTACGAGTCTATCGCCTGACGCTTCGTTGAAGGCTAGGCCAAACTTGGCGTTGGGTACACTTGTAGCTACGACTTCTGCGATGTCCTCTACACTCTTGATGAAGTGTGTTTGCCCAATTATGACGTTTGTTTTTTCTGGTACAGGAACATCTATAATTAGAATCTTATACTCGGTGCTCATCAGTTAAGAATAGCAGGATCCCCAATAAATTTTACGCTAGCTAGCTATTCGACAAGGTACTGGAAGTTCTCTGTGACCTTGACAATTGGAGTGGCTCCGCTATCCGTGATAATAAAGGTGTCTTCAAACTGTGCAACCATTCCTTTCTGAATCTCGACCAGCCTCGGGTAGTGGTACAGACGTTTATGTTTCACTAACATGTCCAGGTCTTTCTGTGAAAAACCCTTCTCGATTGCCCAGCGCGCAGCAAATGGTAGGCTCTTGAATTCGCGCCAGAGTTCCTCTAAAGCATCGTTGAGTTTTGCCTCACCTGGAACCCTCTTGACAGACACGACACGGTAGATATTGCTCCATCCCTTGTCTTCTACTATTCCTCTCCCATTGGTCGCGAAGGGCTCGACTGCAAATACTTCTCCCTTGTCCACGAGACTGAGGCGATATTCAAACATTGGAACATTTGGTATGCTTTTCCCGGCATGGAGGTTGTATCGCTCAACCTTGTGTCCCGTGAGGTTTTCTATTGGTCTATATTGATGCCTCGCTATGGCTTCACTTATCGCCTTGGAAACGTCATAGATGCTCCTCTTTGGTCTCAGCGTTTCGCCAGCTGACTTTAAGGCATCGAAGGCTGCTCTTGATAGTTTTTTCCATGCAGGGTCAAACGCGATCGTTATCGCTGTGTCTGCTATGTAGCCGTCCACGTGAACGCCTATGTCGATCTTTAATACGCTTCCCTTTGGAACAGCTAGGCCATCGCTTGGGAGAGGTGTATAGTGTGCGGCAACCTCATTTATCGATATGTTTACGGGGAATGCTGGGAAAGCCCCCCTAGAGATTATGAATTTCTCTATTTTTTCTGCTATGTCTAGAAGGGGGGTCCCCTCGTTCGCTACATTGACAGCCAGCTTGTGGGCCTCTAATGCTATTTGACCTGCTTTCCTGTATTTTTCAAGTATAGATGCTTCCATAGACATAGCCAACAGAAACAATATTACTCTTCGATGTAATAAATTGTTATGCAAAACTTTGCACAGAAGATAAAGCTAGAACTCTCTGGAGTAAACCAGGTACTCGAGAGGCTAGACATGGAAAGGGAAAAAATGCTACAACTTACACGTGAAATGTCTCGGAGATGCCGCGAGGCAATGTTTGCACTACATAGGGAAGACTTTGTACACGCCGAGGATGAACTCTCAAAGGCAAGGGAGATACTTGAGGAGATAAATAAGCTTAAGACCGAGAGCCCCCAGATATACTACTCCGGCGCTGTGTCAAGCGCACAGACAGAATATGTTGAAGCTAGCCTTCTCTATTCTATCCTACGCCGACGGGAGCCACCTGGGCTAGGAGAATTGAATGTCGACCCCCAAGCATACCTAGCTGGTGTTGGAGACTTCATTGGGGAACTGAGGCGGTATATACTGAACCTGCTACGAAAGGGAGAACTCAAGGAGGCATGGAATGCGTTCGCTATAATGGAGGAGCTATATGTTGAGCTAAGCAAGTTTAGTTTTCCAGAAGCCTTGACGCCTGGACTAAGACACAAGGTAGACGTTGCAAGGGCATTGCTAGAAAACACGAGGAATGACATAATGTTTTTTGAGCGGAGCCAGGAACTCATAGAAAAAATCGAGAAGGCTGGAAAATGGGCTGGGAAAGAGTAAGGCACTCCGAGATTCCTAAAGGCTTCTTGGTTGAGAGAGCTCGTTACGCCCAGCGTAGGATAGCCGAACTTGTTATTGAAGAGGACTTTGTTGGAACCCATGTTCGCAGAGCCGCGGGTGTAGATGTCTCTTTTAGAGAAAACTATGCTATAGGTGTTGCAGTTGTAGTTGATAGAGATACGTTTTCTGTTATAGATGTCTCGATAGCTAAGACCGAGGTAAGGTTTCCATACATTCCTACACTTCTCGGTTTCCGGGAGACGTATCCAGCATACAAAGCCTTGAAGGGTCTCCGGGAGGAGTACGACGTTTTATTCGTTGATGGAAACGGTAGACTGCACCCCTACAGGGCTGGATTCGCCTGTCAGCTGGGCTTGGTAATCGACAAGCCGACTATAGGTGTGGCCAAGTCCCTCTTGATAGGGGAAATAGGCAACTGGAACAATGATGTTGCCCCAGTGATTTATCAAGGCGAGACGATTGGCGTCGCTCTGAAGACTTCTCCACGTGCCAAGCCTATCTATGTAAGTGTTGGCCACAAAATTTCTCTCTGGAAAGCGGTCCAAGTTACACGTGATTTCACAAGGACTGGACTAAGGGAGCCTGAGCCGCTACGTCAGGCGCACAATTACTCGGTAAAGGCGCGTAGAGAAATATGCTAGCTGTTTTTAATTGACTGTTTAATCCTCGTGGAAGAATAGTTTTCCAGCCTCTTGTCTAGTTGCTTGATTTCTGCACTGATGCCTGCTTCTTTTAGGGACTTCTCGATTAGGGGTACAAGGTAAGACTGGTCGGGGCCTAGAAAAACTATGTCCGGCTTTACTTCTTCTAGAATTTTCTTGAAGTCTGGGGGATAAGTTCCTATAATAACTTCTGTTACTGTTTTTAGTTCCCTCAGGATCTCGGCCCTCTCGTTTTCAGAGAGAACGGGTGGCCTGCCCTTGGATTCTAGGACTGTTTGGTCCTTGGCGAGAACGACATAGACTCTGCCTAGTTCTCTCGCCTTTCTTAGAAAATAGATGTGTCCTGGATGCAGGATGTCAAAGACACCACCAACAAGCACACGCTTTGCGTGGTGGCCTTGCTGGGGCCAACTAAAGTCGACCTTTCCTAGGAGCCTTAGGGCGTCTAGGAGACCCTCGGCATAGGATGAGCATGCTATAGATGTTAAGCAGTCGTTTTGTGAAAGATAATAACGTGCGTCGCTAAGGTAATCATTTACGAGACGTATTATTTGTTCAACGGTTTTGTCCTCTTCTTGTATCTGCAATGTTTTGGTGGCTTCTTCTAGGTTTGCTATGTATTTCTCTGCATTATTCTTGCACTTAGCTTCTTGTTCCAATCCTTGAACACCCCTATCGCTGTTCCCGTTTTATAGTATAAAAACTCTATTTCCGAGTCGTGTAAAAGCCCAGGGATAACAAGTGTGTGCGGTGGCTCCCCGAGATCCCTGGCTGCAAGTTCCGAAAGTTTACCGACATAGACCTGTTCATTGTCAGCCGTAGCCCTAGCGACAGCTATGGCAAGTGTGTCGTCGTCTAGCACGTTTTCTTTAAACTTTTCTTCTATCTTTAAGAGGAGCGAGGCGGCTTCGGGTGCGAGTAGATATCTTCTCTCCTCTTGTCTAATATCTAGGAGAAATATGGTGTGAAGACCTCTAGATAAATTGTCGCATAGCGTCTGGTAAGGCGTGTAGGGATAGTTTTTCAGCTCTTTGTCTTCTGGGAATACAAGCGTTACTATTTTTCCAAGTTTGTACGCGTGGAGACCAGTAGAGACTATTAGACCGTCTATAACTGAAGCCGCTGGGATAACTTTGACTGTTATGCCTAGCCTATATGCATCTATAATTATGGATGCATGTGTAGTGGCTAGGAGCGGGTTTCCAACGACAAGCAGGATAACTTTCTCGTTTTTAGCTTTCTCGAGAATAATTTTTGCGCCCTTGTCTTCTATTTCTGCCCGGACAAGCTGGATAATTTGTCTGTTAAGGAGCCTGGATAACTTATCCACCGAGAAGCCTGGAAGCACGCTGGTGTAAGTTTCGATAAACACTGCAGAAGCATCCTTCACTTCTTCCAGCAATCCAAGGGGAATGTCCCGAAGATCGAAGAGCCCAATGCCAGCTATGACGAGCATAAGCTACAGAAAACCTTTTTTCCTAATTTGTTTTATGCGTAAAGTTACTTTTTCGTTATGGGAAGCTTTATGTCGAGCCTTTTGACAAGCTCCTTGTATCTGTTCCTAACGGTGACCTCGGTGACCTTCGCTGCTCTGGCGACCTCTTTCTGTGTCCTCATCTCCCCGTTTTGTATTGCTGCTATGTAGATAGCTGCTGCAGCAAGCCCTGCTGGATCTTTTCCAGCAGTTAGACCAGCATTTCTCGCCTGGTCAATTATCTCCATTGCTCTTTTTATGGTAGCTCCAGACAGGCGTAGCAGGGAACCGATCCTAGGGACAAAGTCGGCAGCATTTGGAAGGGGAACCTTTATGGATGCTTCTCTCAACAACAGCCTATAGCACCTTGCCACGTCTTTTCTGCCTGCCCTCGTGTAGAGAGCAATCTCGTCTAGGGTTCTAGGTAGACGCATTTCTCTGCAGGCTGCATATACCGCGGCTGCCATAACTGATTCAATAGACCTGCCCCTGACAAGATTGCTGTTTAGAGCGCTTCTATAGATCTCAAGCGCCCTGTCAAGAACCGCTTTGGGCAGGCCCAGCTGGGCTCCCAACCTTTCAAGCTCAATTACTGCCTGTGCCAGGTTTCTCTCCATAGAGTTTTGTGCTCTGGCTCTTACCTGCCATTTTCTCAGTCGGAGCATTTCTAGGCGTTTCCTCAGGCTTATCTCTCTACCAGCAGCGTCTTTACCAACCCAGTCGATGTCTGTGACCGGGCTTTCGAATCCATACCTGGATATTGGTGCGCCAACTCTACTTCTCTTTTCGCGTTCCTCGGGAGTAAAAGCCCGCCACTCTGCGCCTTGGTCAACTTCTCTCTCACTCATTACGTAGCCACAATTTGCACAGATAATTTCGCCTCTTGTCGAGTCGTATATCAGCCTTGTGCTACCGCACTGTGGACAACGTAGTTCTCCCTCTTCCTTTTCGCCTGCTGTATTTAAATCCTCCCTTTTAACGTTATCTTTAAACATTTTTCCACGCCCGAAATCCATTTAAATCTTTCCAATATTTTCTTCTTTTATTAGTATTTAAGCTTTTTGGTTTCCCTTGTAACTGGGAGTTTTATATTTTTAATGTTATCTATGTTAGCTTCTTGCTGGACTTTCGTAAAAATAGAACATCTATGCCTCTCTTAGCCGCCTTATTCTTTAAAATTTTGTCTGCCGTAAGTAGAATGTATTTCCCGGAGGCGGCGACTTCTATCAATAGATCGTCCGTAGGAAGTTTTAATGGGTAGTGTCTAAGCGTAAACAAGGCTGGGTGGAGGCTTATTTTTTCCCTTAGCACGTCGAGGGCAACTCTAGCTTTTCGTGACTTGTCTCCCCTAGCGGTGGTAGCCATGTATTTTAATTCTTCTAGGACATGTGTAGTGATTATTAGTTGGCAGATTTCATCTTGTAGGAAGAGTTCTAAAAGGTCTATATTTTGTTCAACAAAATAAATTAGTATACTCGTGTCGACTAGAGCTTTCTTGCAAGGGCTTGAAGGCACGTCGTTGTTTATGCTCCGTTATATAAATACTCGACTCTGCTGGCAGATAGACCGAAGAAAACAAAGTAAAAATACGAAATGTAGTGAATTCAAAATTAAATATTGTTCATCTTTTTTCTTAGTGTTTGTCTAATTATGTTTTGACAAAGTTATCGTAGAGTTCTTCAACATTATTTATGAAAATTAATTTATCCAGCTTTTAAACAATTTTTATCGACTCTAATGACGCAGACTACACGTGAGAGAGTTATTATCATGGGTGCGGCTGGACGCGATTTTCACAATTTTAATGTTCTCTTCCGTGACAACCCAAAGTTCGAAGTTGTCGCATTTACAGCTACACAGATCCCATTTATAGATAATAGGAGGTATCCCCCTGAGTTGGCTGGTTCTCTCTATCCTGAGGGTATACCTATCTATCCAGAATCCATGCTTGAGGAACTGATAAAGAAATACAACGTAGAAAAAGCTATGCTTTCCTACAGCGACTTGACCGCAGAAGAAGTTGTAGACAAGGCCAGCAGGGTGATAGCGGCTGGCGCGGAATTTGTGTTACCAGGAGTCTTTGAGACAATGATAAAGTCAAACAAACCTGTGATCGCTGTAACCGCTTCGAGGACTGGCGCGGGTAAAAGCACTGTGAGCAGGAGAGTTGCAAGCATTCTAAAGGGTCTGGGTGTTAGATTTGCAGTCATTAGGCATCCGATGCCGTATGGAGACTTAAGGAGAATGGTCGTCCAGAGATTTGCCACGTTTGAAGACCTGGAGAGGCATAATTGCACTATCGAGGAAAGGGAAGAATATGAGCAACACATAGAAGAGGGCAACATTGTTTATGCAGGTGTTGACTATGAGGCGATAATCCGTGAAGCTGAGAAAGAATCCCAAGTTGTGATATGGGACGGCGGGAACAATGACTGGCCTTTCTATGTTCCAGACCTCTGGATCACAGTAGTTGACCCAACTAGACCCAGAGACGTTTTGTCGTCTTATCCTGGCTTCGTAAATGTGAAGCTCGCTAACGTGATAGTTATCAACAAGGTAAATGTTGTGGATCAGAGCAACGTTGAAAATGTTGAGAAGGCAGTCAGGAAGGTTAACAGCAAAGCCGTCATAGTTAAGGCACACTCTGAAGCCACAGCAAGCACTCCAGAACTTATTAAGGGTAAAAGGGTTCTAGTGATCGAGGACGGGCCAACTGTTACACATGGCGGACTAGGCACGGCCGCCGGATACTACGCGGCAAGGAAATACGGAGCCGCAGAGATAATTGATCCGAGGCCATATGCCGTTGGAACAATTAAAGAGGCATACGAGAAGTATCCACATATCGGTCCGGTTTTGCCAGCTCTTGGATACAGCCCACAGCAACTCAAAGACCTCGAAATCACTATTAATAATGTCCCAGCAGAATCTATTGTACTTGGAACCCCAAGCAACATAGCGAGATATCTCAGGGTCAACAAGCCGGTGACAAGGATAAAGTTCGAGCTGAGAGAGATTTCAAAGCCTGACCTCCGAGACATTATTACTGAGTTTCTAAAACATAACATGGTAATCTAATAGACTTTTTCTTTTTCAATGGAAAGAAACTGTAATAAATGAGCAAGTAGCATAAAAAACAAGGAGATGATTGTGGAACACCCGTCTAACACCTCAATACTGGTCCTATGTGTAGACCGCGACAACGACGTAGGAACAGTTTTGAACATAAAGACCCCCCTTATAGGAGAAAACGAGCTACTCAGGGCGGCAACCGAATACATACTTGTCCGCCCAGAAGACTCAGATTCAAATGCAATGTTTGCCGCGATACAGACGTTGAGAGAACTAAGAAAACAGTATGGGAGCAACGTCGAAGTGGCTCTTATCGCTGGCCTCGAGTCAGAAGACGTGGAGGCAGATATGAAGATCCTTAAAGAGCTCGACCAAGTGCTAAGCCAGAAAAAATTCGACGGAGTAGTATTGGTATCAGACGGCCCCACAGATGAACTGGTTGCCCCCCTGATACAGTCAAGGCTACCTATATTCTCTATTCGAAGAGTAATTGTCCAGCAATCAAGAGGGGTCGAGGAAACATTCGTCCTCCTAATAAACTATATAAAGAAGGCGCTGACTGAGGAAAAATATAAACGCTATTCCCTAGGTCTAACAGGCTTATTCCTGGTTTTCTATAGCGTCCTCTCAGCCTTTGCACCCCAATTTGTTTGGCCGATAATCATTATTTCCCTTGGAAGCTTCATGTTCATTAAGGGGTATAATGTTGAAGAATACTTCTCGAAAATCTATAGGTCAAGACCAGTCACTTTCGCAACATACTTGTTGGCAATTACTATATCTTTCCTCGCATTTACGCAAGGCATATACGCTCTGCTGAGAACAAATGTTCCAGACATTCTCTGGGCACTAGGATACTTCCTTTTGGCGCCAGTAGGAGCACAACTCCTCGTCCTAGATCTATTTATACTTGCACTTTTGTTACCGATCCTCGGCACGTTAATAGATAACGCTATAATCGGCAAGCCAAGCTCTTACAGCGATGTACTAATTATTGGGACAACCCTGCTATCACGGCAACTCGTCTTCGAGGTAGGCAGATTCATAAGTGGGAGTGGAGACATACGTAACGTTCTCACCTGGGCCTTCATAGTTCTGGGTAGCGTGATAGTCTCTATTATTGTAAGAACAATCGAGAAAAGAGAAAAACATGAATAGAAATGACCCCCTCTATGCAATCTACGTGAGGTTTTGCCTCTCAAAGTGCAATCTCTACGAAGTTTTACGGAAGATCGAGAACCTATTTACGAGTAAACCGACCATTTATTTTGATCGATTAATACTCTTCACGGCAAGCGATCTGGGTCTTCTCATTGAAAGACTCTACTCATCTTCGTGCACCGAAGACCTCTACTGGGTTATTGCTAGCGAAAGGCTAGACTCTCTCTTGTCGGATAGAGAGACGCAAAAAAGAATTGCAGAGATTCTTGTCGAGAACATAAAGTTGAAAAAATCATACAATGTCGATTTCTTGGACATAGGGAGACTAGTTCCCCCCAGTATAAAAAATGACCTTAGATCCAAGCTAATATTGGACGTAAGTGAAAAGCTGTCTCCCGGTAAACCGTATGTTTCAAGGAGCAATCCAAGCATCGACTTCAGGTTTATTTTTCTCGACGACAACCATGTCTTGGTAGCAATTTTACTGAAGAAATACAGGAAAGACAGGTTCCAGTACAGATGGACAGAAAAGAGACCCTATTCACAGCCCAGCGCACTTACCCCATACCACTCACTTGTTTTGTTCAACTTGGCCTCAGCTAAGCCATGTGGCAATGATTCATGCATTGATTTCAGCGAACCTTTCCTTGACCCTTTTGCCGGAACCGGAAGCGTCCTAATCGAGTCGGCTCTTCAAGGTGTCTACAGCATTGGTATTGACTTGAACTATAAACAGATAAGAGGCTCGAGGAGAAATATAATCCAGCTCGGCCTACATGCAGTAGTTGACCTCGTTATATCTGACTCTGTATACATGCCTCTACGTGGAGACTCCTTCAGAGCAATAGCGTTTGATCCCCCATATGGTCGATTGGCCTCTACGCATAGGCGTGATCCTAGTCTTCTTTTAGAAGCTACACTTGAAACTGTTAGAAAAATCTTGAAAAGAAATGGCAGAGCAGTCTTCCTATCTATTGACAAAAATAAAATAAGTGCCAATGAAACCAACAGGATTTGTGAAATACTGGAACACAGTTCTCTAATAAGGCACCTCTACGTGATGAAAAATGTCTGAAATCTCAATGATCAGAATACTGCTTTGGGGCGCGGGGGGCTCTGTTGCTCAGGGACGCCTAGAACAGCCATGTAACGCACTACAACTTAACGAAAAAATCATTTTGCTCGACGCAGGCGAACACTGCCAAAAAATGTTTGAAGTATTTAGACTGGGAAGCAACTCTCCTCTATATATCTTCATATCACATCTACACAGTGACCACTACAACGGTCTTAACCCCCTACTAGAAAGCTTCTCGCTACTTGGCAGAAGAAGACCTGTATACATCTATGGACCCTTTGGTCTCAGAAGAATTGTGATGCACAACTTAGAAAAACTAAATTTTCCAGTACATGTCACAGAGTTCCTCTCTGAAGAAGGTACATTTCATCTAATAGAAAACATCCTATCTATCAGGTACGTCTCTGCCCCACATTCTCTCAACGCACTTTCATACATATTCGAGACAAAAGAGAAAATCCGGCTAGACGAAGAAAAACTCAACACTGCGAAACTTTCTCCTATACAACGTAAAAAGCTCACACAGGATGGACTGGTAATAAAAGACGGTATCCCTTACGAGCTGAAGGATTTTGTCAAACAGGTTGTGCCCGGGATAAAAGTTGCCTACAGCGGCGACACACTGCCAAACTTTAGATTTGCCGCAAAGGCTTTAGACTCCGACGTCCTGATTCACGAAGCAACCCTACTAAAAAGCGACTGGTACGAAAAACCTTACATGGCACATACAAGCCTAGAAGACGCTCTAAATCTAGCCAGAAAAATAAGGGCTAAACTAGTTGTACTCACTCATTTCAGCTCTCGTTACCGAGACAACGACAAACTAGAAATAGCGGCAAGAACCCTTTTCCCAAGGGTAATTTTCGCAGAAAAAGGACTAATCATAAACATCTTATTCAAATATCCTAGGATCTTCCACGTTGAACGAATAAGCCTCCTCAACAATTAAGCTCTGCAACCTCGTTAACTGGCTTTCCATCAACCGTTCTTGGAGCAAGCCAATCCAAAACTTGTTCGGGACCACAATTCTCAAACTCTATGCTGACAACAACTGCTCCCAATGGGCTTTCGCCTGTTTCATAGGTGCAGAAACTAACCTTACCCATAAAGGCGGCCTGCTTATTCAGGTAAAACACAGTTCGGGTATCTTCCATCCCACGCTCAATATAGGATCTGGCGGCATCTAGAATGCGCTGTTGCCGCAGCAAGTTTCTAAGCTTGTAGAGTGGGCTACCGGACTTAGCAACACATATAATATATTCCTTTTCGCCGCCGGATGCTCTTTCACATTCAGCTTCTTTGAAATCAAAAAGGTTGAGTATAGATTTTAAGACTTTTTCGGGGGATTCTGTTGGGTTTAGAGACGCTCTAACTCTGACGATCATGTTGATAAACCTTGGCTTTTTGCCAACAGTTTTCTCAGAATAACTCTACATTCATCCATAAATGTTTCTATGGTTTTGCCGTCATTTATAAGTATAATATCTGACAGGGCGATGACTGTTCCCAACCCCAGATTCAACTCTCTCTGGTCGCGTGTGAGGAAATCCTCCCATCGCGAAGGATCGTCGCTTCGCCCTCTTTCCCTGAGCCTTGCATATCGGGTATTGGGTGAGGCATGGATCGCAACCAAGACAGTGTTTTGCGCCTTTTCCCTAAAGAAAAAGAACTCCTCGACGTTTCTCAGCCCTTCCACCACAACTATGTCTGCATTAGTACCCATAATTTTCTCAAAGGTTCTTTCCGCTATGACCGCCCTCCCGTACCTCTCGCGTAACTCCAAAGACAGTCTCCCAAGCGTCTCGTCTGTGGTGTCTAGACCCTTCTCAACAGCATATTCTCTGAGAACATCACCCATCCTGAAAACGAGGATCCCCATTGTCTCGGCAACCTTTGAGAAAACAGTTTTCCCACTGCCAGGAAGCCCAGTAACCATTATGATTGTTTTGGCAACACTTCTACTCATAAACTACCAAGAAGATTGCAGAAAAATAACCAAATAAATTAAACGTTACCTAGTGAAAAAGACTCTTAGTCAAATTCGGAGGACTTTTCTTCCTCTTCTCCTTTCTTCTCTTTCTCGCCTTTCTTCTCCTCTAGCTTTGACGCAGAGATTATGTCGTCGATCCTAAGTATCATTGATGCAGCCTCTGTCGCCACCTTGATGGCGTGATCCTTCACTGCTAGTGGCTCGAATACGCCTAGAGATATCATGTCGGCAACGCCACCATTGACAACGTCGACGCCGTAGCCCCACTTCGAGGAGTCTTCGTGGGCCGCCCTGAGGTCAGCAATTATGTCGATGGGGTCTAGACCCGCGTTTTCCGCAAGTGTCCTTGGAATGCTCTCAAGGGCATTTGCGAATGCCTCGACGGCCAGTTGTTCTTTTCCTCCTACTTCTGGAGCGTATTTCCTAAGCTCCCTGGCAAGCTCGGCCTCGATGGCTCCTCCTCCCGGCAATATGTAGGGGTTCCTGAGTACGTCTGCTACGGCATAGAGAGCATCCTTGATCGCTCTTTCTGCCTCGTCGACTGCCCTCTCGAATCCGCCCCTTACTAGTATTGTGACGCTCTTGGGGTTGGGGCATCCCTCTACGAAGACCATCTTCTCGTCTGCGACCTTCCTCTCCTCGACGAGCTCAGCTGTTCCGAGGGTCTCGGGCGAGATGTCCTCTACACGTGTAAGTATCTTCGCTCCAGTAGCACGGGCAAGCTTCTCCATATCACTCTTCTTAACACGCCTAACAGCCATAATACCGGCCTTAGCAAGATAATACTGAGCAACATCATCAATACCCTTCTGACAGAAAACAACATTAGCACCACTCTCCTTAATCTTCTCTACCATGTCCCTTAGTATCTTTTCTTCCTCCTCTAGGAACTGGTGCATCTGTTCTGGAGACGAAATCCTGATCTCGGCGTCGATCTCTGTCTTTTCAACCTCGAGCGGGGCGTCCAGCAAAGCGATCTTAGCATTGACAACTCTCTTGGGCATCGCAGGGTGAACAACTTCCTTGTCAACTACAACGCCGTATATCAGCTGTGTGTCTAGGAAAGCTCCACCCTTCTTCTTGATTATCTGGATGTTGTCCACGTCTACCCTTATTTGTCCATTTACCTGCTCAGCTACCTGTGTAACCGCCTTGACTGCAATCTCTGCGAAATAGTCTCTAAGCGTCGCTATAGCCTTGCTACGCATGGAGGTTGCAGCGACCTTCTTGAGAGTATCCATGTCTTTCAGGTCAACCTTGATTGCCTTGCTCTTGAGTATCTCCCTTGCCTTTTCAGAAGCCTTCTTGTATCCAGAAACAATGACTGTTGGGTGAATGTTCTTCTCGAGAAGCTTCTCGGCCTCCTTCAAAAGCTCGCCAGTTAGAACGACGGCAGTGGTTGTTCCGTCGCCTACCTCCTTGTCCTGGGCCTTTGCCACCTCAACCATCAGTTTCGCGATCGGGTGCTGAACGTCCATCTCGTCTAGAATAGTCGCTCCATCATTGGAAATAGTAATGTCTCCAAGAGTGTCGATGAGCATCTTGTCCATTCCCTTTGGACCAAGAGTAGTCTTGATTGTTTCAGAGATAGCTTTGGCAATCATTATGTTTAGGTGAAGCGCCTCTCTACCTGCCTGCCTAGACGTTCCTTCCTTAAGTATCAAAACCGGTACACCACCAACCTGCGCCACCGACGCCATACTACCACCTTCTAACGTTGCCATTTTTATGCGCCTTCGGACAAGAATAAATTATCGCTTCTATAAAAACTTTACTCACGAGAATGCTCCCATCTACTATTTAAAAAATGAATGAGAGTTCATATAACTAAGGCTGAGAACAAAAACACATAAACCCTGAAAGATTTATGACAACTTTCAATTCATTTTATTTCTGCCGAAAAGAGTACTACTAGAGCGACTACATGCATGGTATAGCACTTGTCCGCGCGCGGAGCAAAAACAGAGGGGGTAACCTCCACTCTGATGCAGTGGTCACCGCTGGTGCCACATATTTACCCCCTGCGTTAGACTCTAACTTTTAATTTATTCGTTCCCGGTACAGATAACATTTCAACAGAGATATCCACGGGAACTCATTCCTCACCGTCCTATATCACGATAAAATTCTCTGTTTTTACTTTTGCAAAGATTTCTGGCTTCAGGTGCGAGGAAATGTTCTTCAGATTTCACGACATGTTTATGGGTATTGTAAAGAAAAGGCTTCACGTTGCACAGATATATAACAATGTAACAGAGACATGAAGAGACACAAAGAAATATCTATTCTTTCCTTAGTTGAATTACGATGAGGAATTTTCCCATAACCGCTTTTAATGACCATCCCGAAGAGAGTATATAAATAACTCTTGTACCACACACTGAGAAGATGTTAACAAATAGGCAAAAACTGTTACTATGCGAGTTCGCGGAAAACCGCCCTCCCCACAAAAAATTTAAACCTCGACAGATATTTTTCCTTCTTGGACGTATGCAAATCATGGGGCCGTAGTCCAGCCTGGAAGGATGCCTGGCACGGTTAACGCAGGACTTGGGATCTCGAGACGAGAGCCCAGGTGGTCCGGGGTTCAAATCCCCGCGGCCCCACCACTTTTTCCTGAAAAATAGAGGCTTCTTGCTATTATCGTCAAAGAATAGGGGTTGGTGCGGGGGCCGGGATTCGAACCCGGGCAGGCCTACGCCAGCGGAGCCTAAGTCCGCCCCCTTTGTCCTAGCTCGGGCACCCCCGCCAAGCTTGTGACCAGAAATAATCTTAGTAGATAACCTTTAAGGTTTTCGCTTTGTCATGGATGTGTTATGGTCTTTCTTGGGGAAACAGTTCCTTTTCGACGTCGATGTGTTTTTCTAGGTGTTTCTTCAGCTTGGTGATTGTGTCGACTGGTGTTGGGTCTGTTTTTAGCTTGAGGGCGGTTGCGACTGAGATGAGGTCCAGCCTGAATACTAAGTCGAGCAGTTCGCATATTTTCTTGCCGCTGTACCGTGGTTCGGGTAAGAAGTTTATCGTGGGTATGTTGTTGGCCTCTAGGTGTTTTATGAGGAACTCTATTCTCGTTGTCATATAGTATTGTTCCTGGCTGCCCCTGATTATTGTCGCAAAGAACTTGTCTGAAGCTTCTTGTCTCCAGCCCATTATCTCGTTGTGGTTTGCTTCTGGGAGGTCCAGGTAGAATGCGTGGATTTTTGCGTTTTCGTTTAGCTGTGTTTTGAACCTGTAGCCTACAGAGATGTAGGGTCTATAGGAGTATATGAGGGGTGTTAGTCCTTTTTCTATGTTGCTGAAAAAGTCTTTAGCATCCTCGATTGTCTTCATGAGGGCTTCGTCTCTGGTGGCTTTCATGTTTTCTGCGCATTCTGAGAGCTGTTTGAGGAGCCCGACATCTCCGGTTATGGTTTCTGTGATTGATAAGAGGGCTGCCGCCATGTATGGGAAAGCCGCCCTTGGCTGGAAGCCTTGTGGCAGGGAGACCACTGGGACAGAGTTCTTTTCCGAATATTTCTGAAGAAGGCCTCCCGATGTTACAGAGATTATGGGGATTTTCCTTTGGAGGGCTTCTCCGAAAACCCTGAGTGTTTCTTCTGTGTTTCCAGAGTAGCTTACAGCTATCAGGAGGTAGCTACTATCTACGAACTGTGGAAGGATGGAGTCGCGGACTAGGAATATAGGAAGATTGGAGGTATCATAGAGGACGTCTTGTAAAAATAGGCCGCCGATGAATGACCCACCCATTCCACTTATCACGATGCCTTTGATGTCTCGGGGGATTTTCTCTAAGAGTTTAGGCACACGGAAATAGGCGCCCAGCGCGTGGAGCAATGAGTCGGGGAAGGTCGCAACGTTTACCAGCATGCGGGACTTGTCGACGTTGCCTGAGCCTGGAGATATCTTCTCATATAGCTCGTTGTAAATCTTAGACATGTGGATGATTGCAAGGAACATGTATAAAAAGATAAAGATTTACGTTCGGGAATTAATTATCATTTCGAGGGCCTTTTCTTCTTGAAGCTTGTGTTCAACCCATTCCTTCATATCCCTAATGGTGAGTGTACCGCTGGAGAGCTCTTTCTCGCCAATAATGATGACGAAGCGGGACCCCTTTTTCGAGGCATATTCTAGTGCCTTTGCCAGGCTCCTATCTGTGCCTTCTACTATGACTTTTAACCCTTCCCTTCTGAGCTTTTTAGCTATCTCGACGGCTTTTGCTACTGTTTCCTGTTTTTTGGCTAGGGGTATGATATACACGTCGACTTCGTTGTATGTTATCGTGGGTTTCCCTTGGAGCTTTAGAACCTCGAGAAGCCTGTCGACACCTATAGCCATGCCTGTTGCCGGCAGCTTGGGGCCGCCCAGCGTGCTTACAAGATCATCGTATCTTCCTCCACCCGCTATGCTACCAACGTCGCTAGATGTTTTTGGCTTTACCTCGAAAACGAAGCCCGTGTAGTATCCTAGCCCTCTTACAATCGAGTAATCAACTTTTACGTTGACGCCGTAGACACTTTTCAGGAGATCGACAACCCTACTTAGGTGGTCTAGCCCTTGTTTGCCTTCAGGGGTACTGAGCTCTATGTCGAGTCTCGACTCTTTTAGCTTGATGAGCATTTGGCTTGACTTTTCCCTGGCGACACCTATCTTTTCGAACTCATCTATGATGTAGGACTCTCCAAATTTGTCTAGCTTGTCCAGTATCCTGAGCGCGTCGGGTAGTCTTTCTTGTGCTACACTATTTGACAATAAAATGTCTTCGACAACCCTACGATCATTGACGCTTATCTCAAACTCTTGGACACCGCTCTCCGTCAGGGCGTCGTACGTCACTGCAACAACTTCGGCGTCACCTTCCGGCCCAGCCACCCCGAAAAGCTCTATCCCAGCTTGCCAAAACTCTCTTAGTCTGCCCCTCTGTGGCTCCTCATAGCGCCAGACAGGCTGAATATAGTAGAAACGTATAGGCTTCGCCAGGTCTGGCTTTGATGCAACTATCCTCGCTATAGGCGTAGTCATCTCGAATCTTAGTCCCAGCTCTCTGCCAGCCTTATCCTTGAAATAGTAGATTTGATTTACTACTTCCTCCCCCGCCTTCGCCTTTAAGAGTTCTAGGTACTCAAATGCCGGCGTAATTATCTCGCCATAGCCATAGCTCTCAAAAACCTTCCTTATCTTTTCTGACACCAGCCTTTTTACGTAAGCCTCCTCTGGAAGCCAGTCCCTGGTACCCCTCGGCGACTGAAGTAACATACCCCCCACTTAAACAGCTACAAAACAATTCTTCCTACATATATATTATCCTTGTTTCGCAGGATCCTGACCTTGACCTTTCTTCCTATAGGCGGCTCGCCCAGTACACCAACAATGCTTACAACCCTATCACGGGCAACCCCGAGCCACTGCCCCCTAAGCCATCCCCAATAAACAACTTCGACACTTGTCCTTTCGCCTACCTGGAAAGCTATTGGAAACTGTTTGGCCTTCCTAATGCCGAAGTCCCTCGGCGATAACTTTAGGCGAACCCCGAACTGTTCTTCCCACTTAGATAGCTCCCTATAGAACTCGCTCCAACTCAAAGGCTTGACCCCGGGCGGGCGCCTACCATACTTGTGGGCTTCATATTTTTGTACCCCAAGCGGCGGAACTCTCTTCCCCGCGCCAATCCTTAGTGCCCATTCAATTATCTTTGGTATTTCATGGTCATTTATGCCTGGCACCCATACGGGGGCAACTAGCAGATCGATCTTCGTAGATGAAGCAATATATTCTGCAACATCCACTATTCTCTTCACATCGAGCCATGGTGTATCAGAGAGCCGTTTTGCGAGTTCTGGGTCTAGCGAATCTACAGAGAGATTGATTCTGTCGAGGCCAGCCTCGTCAAGCTGGTCAACCAGTCGCCTGTTTAGAAGGGCACCATGGGTCTCAATTGCGATTGTCTCTGCTAAACCCGACTCTCTCAAAAGTCTTACAAGCTTAACGATGTCCCTGTACGTCAATGGATCCCCTACCGCATCGATATATGCGTGTGCTTTTTCAAGCTCCTTTACCCTTGTAACATGTTTAAACCACTCTACTAGGTACTCTGCGTCCACCACGAACTCTGTTTGCCTATTAGTTGATTTTGGACCTGCATTTACGCTACAAAAAATACAGGAAAGTGGACAAAAAGAAGAGGGTCTGACTTGCAGAAGATTTGTTCCTCTGTCGACTATTCCAAAAGCTATGTGTCCGATAAGAGGGATCCCAGAAGATATTTCATGGAAGTATCTGGCCATATAGTTTCCCGCCTTGACTACTCATCCAAATAAGTCGAACTCTTCTCTTTCTTCTTCCTCTTTTTCTTTCTTCTTCTTAAACATCTCTTTGAATTTCTGGAGTAGCCCCTCTTCTTCTCCCTCTTCTTCAAAATACTCTGCCTCTTCAAACATAGATTTGAGGGTCTTGATATGAGACAAACGCCTAAACACGAAGAACCCTATAGCCAGGGACAAAGCCAAAAAAACTGCGATGGAGACTGTTTGGTAGAGACCCAGCCTTAAGAATCCAATATCGAGAAAAACGTCGAGAAAAATGTCTATATTGGGTTCTCCCTCGTATACATTTTTCTTGAAGACAAGCCCCCCATAGCTAACAATTATAGTTATGTTGCTTCCGAGGGGGATAGGTATATTTCTGAGTACACCTGTCCCAGCAGCATCAGTAACAGTTGAACTTACAAACGAGTTTCTACCAGAAACAACCGTTATTGTAACGTTTGCCCCAGGCAAAGCCTTGTCGAACCACCCGTGAACCTTTACTGTGAAGGTTTTAACCCTGGCTGTGACATTTATAGAGCCTTCTTCAACTTGTCTGGGGAGAAGCTGTATCGATGCTACCTCTAGCCCTTGACACTTTATCTTTAGCTGGGCGCTGTCCTGTGGTATGTATCTGAACAGTGCCTGTCCACTACTAATCTGTTGGACATAAGAGAGATGCCCTACAGTCAGGTTTGCCACGCAACCATATAGAGGCTTCCCGTCAAGGTCTTGGGCATTAAGCTGGACATCAAAGACTGGAACAAGGAGGTTCATTTTTCCTTGAACTATGCCATCAAAATTATATGTCCATTTGTATCCAGAGTATTCCACTGTAGCTGTGAAAATGCCATTTGATGGCAAGAACCCAAGAAGCTCATTAACTGTCGGGGCTGGGCTAGAGGTTTTCAGATATTTTATAACGACGGGACCGCCACCCCCCTGGTAGAGCACAGTTATAGACATGTTTGCAGGAAGCATAGAGGCGCCTTTGGGCGCCACATACAGGTAGGAATTCCTAAAATTTGTCTGGATGTCTACTTGCTGAGAGTTGATCGCGAATTCATAGCTGAAGACATCGTTCAAAATGCTACTTTTTATCTTTAAGATGTAGCGGCCGAAATCCTGCCTAAAACCATAGTTGATGATAAAAGTGCCTTCCCGTGATGGAGCAACTTGGATAACCTCGTTGAATGGGGTTACAAGTGTAAAGGAGAGATCCTGTGAATATAGGGGCTCATAGTCGATACTTGTTACCTTTACGACTACGTTCGCATATATAGGGAGAACCACCTCCACGTTTCTCTGTTGCGCATCCACCTTGACGTCCTGCTCCAAAATTTTCCTACTCCCATATTTCGCTTCCAGTTTCAAAGTGTCTAGCGGGGGCTGATTTATCACCAGTTTATCTGATCTAAGGAGTGAAAGATTACCTAGAATCTTGCCCTTGTAAAGCACATTAACAGTTGCATTGAGCCCAATGGGCGACAGGCCATTCAATGTCTTGAATAGAAGCGTTACCTGGCTTATTACTGGTAAAACCTTCTCTAGCCTAGAAGATGAAGGGGTTACCGAGAATTTGTCATTTATCTCTACTTTTGTCGTTAGCCCAGTAAAAATAAGATAGTAGTCAAACGTTCCAAAGGGTAGATATACAGTGGGCTTATCCCAGCTGAACGAGACCTTACAGTTTCCCACAGTAAAGTAGCCACTATAATTGGTCAATGGAAATGGGGGACTGTCACTAGTATATACCCCGACAGTGATGCTTGTAATATTTACTCGGAGAATAAGCTCGCCGCTAGTCACGTTTGTAGGACGGTTATACACCAAGACATCACAATACTTCACGGAGACATTGTATACGCCGTAGCCCGTCAGGTTCGCGACAAAGTCTATGCCTCTCTTCGATATGCTTACATTCCCATAGCTAAAAGTGGTAACTATAAGCTGTGGATTCAGTATGTCAAGCCGAAACTTGTTGCCATTAAAATCCAAGACGTGAACCGTTATGTTGACATATGTTATGTTTCCTGCCAGCTTGTCTGGAAAATTTCCCCTAGGAACATATACACGTGCAGATATAGAATACATGCTGAGCAATACAAAAACGACGAGACAGACTTTTGGCATCAGTGAAACTTTTGTTTTCACAGCAAGATGTAGAAGTCCATTTCTAGGTATAAATTAATAGCGTAAGGTAACAGGCGCTTTCAGCGCACCCGCTAGGACAAGGATAGAACATCGACTTTTGCAAAGACTTTTATATACATGGTTTACATGGGTTTTAGAGAATACAGGCACGGTGAATACATATGGCTGTTGACCAATCTGCTTTGGCAAAATACCAGCAAACCCTAGATGAACTAAGAGGAGTCTCCCTCACACTCCAACAGTACAAGGCTAGACTCCTCGAGATCGAGAAGACCCTCAAAACCCTTGAACAATCGCAGTCACAATTTGTATACAAGGCTATGGGAAGCCTGCTTATCCAGACCCCTAAAGATGAAGTAGTAAAGGAGCTGAGTTCCGAGAAAGAGTTGCTTCAACTTAGGATAGACGAGTTTTCCAAGCGTGAAAAACTTCTCCGAGAAAGGCTTGCCTCTCTTGAGAAGCAGCTAAGATCGCCTGCAACGACTGGAGGAGCAGGATAATGGCTAGTCGTGAAACAAAGGCCCAAGTAAAAGATCCAAAGCTCTCTGAGTTGGAGGAAATATCTCTAAAAATGTTGGAGAGTATTTTGACAGAGATCTACGGCATGTTTCCCGAAGACGAAAGCCTCGAAGTCACACTTAAGGTAGAGATAGACGAGGACTGGCCTTACCAGTTTGTAGTAAACGGAGAGGTCAGTTCAAGAATTCTGGACAAGAAAACGCTGGAAAGTACGCTCAACAAGGTAATAGACAAATACGTTAGCCTTGCAGAAGAAGAACTACGCAAAAAGGGAGTAAAAAGCATATAAAAATGGATAAGAATGTCTCTGAAAGACCAGCTGGCAAAGCTTGAAAAGATTCTCGTAAATGTCAACGGAGAAGTCACTGTAACCTCTCATACCAACTGTGACCCCGACGGGGTCGCATGTAGCTTTCTAGTAGCCGAGCTAATTAGGAAAATAGGTGTCTCCGCAAAAGTCTGTTTTCCAGAGGGGGTAAGCAAAGTCACAAAAAGAACGCTGGATAAAGTTGGGATCAATTGGGAGAAAGAGTGCCCTGCAGAGTCTAAAACGTTCGTTCTCTGCGACTTCTCTAACCCCCTCCTCTTACAGCATCTCCGGAACAGGCTCCTGCAACCAGAGTCCCAGCTGATAATCATTGACCACCACTTTCCCCCTGGGCTACTTGTGGAAAAAGCTGTTTTGACATTCCTTGAAAATGAGCCTGCAAGTACTATTATAGCTACAAAGCTATTGATGGAGCGCAAAGCCAAGATATCTGGTCCGTTGGCGTCCCTGGCAATAGCTGGGATCCTCTTCGACACGAAGAGACTCCAGTATGCCACGATTGGAACCTTCAAGGCGCTTTCATGGCTCCTCAGCATGAACGGCGACTACAAGCTAGCCTACGATTCCATCTCTGAAGAAGTCGTCGACAGGTCAGAAAAAATTGCTCGACTAAAGGGGCTTCTCAGAAGCTCTGTTATCGATGTCTGTGGATACATTGTGGCATATACTGAAGTCAGCGCAAATGAGGCAAGCGTCTCCAGGCTACTGATCAGTGCAGGCGCAGACATTGCTATTGCTGTGGGCGGAAAAAAAGAGCTCAGGGCAAGCATGAGGGTATCTGATGAGCTTCAAAGGATTGGAGTTGACGCTGGAGAAATTGCGAGAATCATAGCTGAAAAAATTGGCGGAGAGGGGGGTGGCCATAAAGGCGCTGCAGGCATAAACAAAGCTACAATAGAAAAAGGCGAAAAACAGTTAATACTCAGTGAAACATTGAACTATGTTTCTAGAAAACTATGCAGTAAAACCTAGGAAAACTACGCAACTATCTTTTCTGGAGCGGCTACTGGTATCTCATAGGTTGGCGTTAAGACCTTCAGCTTGTAGACCTCCACCTTCTTTATTGGATAAATCTTCTTGGCCTGCATCTGTATATCCGTGGCTATTGTTCCCAGGACAACCTGCTGAACAAACGTTGCAAAGTCAAGCTGAGAGGCTCTTTCCTCAATAATCTGGAACATTATTTTGCGTATAGCCTTCTTCTGTGAGGTCTTTATCCTTGAAAGCGTAACAGCCATAGTCATCACGCGTAGTTTGATCCCGTCCTTCGTCTGGACATCCATAATGGCGTCTACCCTGCTCGTGCCCCTGCGTACAAGGCTCCTAATGTAGTCCCTCGTGATTTCCATCTGCTTGAGCTGTGTTAATGCGATTCCATCGTCTACCTTGACGATTTGGAACTTTAGCTTTATGTGGAGCTGGGAAACGTCCTTAGTTATATCATAGAAGCTGACCTCGATTGTCCTCCCGAGAGCCTTTTCTGGCTCATCCGCTGGTATAAGTCCTAGATTAGCAAACCCGAAGTACTTTGGCGCTAGGACTCTGATCCATTTCTTCATTGACCATTTGTCCTTTGTCCTTGGCTTCGCGCTACTCATAACACTATCCTTTCGAAGACAACTAACACATCTTTATTAGTTTTTTGCTAATGCACGCTTTGTAATCTAGTTCAGAAAGAGTCTAGGTGATACTGGTAACTCGGCTTAATCTTGTCTTCTCTCCCCTCCTTAACCGCCCTAACTATTTCCTCAAGGTTCCTGGTACGGTACAGCTCGAGAACCCAGGATCTACGCCTATATGCTGACTTTTCCCGTGGATTTGTCACGTCTATGATCTCGTAGATTTTTGCGGTTTTCCCGGGAAGATAGCCCAGAACCCTCCCTATACGTTGAATCATCTGCCTGCCTTCGCCTGTCCCCTCGTATATAACGGCTACGTCCGCGTCTGGAACAGTTATTCCCTCGTCAAGGACAGTAGTAGTTACGATTATGTTTGATCTTCCATCGACAAAATTCCTGAAGGAATTTTCCCTCTTTGCTTCCGGAGTCTCGCCTGTTATAAGTTCAGCCTTGTAGCCTTTTTGTCTCAGCACTTCGAAAAGTTCGTTCGCTGTCTGGAGATACTGTGTAAAGATGATGATTTTCCCATTTTTGTGTCTCTCCAGCAAATCTAAAAGCTTTTTTATTTTCTCCTTTGGCCCCTCTACAAAAAATGCGTCCATAACCTCGATTGGCGCCACTACCTTTAAAGATACAAGATCCTCATAGGTGAGCTTGTACAGCAGTTCTCCGCAAAGCTCGAAGAGAAGAGCCTCGTTTCTGTCCCTACGCTCAGGAGTCGCGGACAGTGCAAGCCTATACAGCGCATCTATTTGTAGGGCGACCTGTTTAAACGTCGATGCTGGAACGTGGTGCGCCTCGTCAAATATGGCCAGCTCAAAACGTGACCTTAACGAATCAATATACTTAGTAGCACTTGCATATGTCGCCACAGTTATATCCCGGATCTTTTGCTCGCCAGCACCAAGCACGCCAATAAAGCTACGCGGAATACCCAGATACTTTTCAAAATAGGTTATCCACGTCTCCAACAGCTCTTTCGTAGTAACAAAGACAATAGTTGGGAGACGCAGATCATGGATTGCCTGTAGAGCAATGAAAGACTTTCCACCCCTAGTAAAAATGGCTACAGTGCCTCTACGCTTCCTAGACCAAAGCCTGTAGACCTCTTCCTGATGCGGCAAGAGAGAGAAATTACGTTGCATATTGATCGAGATAGGGGACCTTTCCTCGAAAACCCTTGTCACCGAAAAGCCAATATCATGGAAAAACTTCTCAAATTTGTCGAGAAGAGCAACAGGGGTAAAGAACTCTTTCTTGTGCCAGTCTACCCGGACAACCCTTATTCTCCTCTCTACAAGCTCTGTGCCCTCAAACTCGCCCTCACCGCTTAAAACAGCTTTCTCAATATAATATTTAAGCGTGCCAAGCTCGGAAACCTTGGAAAAAAGCAACTTGTCCAAATAGCTAAGCTTCCAGACAAGTTCACCATTTTCCCTTCTAACCTCCACCTTTAAAAGACCCCTGTCAAAATCCACCTCTAAGCCGTACTTCTCACGGAGAAGCTCCACCACCTTTTGGACAAACATCACAGACTTCAGCCTTAGACTCCCGCCATCAAATACCACGGCCTCTCCTAGCTCACTGTCACCCGCTAGCTTGTCTAACAGGCTTCCAGGAATACCCAGAAGCCTCAAGTCAGGACCAATCCTAGCCTTCTGTTTAAAGTCATCCAACATGGACAATACAAGGGACACTTCCCTATCCCCAAGAGTAGATAGTCTTTTAAGCCTAGCCAGAATTCTTGCCACTTCTCCCTTATCCTTTCTCTCCAGTTTTTCAGGAGAAATAGACCAGCTTTTTTCCTCTGGGTTATAATTGGCAATTTCCCTTGCCAGCCTCAAAAATTCCTGGAACTCCTCCTCGGACAACCCCCTCCTCTTAAAAAAGGAAATATTGGGCGCAGTCAGCCCCCCATAGTTAGTCGTCATTTTTGTCTGAGATCACCTCCCTCATCATCTAACTTCTCCATAGACATTTAACGTTAAAAAGCCTTCGCAACTCCTCATAAAAATTTATCCGAAATTTTTCTCCGCAGAAGCGAATTTTTCTCTGCAAGCTCCCTCACAGCCTTCTCTACCGGATAACTTGGGTCAAATTTTCCATGCACAATAAAGCCGCTTTTACCCTCCCTCAACCTTTTTAGGCGGAAATGCTTCCTCTCAAGCACCGTCGCAAGAGAAACGCCAAGCCTCCTGGCAACCTCTTCTTCCCGTCCAACAATATACCACTCGATGTGGCCCTCCCTCGTCGGCTGGATAAATTGAAGAAACTTGTTAACCCCGGGAACCCTCTGACCCCTCCGTATATCTGCTAGAAACACCCTACCAGCATATAGAGGAAACTCTTTCTCGGCTGGCGTTAAAGGGCTCAAAGGAACTGTAATCTTTACATTGAATTCTAGCTGGAAAACAAGCTTCACAGCCGTAGATGGACTCGCCCAAATAACCTCGTACCATAACAGCTCCAGTCTACAAATGTCCATCCTAGTCAGTACAATGGAGGGGGCCACTTCTTCCTCAAAGAATATATCTATGTCGCTATCCTTGTGAACATCGCCCCTAGCCACACTTCCAACCACACATGGCTCCGGTCGCAGAGCCTCAAGACATGTCAAGACCTCCACTGCTCTCCTACGCAACGCATTGAGGATTTCCCAATGCTCCTCGCTATAAATCACATATCTCTCGCTATTTCCCCTTCTCTGCCACACCCTTCTCAGCTCCCCTAATCTGACGTGAAAGCTGTATAACCTGCAACAATGTTATCAGGGCCCGACCAATCTCCGTCAGCTCTTCAAAGGTCTCAGAAGTCGACAATGACATGATCAGAGAATTAATCTTCTGTACTGCGGCCTGCTCTAGGCTTGACAGCACCATGTCAGCCTTGACCCGGCTCTCCTCTTCGTCGCTAGACACGATAACAAATCTTTGTCCACACTTGGGACAGACAACTTCCCCAGACTTCAGCTTGAAAAGTGGAACCTTGCAAGTAGGACACATCATATCCAGCATTGTTGCTCCAGACTTTAACAGAGAAGCCATCTTCGATAGTAACTCTTTTTCATCCTTCGCCATGACCATGCGCCAAGATATTTAGGCAACAAGGCTATAAAATAAGTGGTGATGAAATGGAGGACATAACAATCTATGGAAAAATCATAGATGAATACGAAACAGAGTGCCCCATATGTATTGTGGGCAGAATGCACGTAAGAGAAGTTGAATACGAGCTACCTCACATCGGAAAAGCATTGATAATCTCGAAAAAATGTACACGCTGTGGCTACAAGAAAAACGACATAATACCACTCAACATAAAGAAACACCAGCGGATATACATAAGAATAGAGAAAAACCAAGACCTCTACACAAAGATCCTAAGATCCCCAACAGCAACAATTTACATACCAGAACTAGGCCTCGAACTCAGGCCAGGAATAGATGCCGAAATGTTCATAACAAACATAGAAGGCATTTTACATCTCTTTATCGATGCACTCAAAAGAATAGAAATACTCGCACAGATCGACACCTCCCAGGCACAAGAAAAAATAGCACAGGCACTAGACCCAGGCACGTCCTACACAGTAATCATAGACGATCCACAAGGAACAAGCACAGTCCTAGACAGGCCAAACAGCGCCACACAGATAACCATTGAATATGTAGAATAACCCGCCGAATGGCGGGCCCGCCGGGAATCGAACCCGGGACCTGCGGCTTAGGAGGCCGCCGCGCTTCCTGACTGCGCTACGGGCCCATTGATTATCTTTCTACAAGTCTTAGAGATACTATTAATTTTTTTCGCAGTACATTGACGTTGACTGATTATGGGATTCGGGGAAAATTTCTCCGGAACGACTAGAGAATTTTGTGTTAGATTCGCTGGCTAAATTACCTCTATTTCTACCCTGACAGATGGAGGAACACGGGTTCTCAGCAGAAGCCTCGTAGCCCTCTCGTCCGCATCCAAGTCTATCAGTCGCTTGTGGATACGCATCTCGAACCTGTCAAAGGTTTCATAGCCCTGCCCCGAGGGCGCGCGGCGCGTAACCACCTTAAGCTTTTGGACGGGTAGCGGTATTGGTCCCCTCATCTTTACACCAGTCCTCTGCGCTATCTGCCGTATCTCTTCGCATACGGCGTTCAAGTCTTCTATGTTTGTGCTACTGAGACGGATACGAACCTTGCTCGGCATACAGATCGCCCAAAAAAGTGAAAAACATGTATTTATTTACTTTTCGCTAAAAAGAAACAGCCTGGATGTTTAGTATCCTTCAGCCTTCTTGACGTCGATGACTACTCCAGCAGCGATTGTCCTGCCAGAGTCTCGCACTGCGAAGCGGCCTAGCGGTGGGAACTCGCTGTATTTCTCAATCACGACGGGTTTTCTTGGCTTGAAGCGTACAATGGCAGAGTCGCCCTGTTTTATGTACTGTGGCTTCTCCTCTGCAACGCTACCGGTGCGTGGGTCTAGCTTTTGGAGTAGCTCTTCAAAGGTAACTGGGACTGTTGCTGTGTGGACGTGGAGCACTGGCGTGTACCCGGCGGCTATAGCTGTCGGGTGGAATAGGACAAATATACGTCCAGTGAACTCCTCGACCACGGTTGGTGGGTTAGTTGTGTGACCAACTACGTCTCCACGCCTTATCTGAGCCTTCTCAACGCCTTTAACGTTAAATCCAATGTTGTCTCCAGGTATGGCTTCCTGTAGCGGTGTGTGGTGTGTCTCGATAGACTTTACTTCGCCAACTACCTTGGGCGGGTTAATGATAACCTTGTCGTTGACGCGGAGGACACCTGTCTCTACACGTCCAACTGGGACTGTTCCTACACCTTTAATGCTGTAGACGTCCTGTATTGGAATCCTGAGCGGCTTGTCGATGGGCCTCTGGGGCTCTTTGAACATGTCAAACGCTTCGAGTAGGCATGGACCATTGTACCAAGGCGTCTTCTCAGGAGTCCTCTTAGTTATGTTTACTCCCTCCCAGGCAGATGTTGGCACGAAGGGTATCTCGTCAACTTTGTATCCGACCATCCTCAGGAGCTTTACAAGCTGATTCTTAATCTCCTCATACCTCTGTTGGCTGTAGTTAACAGTGTCCATCTTGTTTATTGCAACAACCAGCTGGTCTACTCCCATCGTCTTGGCGAGGAACACGTGTTCACGTGTCTGACCAGCAGGGCTGATGCCTGCTTCAAACTCTCCCTCCTTTGCAGACACGACAAGCATTGCGACGTCTGCCTGACTTGCGCCAGTGATCATGTTCTTTACGAAGTCCCTGTGTCCGGGAGCGTCAATCAGTGTAAAGAAGTACTTCTTGGTCTCAAATTTGTAGAAACCAAGGTCAATAGTGATGCCCTTTTCACGCTCCTCCTTCAGCCTGTCAAGGACCCATGCATATTTCCAGGTCTCTCTGCCGAGCTTTTTGGCCTCTTCTTCGTACTGCTGTAGCAACCTAGGGTCTACTGCTCCCATTTCGTATAGGAATCTACCCATCAGTGTACTCTTACCATGGTCTATGTGTCCAATCACTACTAGGTTTAAGTGGGGCTTCTTTTCCGACATATCTTGCACCCGTTGCAAAAACTGTGTTGTAACTGAAATATATAAGTTTCTCGCCCATGGTGGCGGCTTAACCGTCATGTCACAATAAAAACGTTTTTAAACTATTATGGCTTGAAACTGTTTGAGGCTGGTCGGATGAAAGTTCCCAACGTTATACGTACATACTGTCCTAAGTGCAAGACCCACACGGAGCACGAAGTAATGCTGTATAAGGCTGGGAAAAGGAGGACTCTTGCTGAGGGACAGAGGCGATATTTGAGGAAGCAGAAGGGGTATGGATCTAAGCGTAAGCCTGAGCAGAAGAGGACAGCGAAGGTAACCAAGAAAATGGTGCTGAAGCTGAGATGCAAGGTTTGCGGGTACACTTATCACAAGGAAGGTATACGCCTTAAGAAGCTCGAGATAATTGAGAAGGTGAAGTAGCATGGAGAAATACTCCAACCTGATACCTCAGCCCCAGACAAGATTTGTAAAGATACGATGCCCCGACTGTGGCACAACGATGGTTACGTATAGCCATGCATCAATTGCGGTTAAGTGTCCTAAGTGTGGGAAAGTCCTTGTGGAGCCTACTGGGGGCAAAGCGCTGATAGTGGCAGAAATTGTGGAAGTTCTTCGTTGAATCAGGGTATCTGTCCTTCTTTAGAGGAGAACCTCAGAAATATTCTAACTCTTTGAGGATAAAAGTCGCACAAATATAAGCACTGCTACGAAGTACATATATACTCTTTTACAGCCCATTGTAGAGGTGGTTGATGTGGTTCGGAGACGTGAGCCAGTACCAGACGTAAATGAGCTAGTTGTTGGGACGGTTACTGAGATTCAGGACCACGGTGCATTCGTGTCGCTTGACGAATATGGAGGTTTGAAGGCATACATACCGCTGGGTGAGGTTAGCCATTCCTGGTTTAAGAATATCCGTGACGTCTTGAAAGTTGGGCGGAAGTATGTCCTTAAGGTCATTAGGGTGGACAAGAACAGGAAGCTAGTGGATGTTTCTTTGAGGAGGGTCTCCGATAAAGAGCACAGGGAGAAGCTAATTGAGTGGAAGAGGGCTCAGCGTGCGGAAAAGATGCTTGAGATTGCGGCGCAGAAGCTGAAGAAGAGCCTTGACGATGCCTACCAAGAAGCTGGCTGGAAGTTAGAGGACCACTATGGCGAGATTTTTAGGGGGTTTGAGGAGGCGGCTGCGAGAGGAGAGGAGGCGCTTGTAGAGGCTGGGGTGCCTAGACAGTGGGCGAGAGTGCTGGCTGAGTTGGCAAAGCAAACAATTAAGCCGAAGACTGTAAGGATAGCGGTGGAGATTAAGCTTCAATGTGTGTCTGGCGGTATAAATGCAATAAAGGACGTGTTGACTGGATGGCAAGAAGAGATATCTGTGCCGAACAATGCCACAATTAAGGTTTACACTCTTGGTGCCCCGAGGTATAGGCTCGACGTGGAGGCGTCGAGCTACAAGGAAGCGGAGAAGCTCCTTTCAGAAATACTTTCCCTTATAGAGAAAAAGGCTCAGAAACAGGCTTGTACTATTGCCCACAAACGGGTGACAGCAGACTAGGGGACGGGCATGACGAGGAGGGGTGTGTTACGTTACTGTCCGAGATGTCAGCTTTACACGTTGCAACAGGACAAGTGTCCTAGGTGTGGGGGCCCGGTTAGGGTACCGCACCCGGCAAAGTTTTCCCCCGAGGACCGGTATGGAGAATACAGAAGGAGGGCAAAGCTAGAGCTTCTTAGGGGCCAGTCTCAAAACAGGCCTGCCGGCTAAGAAAGTAGTGTAGTAACTAGGCATATCTTTTGTTGTGTGTTTCCATATTTTAGTATGCCTGATTATCTATTGGCCAAAGATAAAAGAGGATCTATTGGGAGAAAAGGTGTTGTTAAGGCACTATAGACGTCTGTGCCAGCGTTATTGTTCTAGAAGGTTCTGTCCCTATTCGTGTCTGAGTTTGTAGAACTTAGCAGAGAAAAACAACAAAACCGGGCTGTGCTAGCCCTTTACTTTGAATATTTTAACCCACCCGTTGGGTTCGGAGACGTATACTAGTTCGAAGTGTTCTAGTTGTGGGATGTTGTATGTTGGTCCGTGGTAGCCTTGTAGTCCTCCACCAAACATTTGTAGGAAGGAGTCGAAGATGAAGACTTGCTGTTTAATGTTCCTGGCATATATCATCTTGTAGAGTGTAGCGTTTAGGGCTTGTGGCGTGTTGGCGGGGAGTATCATGTAGATGGTGTAGCTACCCTGCTGTATGTATGCGAATGTGCCGTTGTTGTAGCCGTAGATGTAGTCTTTAGGATCGCGGCCTATCCATTTCAGCATCTGCGGTGATTTCGCCATGTCTCCGCCCAGTGCGGGATGCATCATTGTGAACCATACTTGGATGCCATTGGAGAGTTGTAAGCTCTGGAGAGGCTCGAATATGACTACATAAGTGACGTTGAGCTCCCTGAATATTTGTAGCGCTGTGGCTTCATCGCTCATGAATGCTGTGGCAATTTTTTGGATCTGTTTGGTGTCTATGGTTGCATTGTCGCATGTGGTTTTCCTGCCTGTGTTGACTGAGATCCAGTAACCGTAGTCCCACCATGTAGCGATAGTGGCGTCTCTAGGGACATTCTCGGAGATCCAGTTTAGTGCCGACATCCAGTCCATATATTCATAGTTGTATCTGACCACGGGGACTGAGGAGGTGAGTATGAGGGGTGGCTGGTGGCTGTTGAGCGGAATTTTTGAAGCAAGAATTGACGGTGAGAATACAAGGACAAGGATTATTGCCACTAGAAGTATTACTAGCCTATAGTTTGTCTGAACCCCCCTTGTGCGTCTCCGTTCAAGAGTTGTGCCGGCGTCAGCTAGCCTGTCTAGAATTTCCATTAGACCAAGCGAGGCTGTGACTGCTACGGCTGGGCTGAGTAGTAGTAAAAGCCTGACAATTGAGGCTGAGAAGTATGCCGCCGTGAATATAAATAATGAAGTGAATGCGCTAGAGAAGTCTTCACGAGATCTTGTGAAGCAGATGTAACCAGCGAACAGTGCAAAAAGGATCGATGTTTGAAAGTCGTCGAAGACCTGGTTCCATGTGGGGACCTGGTGTTCTGCTACGGTTGTTACTCCTGCTTCTCTTGCTAGTGGTATGACTACTGCCAGTATTCTTCCCGCGATTCCCCTAAAGATTCCTATGTAAGTTCCAGCGATAAAGAGTGCTAAAAGTGCAACAATGAAAAGTGCCATGATTTTCTTGTTTTGTCTTAGGTGTAACTGTGATGGTACGCGAAGACCGGTCAAGGGTAGTATGGCTATGAGTGTTGTAGCTAGTGGCAGAAAGCCGGTGAGCGACAGGAATGCTGTTGTAGGTCCGAATCTCGGCGTGGTTGCCACAAAGACTGTAATTATAATGTTTGTTACAAGGTATGTTTTTTCTAGTGCAGTGTCTCCTGGGTGGAAAAAGAGCCAGTAAAGTGTTACTAGTGCGAGTAGGTTCCATGGGTAGAGGTACGCGCCCCAGGAGAGCACGACTATGCCTAACGAGAGCCCTGCGAGCACTGAGAGCAATAGAGAGTTTTTCTTGTATGCCTTCAGGAAGAGGTAGAAGCCGAGCAACATGAATGGTATTGCTATGGCTTCGTGTTTTGCTCCTAGGTTTGTCCTATACATGTATGCCCAGCTGAGGGCTATAAGCACGGCGGAGAGGACGCCTGTACGGTTATCTTTTAGCTCTTTTCCTAGGAGATAGGCCGTGAAGACGGCAAATGAGGCCGCTATTGGAACGAAGAAAGCATGGACATCGTATAGCGATACTTGGAAGCCTAGAGCGTTGAGGAGGCTGTAGATTCCTGCGCCAAAGAACGCTGGTCCAGGCTGGCTGGAGCCTCTTAGGTCTCTTCCCTCGGGGTACCAGAAAAGTGTGTCACGTGGCTTGGGGTTTTCGAGCCACCAGTGGTACCACCAGGCGACGCCTGAAAAATAGTTTCCGTTGCCGTGCTGGAGGAGTTGCTCGGAGAGATAGTACTCGTAGTATGGATCGAACTCGTTTAAGTATACGCCCCAATGCATCGGTGTGAGCCTTGCAAGTAGGGTTATAGTGAAGGCTGTAAGAAGTATCACGGCTGTGACGATTCTAGCGTCTCCGAAGAATTCTAGGGCTTTAATTGTGTAGGTTGCAGCTTTCTGGAGGAGTTCTGCGGCTCTTGACGTAGACATATGAAAAAGGGTTTTATGGGGCAGTAAATATCTATTTCGCTTTGGGTGACGTTAGGTTTATTTCAAGCCTGTCGCCATGTTTCTTTCAGGAATTTATGTACATCGTAAAGTGCTCTAAGTGTGGATACGTATTTTATCGTGGAGAAAAGATACCGAACTTGTTTAGGATCTATTCTTCTGTTGGCGGCAAGTGTCCCAGGTGTGGAGCCGAGATCGACTGGGTGCCAAAAGGTGTGGCCGTGTCTAGGAAGGATAAATGTAGCACCTAGCGTGGAGCAAAGTTTTTATTCTGTATGGTTTTTAGGGTTTGTATGTCTCGGGTACGCGGGATTAGCTTCGAGTATTTGGCATGGGCTGCCGTCTTCGTGATTTTGCTTATTGCCAGCGGGATCTTCTATGTTCTTGTCGAGCACCCACCGTTTTCGCTTGGTGTCCAGCTTGTTTATCCCTCTGCAAGTGGCCAGACTGTTTCTGAGACCTTGATCGTCTTCTTCTTGTATGTTTTTGCCCTCGTGGGTCTGTACATGATATATAATTCTGCAAAGTACAGGCACCGCTCTTCAGTTTTCTACTCTAGCCTGCTTAGCGGCGTTCTAGTGGTGATGGTTGCTCTGCTCTTGCTGATGTTTATCTATAACAATATGAAGTAGTGAGTGGGGCTTTGAGTAACAGTGACCCATTTAGGTCGTTATTGAGGACGGTTTCTAGACCTGGTGTTTATGTTTTTTACGGGAGACCCGGCTCCTTTAAGACTTTGAGTGGTCTTGTTCTGGCTTCTATGTGGCGTTCTGGGGCTTTTTATGTTGGTCTGGGGAAGCATGCTTTCTATGATTCTGGAAGACTTTCCCGGCTTGGCTTAAAATTTTATGGTGTTTTGAGTTTTCGCGAGGAGCTTGAGACATTGCTTGAGCTTGGGATTTTGGTCAATGAGAGGGACTTGATTGTTTATGATGGTTTTGGTTCTCTTATTTTTCCCTTATATGCATATCCCAGGGGCCACGTAATTTATAGTGCTGGCACGCTTGTTGTAAGTCTCCTCAGTAAGTTGTCAATAGACAAAAGAACGACGGTCATTATTGTTTCTGGGGAGGGGGCAGAGGGGAGACCCCTCCTGTTTAGCGTGTTAAGGGCATATGTTCGTAGATATTTCTGGTTTGTTAGGGAGGGGAAGCTGGTTAGAATAATTGTAAAGGATGCCGAACTTTCCCAGGTAGGGACGCTTAGGCTGGATGCCGGAGAGGTATTGGAGGAGGCTCAGAGTAGAGGTATTACAAAAGGGTTATAAGCTGGCTGGAGTTGATGTTTTTAGATGGATGGATTCCTAGGTGTGATGCCTTCACGTGAGTGCCCTGAGAAGAGGGGGCTCCTCGCAAGGTTGCTGTCTGAAAATAGTTCTAGGCTGGGAGACCTCTATTTTGAGGGGATCCTGGAGGTTCCATGCGAGCTTATCAGGGAGGACGTTGGGGACATTGTGTTGCCTGTCTATATCTATTCGCGTGTAAAGGGTATTTCAGGAGAACTTGTGATGGGCGTTGACCCCGGCGAGAGGCACGTCGGTGTGGTTGTCTTTGTAGGCGGGGAGAGGATAATTGGTGAAACGGTTTCTCCCGAAGTTTTGCCAATTATTATCGACTTGTTTAGCAGATTTTTCAAAGGAATTACCATTTATACTGGAGACTACCCGTGTAAGAGGCTAGAAGAGCTAGGCATCACTATTGGCCGGAATGTGGTTGTTAGAAAGATTCGCGAAAGGGATGTAAAAAAGATTTTGCGGGTTGTTGGTGAGGGTGGGGAGAGGCTGGGCAGACACGTCCGCGATGCTTATTTTCTCTTGCTTTCGGGTGTGTCTGAGACGTTTAGGAGCCGGCTTTATGGCGACACTAAGGCAGGGTAAAGGCTATTATTGCGTTTAGCATTGCTGGTAGCGTGAGTTTTCTGGCTTTTTCGGCCGTCTGGGTCGACGGGTTATGGATGAGCTTTACGGCTACGTACGTAAATATGGCGTCAGTTACAAGTATTAGAACCAGGTAGACTGGTTTCGTTTTAACGTAGTTTGCCCCGTAAAAGCTTAGAGCCACTGCCATCAACATAAATATTCCAGCAAGTTTTCCAGCATTGTTTGTGCCTATTTCGCATGGGAGGGTACAGATGCCTACTCTTGTGTCTCCCTCTAGGTCACGTATGCCCTTAGCAATCTCTCTTCCTAGGTTTGCGAGGAAGGCTATCATGAAAAATAGGAGGGATTTTTCTGTTAGGGTTCCTGCGATCGATATGGCTCCATAAGGAAAAGTGAACGATGTCAATCCTGATACAATGATGTTTCCGAAGAATGCGTGCCTTTTGAAATAGGAATTGTAGAGATTACCAACGACGAGTGCGACAATAATTACTACGAGACAGGCTGTGTTCACCATTGCTGAGGTTAGTACTGCTATGAGACCTGTGATAAATGTAAATGCCACTGCTTCTCTTGTTGATAATTCCCCGGCAACTATAGGTCTTGTCGGGTTGTTTATTTTGTCTTCTTTGATATTAAATATGTCGTTTGATGCGAATAGCGACATTTCCACGAAGAGTACAGATGTGACTGCGAGTAAGAGTGAGGAGTTAGATATACTCTTCAAAGTGTTTTCTACAGAAAAGGCTCCAGCTACTACTGCCAGGCTTGCCATGACGCCGTGGTCGATTCGTGACAACTTTGCATAGCTGGACAACTTTCGAATGAGGTCATCCATATGTATCGATACATGTAGCATTACGAGTAATTATTATATTTTGACACGACACACAACAACAATTTTATATTGATCCCGCTCAGCATGTTTGTGAGGAACTATGTCTAGCAAGGCGAAGAAAGGTTCTAAGAAGGAAAAATCTAGCGAACGAAAGCCCGCAACAATGCCAGCAGCTGGTCTATTGACGTTTTACGAGGAAGACATAGGCGGGATAAAGATTAGGCCAGAAATAGTTGTTGTTGGAACTTTCCTCTTCGTTATGTTAGTTATACTTGCGCATGCGGGGGTCTTTGGGTCATAGGTTAGGCGGTCTGCTGGTTTCTGTTTCTCGCTCCTTCCTCAATTGCTTTTACTATCTGGGCGATAGCATCTTGAATGTCTTGGGTCTTTTCGACTAGGGTCCCTGTAACTATTATGTCTGCACCGGCCTGTGAAATTTTTCTTGCTGTCTCAGGTCTCCTTATGCCTCCACCAACTACTAGGGGCACAGAAACAGTGCCTCTCACCATCCTTACTATTTTTGGCGGGACGGGTTTAGCTCCTGAGCCGCCTTCAAGGTAGATAAACTGGAAACCCATGTATTCTGCCGCCAACGCATAGGCGGCGGCGACATCTGGTTTTCCGAAGGGTAGAGGCCTAGTGTAGCTTACTATTGATACAGTGCCGCCCTCTCCAACTATTATGTATCCGAGGGATAGCGCCTCTAGTCCATACTTCTTGACTATGGGGGCTCCCTGCATCTGTGCACCTGTTATAAAGTAGGGATTGGCGCTGTTTAGAACCGAGATAAACCACACAGCGTCAGCATACCTGCTTAGAGCGGACGGCGTTCCCGGAAATAGTATCACAGGTATGTCAGTTACTTGTTTTATTGCGAGAACTATGTCGTCAGTCATTCTTTCACTTACACCTGTGCTTCCACCGATCATTATTGCCGCGCTCCCCGCCTTTGATACTTCGCGGGCTATCTTTGCGGCTTGGTCTGGGGTGGTTTTGTCTGGATCTATCAGTGTCATGTGTATTGCTCCGCGTTCCCTAATTTTCTCCATTATGTAGTTCTTCACTTTCCCCATTTTCCCCACCTATATTTTCCTCTTGTGAGGAAATCTTCCCTTCACCATAATCATCTAGGAACCTGCTGAAATAATCTACTGGCTCGAGGTACTCCTTATAGTCGTAACGCATGCTTAGACCACAATTCGAACAACGAACCAAGACATATTTTTCTTCTTTTGTTTTCTTAACCGTCACGCTTACTGCCTGAGCTCCGCATCGTGGACACTGAAAAACTGTTGGTAGCTTGCGCTTGACTACGGCTACTGGACGTGTACGTCTCCTCTTCCTCCTGCCCATCAACTGTCACCGAATACTCTTTCAAGTTCTAAATAAACCTTATTTATACGGTTGGTGATATCTCTACCAGAAAGCTTACCCGTTGCCGACGGCTTATGTATCCCCTTATTGTCGCCTCCTCTCCCCCAAGCTCATCTTGCCTATAAGCTATAATTTCCTCGATAACATCATTTGTATAGTCGCATAGTTCTTCCTGTGACATGGAAAAGACTTCATGAAGGATCTTGGAGGAGTTTGAAAGAAACTTTATTGTAGATGTGCCGTCATCTAGTGTCACATAGATCGAGAAAAGGTTGTATGCACCTCGGCATTTACGGTTAAGATCTATGCTTACTATGTTTGCACGGGTCTCTATGAAGCCTTCTACCTCTAAAAACCTCTTGTTTCTTTCAAATGCTGGAAATATCTGTTCGCCGCCCTCAAGCTTCGTATAGGCGATTTCACGTAACGCATCATCAATCTTCCTGTAGCCCCAAACAAGTGTTCCTCTAAGTATAAGGTTGGAGGCCTCTGCCAGTAACTCGTCTCGGAAAAAAACAATACTTTTGACCCCCGTGTTCGTCAAGAGGTAGATCTTTCCACCTTCCCTCGAGAAAACTTCATAACCCAATAGAATTCCGCTGATAAATAGCTCCTCCATGTCTCTTTCAAAGCAAGTTTGTTTTTTATCTAGTTTCTGGAGGTAGGAGGAGGGGCGACATGTCACCTGAGAATAGTTGTCGAACGTGTTTATAGTACAGTTGGATAGAAGCAGTGTATCACCTTCACTTATCTTTAAACGTGGATCTTTGGACAAGACCCGCACAGCTGAGGGTCTACATTCATTGTTGTAGCCGTATAGAGTTATACCCGTATCGTCACTAAAACTTTTTACAACCTCTACAAGCGTCAGCGGGAATCCCAGTTTTCTAGATAATTCCATGATTGTTGAGGTGTCTATGTTCTCGAGCATCCTAATCGTAGAATTCTTGTCTAAGACGATTTCCTTTTTGTCTCTGTATTTCCTGACTGATGCTCTCGACAGGAGTATTTTCTGGCCTATTTTTAGTTGTGGATCGAGCTCTAGGGCTTTTTCACCCCACGCTATTACCCAGATGGCATCATTTTCATCTGCAAGAGCAAAGCGTAAATACTCTTTACCGGCGGAGCTCTTCAACAATGGTTGCCGACTGATAACTATACCTTCAACGTCTATTCCCCTAAATCCAACAGCCAAGTCTTTGATTCTCAACGCGGATAACTGCTGTGAGAAGTTTTCTCTCGGAATTGGGATGCCAAGCTCCTTTGCTAGGACTATAAGGGCAGCCTCTCTCTTGATTATGCCCCCGAATTCCTCTATTTTTTCCTGTATCTTTCTTTCTAACTCCTCTTTAGAGATGTTTGTGTGCTTCAAAATTTCATTTTCGATGATGTCTTCGGTTTTGCTCATTTGCGCCTCCCCTTGGATCCTCCAGGAGCTTTGCCTAGCAAAGTGTTTACTATCCTGCTTAGAAATGTATCCTTATCCATTTCTATCTCTTCGTATTTTCCTTCTTTCAGCGCTATGTCTACAGCCATCATGTGGTAGCATTTTTCTTTTCGCTTCCGGAACCTTACACTGAAGAGAAAGTCTGGACACGAACAATAGAGGCCAGGTATAACTAGATAGAATTTCTCCTTCTGAGACCCCTCAACAATAAAGAAATATGTTTCCCCAGAACCTGTCTTGACCTTTACCTTTTTTACCCTCTTTTCAAGCACTGCTTTTATAGCCCTGTTTTCCCTCGGATCCCGTGTCTGCATGGGTATCGGCTTTATTCTAGGGGACTAGACGGAACCTGTCGCGCGGGAACAAGACTGCTTCACGTATGTTCTGCAGTCCCAGCAGAACCATGACTAGCCTGTCTAGACCTAGTCCAAAACCTCCGTGTGGTGGCATTCCATATTTGAATGCGTCTAGGTAGAACTTGAAGTCATTTGGGTCTAGGCCTTTGTCGACGAGGTTCCTGTAGAGTTCACTGTAGCGATGCTCCCTTTGTCCTCCAGAGGCTATCTCTATTCCCCGAATGTCCAGGTCAAATGCATAACTTTTTTGTGGCCCATTCCGCATAATGTAGAAAGGCTTTGAATCCCATGGGTACTCTGTTATGAAGTATGCTGGTGTGCCTTGTTGCTGGAAATACTCTCCTAGGAATTTCTCTGCCTTAGGGTCAAAGTCTTCTCCCCATTTTAGATCGAAGCCGTTCGAGTTGAGGATCTTTAGCGCCTCGTCGTAAGTGACCCTTGGAAATTGCTTCATGTCCTCAATAATATTGAAACCGAGGCTTTTGAGTTGGTCTCCCATAGATTCTACTAGCCTCTTGTTGACGTGCGTAACTAGTTCTTCAAGAAGAGAAAGTACATCGTTTACATCGTTTATGAAACCCATCTCCACGTCTAGCCCCCAACCCTCGTTTAGATGCCGAGTGGTGCTGAATTTTTCCGCGCGGAAAAATGGCCCAACCTCAAAGACCCTTGGAACTCCACACATTAGCATCTGTTTGTATAGTTGTGGGCTCTGTGCGAGGAATGCTTTCTCGCCGAAATAGTCTACTGAGAATAATGTAGCTCCGCCCTCTGCCCCTGCCTTAACTATTTTTGGTGTGTTCACCTCGAGGAAGCCCCTGCTTGTTAGGAAGTTCCTAACCTCTTGGAAAATTATGCTTCTAGCAACGAACACTGCACGGATCTTGGGCAACCTCAATGCAAGGTACCTGTAGTTGATGTAATCGTCGAAGCTTGCTGGTGTCTTGCCGGTTACGTCTATCGGTAGTAGATCTTGTGGCTCAGCTAGTATTTGTACTTCTTCTGCGTGTAGTTCTCGTCCCTTTTTACTTACTACTTGTTGGGGCTCTTTTCCCTCGATTTTTAGGGCTGAGCCTAATTTTACCTTGCTGACTAGTTCCCACAGTTCGCTGTTAGTTTCCTTCTTTACAACAATAGTTATTGGTGTCAGGCTTAGGTCATCTATAACCTCTATGAAAGCGATTTTACCAAGAATCTTTACATTGGAAACCCATCCTGTAACTTGTCTCGGCTCACTCATATCTAGCTAACACCACTTAGATACTTTCATTAATGCCATCCTTTTTCAATAAAAAGTTTGGTGTTTCTCATCACATCGATATTGCGGTCGTTCGCCGGGCATTATTGAAAAATTTATAAACCTCCTATAAGTTTCAGTGTAAGGCTCTGGGTGCGAGGTTATGCCTAGACCAGCTTTAAGATCCAGAACAAAGAAACGCAAATTAGTTAGAACGCCTGGAGGACGACTATCCCTACACATAATCGACAAGAAACACGACTATCCAAGATGCGCCATATGTGGCAGACCTCTTCATGGTATACCTAAGCTTACTGCACGCGAAGAAAGGCGTGGAGTCAGAATGCCTTCTAGACCATATGGCGGATACCTGTGTCACGAATGCCTACAGAAAGCCCTAAAGATATCAATATACAAGGCAATCTAAAGCATCATATTGGTTCTTGCTTTATTCTTTTGTCCAAAGTTCTTCGGGCCCAAAAACTTTTAGAAGCGAGAGAACTATAAAAACCATGGGCAACCTCACAATTGCAGTTAGCGGTACACCTGGCAGCGGAAAAACGACATACGCCAGATTCCTTGCAGAGAGATACGGGTTACGTTTCGTATCCAATGGAATGCTTTTCCGCGAACTCGCAAAAGAGATGGGGGTGGACCTCTTAGAGCTGCATAGGCTAGCCGAGCAACGAGAGGACATTGATAGAGAGATAGACGAGAGAGCGTTGCAAGAGGCAAAAAGAGGAAACGTGGTAATAGAGGGACACCTAGCTGTGTGGATCCTAAGGGACATAGCCGACATAAAAATAATAGTAGACGCACCGCTTAGGATAAGAGCCGAAAGAATAGCACAAAGAGAATCCATCTCAATAGAAGAGGCTCTCTCGCAGATACAGCTTCGCGAAAAAAGCAATGCTGAGAGAGCCATGAGATACTATAAGGTTGATATCCGGGACTATTCAGTTGCAGACCTTATGGTAAAGACATATCCTCTCGATGTTAACTCTGTAAAACACGTCATTGCAAGCTTTGTAGACGCATATCTCCATGTCAGAAAACCTTTTAAAGACGTTAAAGCATAGACTGAACTCTAGGTGACTGCAGTGGAGTTTTGTCCGAAGTGCGGAGGAATAATGGTTCCAACAGTACTAAATGGGAAAAAAGTGCTCAAATGTACACATTGTGGATATATAGCTGAGGGAAACAATCCAAACACTTATAAGCTCTCCCAGAAGATCGAGAGAAATCCAAAAGACACAGTTACACTTGTAGACGTTGATGTATCAACTCTACCAGTTGTAGAATTCAAGTGTGAAAACTGTGGGAACGATAAGGCATACGTCTATGAACTTCAGACCCGTGCTGGAGACGAGCCCGCGACAAGGTTCTATATTTGTACACGTTGCCGCAAGGTCTACAGGGAATACGCCTAGAATTTTTAGACACCAATCCGTTTTGTATACTTCACAGTATATTACGCAATATCCTTTTAATTTCGAAGTTAATAATTATCCTGGATGAAATATGAAATTCGTGTTCCCAGATGCAAGAGAATGGAAGTATATTATCGAGAGCATAGCCACAATCGTAGATGAGGCCAACTTTGTGGCCTCTCCAGACGGCTTGAAGCTTAGAGCCCTAGACCCTGGCAGGGTAGCGATGGTCGACCTTTATATCCCCGCAAACTTGTTTGAAGAATATAATGTAGAGCAGGACACAAAAATCGGCGTGGTTCTTGACGACATAAACGATGTCCTCAAGCGTGCAAAGTCAGATGATAAGATTTCCTTTGAAGTTTCTGGTGGACGCCTTATCATTACACTTGCTGGTAGAGCTGAAAGAAGGTTCAGGTTCCCCCTTTTAGATATTTCTGGGCAGGAGCTTCCCAGCCCAAAGCTTAACTTCACCGTTGCGGCTAAAATGCTGAGTGACACATTTAGGGATGCCCTAAAAGACGCTGAACTTGTATCTGAAACTGTAAAAATGAGGGCTGAGAATGAGAATCTCTGGCTCATCGCAAAGAGCGATAAAGGCGAAGTCGAGAGCAGGTTCTCAATCGAGACCGGAAGCCTCGTAGAGATAGACGTTAAGGAGACTGCAGAGGCAAACTACGGAATAGATTTCCTAAACAAAATCGTTTCAAAGGCATACAGAGTAAGCGACATACTTGGTCTACGCTTCGCAACAAACATGCCTCTCGAATTGACCTTTGACATAGCCGGTGGAGGCACCCTGAAATACCTGCTTGCGCCCAGAATGGAATAATAAAAGGAATTTTATGGAGACTAGAACACTCAAGGTTGTTTTAGACTACGAGGACTACAAAAAGTATCCTTTTCTACGCGAAGCTATCAACGACATAAGGCTTTTCGGATTAACCTTGGAAGATATTGGGAACACCCCTCTTGGATCCGAGCTCCTGAGAAATGCTCGCGAAAAGATACTCACAGTCATAGAGAAGGGTCAGTACCCTATACATGGAGACGACTATCGAACAGAAGTCGCGTCATTTTTGACTACCCTGATACTACTCTCTGAAATCGGCGATGATGCCCTAAATGAAAAATTCGCGATCGCTTTCTCTAAACGTATAGGCGCCGAGCTAAGCAAAGAGCCCATAGAAAAAGTCCTCCACATAGCGATCAACACGTTGGGCTGGAACATTTCCCTAGACAGCAATGGGGACAGCCTTGTATACTACAAACACTATCTCCAAGGAGTACCCGAGTATACCGAAGAATGGAAACTAGTCAATAGACTTTTGAGTAAAGGCTTCGTCAGAGTCCCACGAGAAAAATTTACTAGGCTAGTAGAAACTGGCATTAAGAAATATGTCTTGAACCTCATCGAGAAGACACGCATAGAGGAAAGCAAGATACCCGAAAGTCTTTACAAAACCGTCGAAGACATCGCCGCTACCTGGACGAATCTAAGGAGAGAATTAGTTGCATATGCTCGGAGCGCGTATAGTGGCAAAAAAGAGGACTTATTCCCTCCCTGTATACGCTCATTATTAAGTGAACTTTCTAGTGGTAAAAACCTACCGCATAGCGCTAGATTTGCATTAGCAAGCTTTTTGCTCAGCATAGGCTTCAGCGTGGATGAAGTCCTAGAAGTCTTTAAAGTTACACCAGATTTCAGGGAAGATATAGCTAGGTATCAGATTGAACACATTGCTGGGCTCAGAGGATCAAGGACAAAGTATCTCCCCTACAAGTGTGAAAATATGCGTTCATACGGACTTTGCAGATGGAAATGTGAAAACATAAGACATCCTTTACAGTTCTTCTTTAGAGCAGCTCGGGGTAGACCTCCTCGTGTCGCAGAAATACAGTAGCGAAGAGTATCGAATCCGGATAGCGAGAAGACTCTTTGCCTCGTATTATTCGAGAAACAGTATAGATCCACCTACTAGTCTTCCACAGCGAGAGTTCGCATTTTCTAAGTTTGACTCCTCAACTATGATTAGACATATATCGTTTAATAACAAAGAAGACCTAAATGAGTATATCAAGGCTAACGTCCCTCAGCACATCTATTATTCCTCAGCATATTATCAGAGGCCATCTGCTGAAAATATGGACGAGAAAGGATGGCTAGGAGCCGACCTAATTTTTGACATTGACGTAGACCACATACCAACAAAATGCAAAGAGCTACATGATTACTGGAAATGTCTCAACTGTGGGGCAAGCGGGTGGGGCTATACGGAAAAGTGCCCTTCATGTGGCAGTGATAAACTAGAATGGGAAAAATGGGTATGCGACATTTGTATAAATTATGCACGCGAGGAAATTATCAAGCTCATAGATATACTTGAGAACGACTTTGGATACAGCAGGTCAGATATGTTTGTAACGTTTTCGGGACACAGAGGCTTTCACCTCCACTTAGAGAACGAAGACGTACGGGATCTAGATCAAGATGCACGCAGGGAGATATCTGACTATGTTAGAGGCGTAGGGCTAGAGACTAAACTGTTTTTGACAAGGGACGGGAAAAACTACCGCTACAGGTATAATGTGGTAGCGCCGGGCTGGGCTGGAAGAATAGCGAAATACCTTTTGTTGAACAATGAGACAGATGGAGGCGTAGACCTTGAACAATTAAGCAAGCCCTTTGAATGGTGGCATCAGAACATAAAAGCCGCCATTAACGAGTTAGCAGTAAAAATAGATGAGAAGGTCACTATTGATATAAAGAGGCTTATAAGATTGCCTGGAAGCCTACATGGGAAAACCGGTCTAAAGGTATTCACTATAAGCCCCAACGAAGTAGAAAACCTCGATTCCGAGACTATTCTTAAAAGAGCCATTGTTTTCTCAGAGGAAAGAGTCAAGGTGAGGTTGTCACCTCTCCCCAGAAAAATTCTATATTACTATTTTAACAGTGGTGAAAACGGGATCATAGAGGTTCCAATGTACTTAGCAGTTTACATGATGCTCAACGGCAATGCCGAACCAGTTAGCAAAATTGGTTAGTACACCTTCAGATCCTAGTTTTATCTGCATAAGATATCTCTATCCCCAACTCCCTAGAAACCGCGTCGGCCAGCTCTTTCCGGAAACCACAGAATGGAATGACTAGGCTGGCGTTGCTTTCTTTTATGTATCTAAATATCTGGTCGTAGTCGGCATGGCTACTTAGGGGGAATGCAAGCTTTCCCTTTACCCATCCTGTACATATGCATTTGGGGATTTTCCCTCCAGATCTTGAATTAAGGCCAGCAATAATGGGTAGGGGCATGTCTGGGGGCTGTCCATTCCAGTATGCATACATGCCCAACCATTCGCCATGCATCTCATATACCGAGTTGTGCCTAGCTACGACTTCTTCCACCAGAGGCAAGACATCTACCGATGCATTCATTAATGCAACTAGTTCCTGTGCAGTCCCAATTCTTCTCCCCTTAAAAATTATTGGCGACCCCTCCTCGAAAAACCTCTTTGCTACAGCTACTATCTCTCTGTATAGGTCACTACGTTTGGGAAAAACATATCTAGGAGAACCATACGTAGCATCGACTATCAGAACATCGCCCTTTAGTATCTGGGCGGGCTTGAGAATTAATCTTTTCTCGAGGTTAAAATCTCCCGTAAAAACAAAATCTTTCCCGTCGAAATTGAAGGAAAACTGAAGACTACCTATTATGTGCCCAGCATTGTACGCGCTGAATTCGATTCCTGCAACTTCTATCGTCTCGCCGTGTTCTACATATACTATGTTTCTGAGCTTCTTATTTGGGTCTATTATCTCATGTGTCGCCCTACTCATTATCTTTGGAACATCTGGGTAGGCCTTCAAAACCTTTAAAGAGAAATGATCGCTATGGCCATGAGAGACTACTATAACGCTTGGAGACCTCTTTGGCATGCGAGTAGGATCTAGCAAAATTACTTTCCCATCTTTCTGTAGTGTCACACCGTGGTCCACAGTAATTTCAAGCATAAAGCCTATCCTCGGTGAAGCAGAGTGCTTTGAAAAGAAATACAAGAAGCCCTATTTAATTTTGACCCAGTCTCCTACAAGTTCTATAACTCCTTTCCCTGCAAGCTTCCTGAAGGCCAGACTATAATAGTGTTCCCCAACGTCTATCCCATAGATGTCCCTAAACCTCTGAAGTATCTCTCCTCTAGGAACTTCATTTTTGCCCTCTTTTTTGAGCTCAGAAATTATTTTCTCAAAAAAGTTTGTAGTGTCCTCTAGCCTTGTCCAGGGATACTGGTACCATACCCACTCCTTTACTTCTTCTACATAGTAGTCTGGCTTTATCTTGGCCACCGGAGATATCCACTGCATGGTAGCAATCTTTAGCATGCTGGGTCTCCACTTTGAAAGTATATAGTCCCTCGCGACGATGACAGAGTCACCTGTATCAACAATATCGTCTACAAGGAGAACCTTTTTTCCTTGAAGGTTTACCTCGTATGGATATTTTACGTGGGCAACCGCGGTTATTTCTGCGGCCTTCCCCCAATGGAGTATCTGTATACTCAGCAAGTCATGTATGTCGAGGAAGTCGCATAGAAGCCTTGCAGGTACATAGCCACCCCGCGCAATTGCTATGACCAGATCCGGGATGTAGCCAGAAGCCTCGATTTTTTCGGCGAGTAGACGGCTCCACTGGACAACTTCTTCCCATTGGACTAATTTTGTGTTAACCTTATTCACATATGTGATTGCTGTGAAAACAAAAAAATTTTTCGTTGTCCCATTTTATCTTTAACAACTATAACTTTAAAAAAGTAGGCATCCCCTAGAGAAGGGGTGTCTAAGATGGAATGCATTAAGGCCAACGCTGTCCTCCTAGGCAACAGGGTCGTTGTACTTGATGTTAAAGAGGGGCACGACCTATACTTTAGGGGCGGATTCTATGGTAGATTCTTTACTGTGCCCAAGCCCAAGCTTCCCGACGTCGAAAAGGAACTTGAAATTTCACTTTTTGATGCAATGTACCTCTTAGAGCAGGGGTGCCTAAACCTAACAAACGAGAGGGGAGAACCAATAAAGCCTTCAGAGTTTTTTTCGATAGCTTCAAAGCTTTATGACAACTTTTACGACGCATATACCGTATACAAGGATCTAAGAAACAGGGGCTATGTCGTAAAATCAGGAATGAAGTTTGGATCAACCTTCGCTGTATATCAGTTTGGACCGGGAATAGACCACTCAATATTTCTAGTAGAAGTTCTGAAGTACGGAGATAAACTTGACCCAATACAAATAATCAGGGCAGGACGTCTATCACACTCCGTAAGGAAAAGATTCATATTAGCCTACAGAGACCCAGCAACGAATAGGATACAGTATTTCTCGTTCAAATGGCTCATGTAGAACCGGCCTTAACAGACTTATAGCTTGCTTTGATTTCTGGAAAAAGGTTAAATTACTTGACGAAAATATTTCATACGTTATGAAAAAGATAAGAATCGGAATAATTGGTGGAAGCGGACTTTACTCTCCGGACTTTCTCAAGAATACACGAGAAGAAAAAATCTATACTCCATTCGGTGCCCCCTCCTCAAACATTATTATTGGAGAAATCGCAGGAGTAGAAGTAGCATTTCTGCCTAGACATGGAAAGAAACACGAATACCCACCACACAAAGTAAACTACAGGGCAAACATATGGGCATTAAAGGAACTTGGCGTCGAGAGACTAATATCTGTCTCAGCCGTTGGAAGCCTACGTGAAGACTACAAGCCCGGAGACTTTGTCTGCACAGACCAGTTCATAGACATGACCAAGAAAAGAGAATACACTTTTTATGATGGCCCTGTCGTTGCACATGTATCCATGGCCGACCCCTTCTGTCCCGAGTTGCGAGAAATATGCCTCAATACAGCCAAGGAGCTCGGCATAACGACACATGAAAAAGGAACATATGTGTGCGTAGAGGGACCCAGATTTTCTACTAGAGCCGAGTCAAAGCTTTGGAGACAGTTCGGCGCTGACATCGTTGGCATGACGCTTGTCCCAGAGGTAAACCTGGCACGAGAGGCTAGAATGTGCTTCCTAAACATTGCAATGGTCACAGACTATGATGTATGGGCAGAGAAGCCTGTCACAGCCCACGAGGTTGCAAGGGTTATGGCCGAGAACACAGAAAAAGTAAAGAAGCTCTTAACAAGCCTTATCCCAAGGATACCTGTAGAGAGAAAATGTCAATGCGCTAGATACCTTGACGAGGCCCTGATCTAACCTTATCTCAAATTCTGGTTTTTTGGTCTCTGCCACAAAGTTATTTAGTGAATCAAATATCTAACAGGTGACCAAGAATGGAGTATAAAGTTAAGGATATTTCCCTTGCGCCAAAGGGCAAGCTAATGGTCGAATGGGCTGAACAACACATGCCAGTCCTTAGACACATCAGACAGAAATATTCAGAGGAAAAACCCCTAAAAGGCATAAAAATCGCGGCATGCATGCATGTCACTAAAGAAACAGCAGTCCTCATGCTGACACTTCGCGACGCAGGTGCAGAAGTCGCGCTCTCAGCCTCAAACCCGCTCTCAACACAGGACCCCGTGGCCGCTTACTTAGCAACGGAGGGAATCAGCATATTTGCATGGAGGGGAATGAAAGAGGACGAATACTTCGAGGCTATAGCTAGGGCTGCATCCATAGGCCCAAATATCACGATGGACGACGGTGGAGACCTCACAGTCATGATTCATAAGCTGGCACACGGTATAACAGAGGGCATAGACTACAGGATCGGTAAGGAATTCCTTTCTAGCGACATAGCTAAAGGGATATATGGTGGCACAGAGGAGACGACGACTGGCGTTATACGGCTAAAGGCTCTTGAAAAAGACGGCAAACTGCTTTACCCGGTAATAGCCGTCAACGACTCGAAAACGAAATACATGTTCGATAATAGATATGGGACAGGCCAGTCCTCACTTGACGGAATTCTCAGAGCAACAAACATTCTTTTCGCGGGCAAGAACGTAGTCGTTGCAGGCTACGGCTGGGTGGGCAGAGGAATAGCTTGGCGCGCGAAAGGGCTTGGTGCAAGAGTATTAGTTGTAGAGCCAGACCCCATAAAAGCCCTCGAGGCCTATTATGACGGCTTCTATGTTTCAGATATGTCAACGGCGGCGGAATGGGGAGACGTATTCATAACAGCAACAGGCAACAGGGACGTTATTCGGACAGAACACTTTTTGAAAATGAAAAGCGGAGCCATACTTGCAAATGCAGGACACTTCAATGTCGAAATCTCTGTGGCTGATCTAGAAAAAATCGCCGTCTCGAAGAGAAAAATAAACGAGAATGTAGAAGAATATTTATTACCAAATAATAGGAGGCTTTACCTCATAGCCGAGGGGAGACTTGTCAATCTAGCCGCCGCCGAGGGGCACCCAAGCGAGGTTATGGATCTCTCGTTTGGCAACCAGGCCCTTGCTGTAAAGACCCTCCTCAAAAAACACGTGTCGCTAAGGCCCAAAGTTTACAGACTTCCAGGCTCCATTGATAGGAAAATAGCTTATATTAAGCTCAAAGCTCTAGGGGTAAAAATCGAGAAACTGACACCCGAGCAGAAAAAATACCTTGAGTCTTGGTCTAGCTGATGTCCCCGGAAACAGGAAAAAAAGTTTATATCGAGACTTTTGGATGTTGGCTGAACAAAGGAGAATCCAACATCATAGCTACTCTCCTTACCAAAAGGGGCTATGAAATCGTACAAGACATTGAAAAAGCAGACATAATAATTGTAAATACTTGTGCGGTCAGGGGCGATACTGAGAACAAGATATTTAGGAGGCTACATGAAATAAGTAAGATCACACAGGCCAAACACACAAAGCTCATTGTGTCCGGTTGCCTTGTCAACGTACGCCCAAGAAGCATCCTGGAAATTGTTCCTCAAGCCTCCCTCGTGGAACCAGACGCCACAGAGAAAATCCCAGAAATCATAGAATCAGAGAGCCCCATATACATTCTAAGACAATACCAAAATTTAAGAACAGTCCTTCCAGAATTCAAGGGTGGATCATTCCACATCGTCCCCATCCAGAGTGGATGCCTAGGCAACTGTGCCTTCTGTATAGAGTGGGTAACCAGAGGCAGAGGAGTGAAGAGCTACGAGCCTCAAAGCATCGTCGAGAATATTAGAGAAGCTGTTAGAAAGGGGGCACGAGAAATTCTTCTTACTGGTCAAGACGTGGCCGCCTATGGCTACGACCTTAAAATCACGCTTTATGACCTTTTAAAGGAAATACTTGACAAAGTTGACGGAACTTATCGAATAAGGCTCGGCATGATGGAGCCGATGCTTTTAAGCAGATTTATAAGAGACCTCTTGCCGCTTTTCAGAGATGAACGACTCTATAGGTACTTCCATATACCTGTACAGTCCGGAGACGACAAGGTCTTGAGACTCATGCGTCGGAAATACACGGTTCAAGATTACAAAGAAATCGTTTCACACATTAGGCAACAACCCTGGAAATCTAGCATTGTTACAGATTTGATAGTGGGCTTCCCAGGCGAAGACGAGGAGTCGTTCAGAAGAACCCTGGCTTTCCTTGAAGAAGTAAGATTCGACAAGGTACACGTGGCCAGGTATACCTTAAGACCCTTTACTGAGGGCTACCTCCTGCATGGAATCCCAGAACCAGAAAAGAAAAAGCGAAGCAGGCTAGCTACAGACGTGATACTGAGAATAGCCTACGAGATTAATAAGACATACATAGGCGAGGTAAAGGAAGCACTTGTGGAAAATATATCTTTTAAGGGAGACCTCACAGCGCGTACCATTGAATATAAGCCCGTAATTATCAAGAATCAATCAGCCAAGATAGGTGATTTTGTAAAGGTGAAAATTGTCGACGCATCACCACTTCATTTAGTAGGAGAAATCATTGACTAGACTGCTTTTTGGGACCTTAACTCCTCTATTTTCTCTGTGGCTTTCTTTATGTCTTCATCTGTGAGCTTCCTAAAGATAGGCTTTGGCTCAGGAATTGTTTGTCCAACTGGAACTGGCTCCTTTATTTCTTCCCATCTATGAGCCGAGATATCGTCACTGTATCCGAGCTGGTTCCAGATCTTCTGTGAACTTGAAGGTATGTATGGGTAGAGCATAATGGCCAAGGCTTTTATCAGGTGGAGCGCCACATATATTGCAGTGGCAGCCTCCTTGCTTTCGACCTCCCAGGGCTTACGGCTATTAAGATACGAGTTACCGCTACTCGAGAGCTGAAGGATCTTGCCGAGCGCCTCTCTCATCCTAAAGTTCATCATAGATTCAGCTATATCTCCGCTGTAGTGTACAATCATATTTTCTAGGCTTTTATCTTCCTCTGTATATTCTCCGGGCTCTGGCACTTTGCCTGAGAACTTTTTGTATGCGATAACCAGTACTCTATGGATAAAGTTCCCAATATTGTCGTTTAGATCGTTATTGATTATCCTGATGAAATCTTCCCATGAAAAGTTCATATCGCGAAGCTCAGGTCTGAGACTGAGAAGCACGAACCGCCAATAGTCCACTGGGAATACTTCCAATGCCTCATCGATCCATATCCCTATCCTCTTGCTCTTTGAGAACTTTAGACCCTTAAACAAGAGATATTCAGTCGACGAGACTGTCCACGGCAACACGTAGCCCTGTTTGCTGGCCAAAAGTAGTGCAGGAAAAATTATAGTATGAAATGGAATATTGTCTTTACCAATGAAGTAGACACTCCTTGTATCCTTATCAAGCCAGAACTCTTTCCATTTCTCTGGTTCCCCCTTGTTTTCAAAGTATTCTATTGTAGCTGATATATAGCCCAACACGGCTTCCATCCATACGTAGATTGTTTTTCCCTCCGCGCCTGGGAAAGGGGCAGGGATACCCCACTTATTGTCTCTTGTCAATGCTCTAGGCTTCAAGCCGTCTCTCAAAATCTGCAGGCTCATATTACGCGCGTTAGGAGGCAAGTTATCGTTCTCCTCGATGTATTTTTCTAGCTCCTGTGATAAACGCGGCAAGTCAAAGAACCAGTGCTCCGTAGTCCTAAGCTCAGGAGTAGAGCCACATATGGCGCACCGTGGATTGATAAGCAAAGTGGGTTCCAAGAGACGACCACAATTTTCGCACTGATCTCCATATGCCTTATCATAGCCACAGTAGGGACAAGTGCCAACTATGTATCTGTCCGGCAAGAAGATTTTGTCTTTTGGGCAATAATACATTTGTACCTTGTCTGAAAATACGTATCCATTTTCGTAGACTTTCTTGTAGAAGTCCTGCACAAACTTTACGTGGACTGGACTCTCCGTTTTCGAATAGTTGTCAAAACTGATGTTCCATTTTTCAAAAAGCTCCTTTATGATTTTGTGGTTTCTCTCAGCAAGGTCTTTAGGGTTTTCTCCCCTTTTTATAGCCTCCACTTCTATGGGTGTGCCGTGCATGTCGCTACCGCTCACGAAGACAACCTCGTCTCCAATCAACCTTAAGAAACGCGCGGCCACATCGGCTGAGAGTATAGAGCCTATCAAGTTTCCAAGGTGGGGAACACCATAGACATAGGGCCAGGCTGCACAGATGAGCCATCTGTGTTTGGAAGAGTTAACCTTCTGCATAGTTCTCACACGGATGTGAAAAAACTAGGAATATAACGTTTACCCTTTATTACCCTTATTCATAAAAATGTCCAGAGAAAAATCTCAAGCAAGATACTTTGAGGTCAAACGGGAAAGCCTTCTTGATATCTCGAGGAGTCTTTCTTCTAAGACGTCAACCATCTTGTTATAATCGTTCAACGTTATCCTGCCAGTTCTAAATCCTCTCTCTATTTTCTCGATGTCCCTCAAGGTGCTTGCAATCACGTTGGAGATCTCGTCGAGCTCCTTGACCAGGCCTGTCCAGTCGCCCTCGAGACTGCTAAGTATCTCTTTTGTACGCCTCTCGTACTCCCTATCCCTCTGCTCGAAGGCCCTGAGGGTAGATGTAATCTTCGTTATGCCTGCTTTTCTCTCACGTAGACCCCTTAACTGGTCCAATAAGCTTGAGATACCTTCCTCTCTCCTTGTCAGTATCTCTGCTAGCTCTCCGAGTCGTTCATCTTGTTTCAGGGTTCTGGTAAGCGCCTCTGTCTTTACTGTTGACACGCGTTGCCTGTTAACATAGTATACCGCTCCAATCACTGCTAAGACAGCTAGCGCTATTAGTAGGTAGACTCCTACGGGGATCGACTGAGCAACCTTAGAGAAAGACGGATTCACTATTACTGTTGGATAAGTGTCATATAAGAAAAGCGGTCCCTTTGCTACAAACTTGTAGCAGTGCATGTCGTTCTGAACCGTTGTTGAAACTACTTCTGGAACCGTCTGGATAATCCCTGGTAAGCAAAGCTCAATGGTATAGTTTTTAACTATAAAACCGAGACCCATATATGCTGGCACCGCATTTGTAGCATTAAAAGAGTAAACAAGCGAGAAAGTAACCCTCTGGTTCCTTTTCTGGAGAGAAGACAACATACTGTACAAAATCAGTTTCGACTGGTTTGTGGTATAAATGTTGATGTATGGGCTTGGAACCTTGCCATAGCTCCAGTAGATACCCACTAAACTCGCGTTTCTAGGCAGATTGAAGCTTAGTTGCTCGACCCATGCATCAGCTAGTGAAACAACTGTCAAAGTGTCATTGAACACGATTTTGTCGCCAGTCAGGGTTATCTTTCTTGTTAGCTCGTCCACCCTATAGAGAGGATAGCCATATGAAGAAACATTTGCACTAACAACGTCCAAGCTCCCAGGGATATACGACTGGTTATACTTAACCGTGGCTCCAGTAGCATTTCCCAAGACAGACTTCAACTTGATCGGCTGCGGAAGAGTAATCTGCCCAGTAACATTTGTGATTATTCCGGTGGGCGAGAGAGGTACAGGAAAAACAACTTTCACAGCGTCTGTGCCGGGCTCGATGGAATCAAAAACAAAGGTAAAATTGATACTGGTAGAGGGGGCGGGAAGCTCAAAGGTCAAAAGTCCATTGCTAGCTCTACCAATAACTGTGAATTTTCCATTGGTTGCCGTTGCCAGTACAAGTCTCTTCTCGAAAGAAGAAATATTGAACGTTACCCTAGTCGTTGCCTCAGGAAGTTTAAGGTTGTTAAACACTAGGATGTAACCATACTCGATTCTCCCTGAGACACGGGCAGAGGCAGGATAAGAAACTGCTCCTTCAGCCTTCGAAAGAGGCACAAATTGTGCAGTAGCCAGAATAAGCAGGAGTAAACCCAGAGTAGCTATGCATATCGCTACTTTATAGCTCAAAGACTTCACCAGAACTAAGGCAATAAAAACCAGTATTTAAGCCTCTCTCTAGCAAAAATAAAGAAAACAAAAATCAAGAAAGCTCTCTATGGTCCCACAAAGTCCTCTATTGTTGGAAGCTTCTTTGGCAGGCCCTTCCTTTCCCTGATTGCAAGAGCTACCTGCTCAAGCTGGGAAGACGGCACAGGTGCCCACTTGTAAAACTCGTATGCAAAGAAAGCTCTTCCCTGAGTAGCCTCCCTAAGTTCGTCTGCAATGTTAAAGCTCTCCGACACTGGCAACTCTGCGAGAACCCTCATAACCATCCCCTTCTCCTCCATGGATATTATCTTGCCTCTGTGCCTATTTAGCACCGTAAGCACACCGCTGACTTGTTGAGAAGGTACCTTTACGTCCACCTTTAATATTGGTTCAAGCAGTGTAGGTTTGCCAGAAAGTAGAGTGGCCATAATACTGTTCTTAGTAGCTGGCATTATCTGTGCTGGGCCGCGGTGCGCCGGATCTTCATGCAGAACCGCGTCTACCAAAACCACTTTCACGCCTCTCACAGGTTCCTGTGCTAATGGCCCTGCCTCCATAGTCCATCTAAAGCCTTGGATAATGGTGTCTTTTACTTCTCTCAAGTACTGCAGACCACTGGTCTTGTTCACGATTATGTTAAAGTTCTCGTCGATGTCCCATATGTTCCTAGCCTCGTCTGTGTCCCAGCCTGCATACTCTCTAAGGATTTGGGCTCTTTCACGCCAGTCCTGGTCTGCAAAGATCTTGCCCTCCTGCATCAGCTTTATTGTTTCCTCGTTTAGTGGCTCTGCATAGAAGTATAGCTTATTGTGCTTGTTAGGAGACTTACCCTCGAAGACCTGACCCTTCTCGCGTATTGTTTCACGGTACCTCACGATTGGTGGGGAGGTAACTATATCTATTCCTGTCCTCTGCTTGAGATCCCACAGCGTGATTTCTAGGTGGAGTGTTCCAACGCCGCTCAGCAGGTATTCGCCTGTCTCCTGGTTGATATATACCTTCAGAGTTGGATCTTCTATGGCAAGCTTCCTCAATGCGTCGACCAGCTTCGGTAGATCGCCGCTTTTCTTTGGCTCTATAGCTACCGTAACTACGGGCTCGGCAACGTAGGCCAAGTGCTCGAAAGGCATCATGACGTCTTTGTATTTCGAGTCTACGACTGTTTCGCCTGCCCTTGCCTTGTCGAGTCCAAGCATGGCAACAATGTTTCCCGCCGACACCTCTTCGATCTTTTCCCTGTAGGGACCCATGTAGATGCCGACCTGTAGAACTCTCGCAGTGTCCTTGGCGTTTAAAAGGTATACTTCTTCGCCTTCCCGCACAGTCCCACTAAAGACCCTTCCAGTAGCGACATGTCCCGCATGCGGATCAATGTTTATCTTGCTCACAGCAACAACGGTTGGACCGTCTGGATCACACTCAAGCATCGCCTTGCCAATCTCACTGTTAAGGTCTCCCTTCCAGAGCTTCGGCACCCTGTATTTCTGGGCTTCCCTGGGATTAGGTATGTGCTCGACAACCATGTCCAAGAGTGCAATATAAAGCGGGAAGTCCTGAGCCAGCTTGTCTTTCTCATCGTGCAGGTAAGCGTCGACTATGTAGTCGAATTTTACGCCTTTCTTCATAGCTATTGGAACTGTTAGACCCCACTTGTGCAGGGCGCTTCCAAACGCCACCTGTCCCTTCGCAAAGTCTACCTTCCACTTATCCCTGAACTCTTTGTCTGCATAAAGGTCTATAAGTGCATTGAATTCTTTAACTATCTCAATGAACCTTTGCTGTATCTCTCTGGGCTCAAGCCTTAACTCCTTTATCAGTCTGTCTACCTTATTAATGTACAAAAGGGGCCTAACGTATTCTGCAAGTGCCTGTCTCACCACCGTCTCCGTCTGGGTCATTACTCCCTCTACTGCGTCGACTACTACTATTCCTCCATCCATCATTCTTAGACTTCTCGTTACATGCGAGGTGAAATCTATGTGTCCCGGGGTGTCCACGAGGTTTATCACGTATGGTTTACCCTCCCACTCGTGGTAAAGCGACACATTTGCCGCTTTCACGGTCATCTGTCTCAATTGCTCGATCTCGACGTAGTCTAGGGCTAAGGCTTGGCCGGCGACCTTAGGGCTTAGAATTCCAGCACCCATTAACAGTGAATCAGAGGTAGTTGTCTTGCCATGGTCGACGTGTGCAAGAGTGCCGATATTTCTAACTTGTTCGACGTTTTTCATTATTTTTGCGATATCGCTCACTTGCTTGTATCTCACCATACACTTCTCCCATCTATCTAGTTCAATGAACGAAACAAAATGCCAATTTATAATGATTTCGGGCTACGGGAGGATGCGTAATATTTAATTTGACAATAGCTAAATTTGGGTGGGGATGTAGCGTGGACATTTATCTGCTTGGCCACCTAACAATCGATATTGTGGTTGAGGGAGAAAAGGTAAGGAGAAGCCTGGGTGGAACAGTTACCTTCGGCTCTCTAGCGGCGCTCAAGCATGGCGTTAGACCCCACATAGTGTCGAAGGTTGGGAAGGATTTTCCCGACGAGTACATGATGTTTCTGGGCAAGCATAATATTGATCTCAGTGGGGTAGGTATCTCGAGGTATCTGCCGACAACCAAGTTTAAGCTTGTTTACCGCAGTAGCGGCGATAGAGACCTCTATCTCTTGGCTAGGTGCGAAGATATTCTTTCTGGAGACGTGCCGCTGGGAAAGATAAAGGGCAACATTGCAGTAATTGGGCCGCTGGTTGGCGAGATTCCTCCGAGCGTTGTCCAGGAGGTTTCAGAGGTTGCCTCACTGGTAGTAACTGATCTCCAGGGATACGTGCGGAAACAGCTAGGAGACAAAAGGATAGTTTTGTCTTCTTCTCCAGAGGCTAGACTCGTGGTTTCCCTTTCGGACATTGTTCATGCGGAGGTTGCAGAGGCGAGGGCAATATACGGGGACCTCGAGCCACTGGAGCTTGCAAAGAAGCTCGTGGAGGATGGCGCCGGGATTTCCCTCGTAACTCTGGGGGCTGATGGCGCTTATGTGGCCACGAGGCAGAGGGCTTTCTTTGTGCCCAGCATACCTACCCGGGTTGTTGACAGAACTGGTGCTGGGGACGTGTTTACTACTGTGTTCGCGGTCGAGTATCAGCGTAGCGGCGATATAAGGGAGGCCTCTGCATATGCCACTGCAGCCGTATCTTTCCTCATAGAGAAGCCTGGGGTTGATGGATTGAAGGACCGCTGGGAGGTTAGAAAGCGGGCGGAAAAACTCATTGAGAACATAAAGGAACTTGCATGAAAGTCATTATTTATATATTTTTTCTATATTGTTTTTATTGTGGAAACAAGCAAATTGCTGGACGAATTGAACATTAAGATTAGGGACGCCCGGGAAGTACTGAAAAACATTGTTCATCATACCCCTCTACAACACTCTAGAACCTTGTCTGACCTGACTAAGGGGGAGATCTATCTAAAGCTTGAGAACCTCCAGAAGACGGGGGCCTTCAAGGTTAGGGGCGCGTACTACAAGATGCAGAAGCTTGCACGTTCAGGTGTAAAAAGCGTGGTCGCGGCTAGTTCCGGTAATCATGCCCAGGGGGTTGCTTTCTCCGCAGCGAGTCTAAACATGAAGGCGACGATTGTTATGCCTAGGCACACGCCCTTCTACAAGGTGAATGCCACGAAAAGCTATGGCGCAGAGGTTGTGTTACATGGTGATACTTATGATGATGCCTACCAGAAGGCGTTGGAGATAGCCCAGCAGACCAACGCGGAGTTTGTACACCCGTTTAACGACCTCGACATAATGGCTGGACAGGGGACAATAGGTGTAGAGATTTTTGAAGACCTTAGCGATGTTGAGGTCGTGTTGGTACCTGTTGGTGGTGGCGGACTGATCTCTGGAATAGCTACTGCCCTGAAAAAACTTAAGCCTGACGCGAAGGTGATCGGTGTCCAGCCCAAGGGAGCACCTGCAACTTATCTGTCTTTTCAAGAGAAAAGAATCGTGGAGACGCATGAGGTTAGCAGCATTGCTGATGGAGTCATTGTTAAGAAGCCGGGTGACCTAACGTTGAAAATAATGGAGGAAGTCGTGGACGACATGGTTCTTGTAGACGACCGGGAGATAGCTAGGGCAATGTTTCTCCTCCTGGAAAGAGTAAAAACAGTCGCGGAGCCTGCTGGAGCGCTGGGAGTGGCTGCGGTCATCTCTGGCGCAGTTGATGTGAGTGGAAAGAAAACTGTTCCCGTGGTTAGTGGTGGCAATGTTGACCCTACGTTGCTTATCAGGGTCCTTGGACAGGTTCTTTATGTGGAGGGACGGCAAGTGAGAATCCAAGGCATATTGCCTGACAAGCCTGGCCAACTAAAGAAGGTTATCGATGCAGTTGCTGAGCTCGGCCTAAATATTGTCGAAATACAGCACGAGAGATTAAATCCACTTTTGACGCCTGGAATGGCACTGGTCACTCTGGGGCTTGAGGTGCCAAGCAAAGAATATGCTGATATATTAGTTCTGAGACTCAAACAGATGGGGCTAGACTTTAGGGTGGTATAGGATGCCGGAAGCCGTGTTCACCGAGAAGGCGCCTAAACCAATAGGTCCCTACTCCCAGGCAATCAAGTCTAATGGCTTCATTTTTGTATCTGGTCAAATCCCCCTTGATCCGTCTACGGGTGAGATTGTAGGAGACGACATAAAAACACAGACCCGGAGGGTTCTTGAAAATATAAAGGCGGTTCTGGAGGCTGCAGGTTCGTCTCTTGAGAAAGTTGTATATTCAGTCGTCTTTCTAAAGGATTTGTCCCACTTCCAAGCGTTCAACGAGGTGTACTCAGAATACTTCACAAAGAACAAGCCGGCACGTGTAACGATCCAGGCTGCAAATATCCCTAGAGGAGCACTGATCGAAATCTCAGTCATAGCTGAAGCCTAGCAACCCGCGAAAATCTTATAGGTTTCTGGGTTGTTTAGTTTTTTACTGGCGGGGGTGCCCGAGCTAGGACAAAGGGGGCGGACTCAGGATCAGTTAAAAGATGGGATCTCCGCTGGCGTAGGCCTGCCCGGGTTCGAATCCCGGCCCCCGCACCACTTTCTATCCAATGGTATACGTGTCAGAAAAAATTTAAAAACATGGTTAGTGAATAAGGGAAAAGGTAGGTGAGTCTCGTTGAGGGTGCTCTATACTTCCGCTACTGTCCCAGTACCTGAAGGCGTCAAGGTAAATATTTCAGGAAAAAAGGTCACAGTTGAGGGACCATTAGGAAAGGTAGAGAAAGACTTTTCCCATGCCAAGAGAATCACCATAAGGCTTGAGGGCAACAACGTCGTAGTAGAGACGCATGGCGCCACGAAAAAAGACTATGCACTAGTAAACACTATAGCATCCCACATCAACAACATGATTATTGGCGTCACAAGGGGTTACCGCTATAAGCTGAAGGTTGTCTACGCCCACTTCCCGATGAACTTCAAAATCGAAAACGACAAGATAAGGATTGAGAACTTCCTTGGAGAACGTGGTCCACGATATGCAAGAATAATGCCCGGCGCAAAAGTAAAGATCGAAAAGGAAGATATAATAGTTGAGGGCATAGACAAGGACGCAGTCGCACAGACAGCGGCAAACATCCACTTGGCCACTCATCTGCGTGGTGAGAGAGCTCTAAGCCCGCACGGGCGTGAAGGTACTGGTCCCGGTATACTTGACGGAATCTACCTCTACGCAGTCGAACATTTAAAGTAATCTACATGTCTCTAGTTGAGGTCCACGTCGGCCTAGACGATGCAGATTCACCCCTTGGGTTTTGTACAACGTTTCTTGGACTGCTACTCGTTAACGAGCTGAAAAAAATTGGCGCCGTTTTTCTTGACCTGCCGTACCTTGTCAGGCTTGATCCTAATATCCCCGCCAAAACCCGTGGAAATGGGGCTGTTTCTTTGCATTTCAGGCTGGAACAGGACAAGATTACTCATGCCGAGAATATTATAAGGAATACAGTAGAAAGGTTTGCAGAGAAGCATGGAAAAACTGACCCAGCAGTAGTTATTTCGACTGGAAACGTTCCCGAAGAACTAAAGGAAATATTCCAGCGGGCACTTTCAGAATATGTGCCCGTCAGTCATGTTCACAGCATGTTTAGAAAACTCTCCGCAGAAAAAAAGATTAGGCTGGTCTATGCATACAGAGATAGACCGAGGGGACTTATAGGCGCTGTCTCCGCGGTAGCCGCTTATCCTCTGGCTCAGTACACCTACGAGTTGCTTGTTTACAGAGACCCCAGAGACAAAACAGCCGAAAGAAATATTGATACAAACATGTTTCTTGATATTGACAAGACGTATCGTCCATATATTTTTTCTACTTTTGATTACAACTCGGGTAGACTGCTGGCAACTCCTCATGGTCCAGACCCTGTCCTTTTTGGCTTGAGAAGCCTAGATCCCGATACCTTGCTCAAAGCACTTGGTACTATAAGTGGCAGTGTAAGCTTTCGCGGATACATGGTCTTTAAGACAAACCAAGCGACAAACATGCATTTAAAGGTAAAAAAGAAAATTGCTTCTCTCAGGCCCTATGATTCAGTAGTCGTTTATGGGCGAGTCGATTCCAAACCCAGGATAATTCCGGGTGGACACGTATTTGCCGAGGTATGTGACGATACGGGGTGCATCACTGTAGCTTTCTACAAGGAAACCGGCAGTCTCAATAGAGTTTCGAGGCTCTTGAGGAAAGGAGACAAGATCGAGGTTGGAGGCGGGGTAATCCCCAGAGAAAAAAATACGCTCAATGCAGAGATTCTAAGGGTTGTTGAGCCTGCTCCATTGATGCTAGAGGAGAACCCTAGATGTCCGAAGTGTGGAGCCAGGATGACATCTGCTGGCCGAAACAAGGGATACAAGTGTCCAAAATGTGGATTTAGATCCACGACTCTTGGGAAAAACATAAAGAAGCTTCCAAGAATACTGGAGCCCGGCCTATACATACAGTCGCCCATTGCCTTCAGGCACTTGACAAAACCCAGGGAAATATACGGCTTACAGCCTGCGACAATAACAAGTGACTGGCTTATCTCAGAAAAATGGTTTTATCTTGAGCAGCAGTAGGACAAGTAGCATCAGCAAGCCTTGCGTCTTCATAGCAGAGGCTCGGTCGACTCTCTTTTCCTCATCAACTTCTCCCTATAAAACCCCCTATTTATTGTTTCATTTGTTTCTAGGTCGACACCTATAAATTGGGCTAAACATAGCTATAACTGTGCAATCTGTACTCGAAGTCTTAGGAGAACTGGGCAAAGCCGTCGACCCAATAATGACAGAGTTTCTACTGAAAGACGCTAGCCCAGAGTTCCAAGAGGCAGTTCTATACCAAATAAAAATGGGCGGCAAACGCATACGTCCAGCCCTCACGGTTGCAAGTTGCCTAGCGGCAGGAGGCAATATTCAGGACTCACTACACGCTGCTGCAGCCGTAGAGCTTGCTCACAATTATTCCCTTATTCTCGACGACATAATCGACCACAGCGAGCTGAGGAGAGGTCTACCCACTGTATGGAAGAAATATGGAATCAGCACCGCTATACTCGTAGCTGTGCACTACCGCGAGACCATCTCACAAGTTTTAAATCATACTCGTGATCCAAAACTTTTCAACGAGATTCTGGCCGAAACAATTAAGCTACTTACTGACGGGGAGAGACTAGACATTCTATTCGAGCAAGCAGGCAGAAGCGACGAGCCCTACATACTGGAGAATCGCTATAGAAAGGTCACACTGGAAGATTATCTAAAAATGATCGAGAGGAAAACAGCCAAGCTTATTGAGACATCCTGTGTCTTCGGGGCACTATCTGCGCACGCCGACAAAAACATAGTTGATGCATTGAAACAGTACGGCTATAATCTAGGCATGGCTTTCCAGATAGGTGACGACATTATCGACATTTTTGGTGTAGAAGAGAAGACTGGGAAAAAAGTCGGCGGAGATATCAAGGAACATAAACTAGGAAACATTGTTGTTCTGTTGGCTGTAGAGGAGCTTGAATCAAGCGAGAAGGAGCAAGTACTCTCGGTTCTACGCAAGGATGATGTCTCATGGGAGGAAGTCTCACATGTAATTAAGCTCATCTCCAAAACAAGTGCTAGGCAAAAAGCCGAGAAACTGAAAAAGGAGTATGTAGACAAAGCAGTAAATGCACTAGAGGTCCTGCCAAGGGGCAAATACAGAGACATATTACTTGAGCTTGCATCATTTATCGAGAAAAGAGACTTCTAAAGACAGACTTTAATTATAAACACCACATTTTTCGACGTGGGTAAAATGCTTGCAGTCGTCAAGCTAGGGGGTTCAGCTATTACAAATAAGGCTAAACCCTACACCCTTCGCCGCGAAAACATAGTTAAGGCATCGAAGACGATAAGCAAACTATATAGTGAAGGCTGGGACTTCGTCCTAATACATGGGGGAGGCTCATTTGGACATCCAACAGCCGCAAAGTACAGACTCCAAGAGGGTGGACTAGAACCAGAAAAACTGAGAGGCTATGCGGAGACCAGGTACTGGATGACAAAACTAAACACATACGTAGTTAAGACCCTACTGGCATACGGTGTCCCAGCTGTCTCAATCCAGACATCTGCAGTTGCATATAACGCTAATGGTAAGATGGCTCGTTTCGACTACGAAATAATTCGAGAAATGCTGTCAAGGAGACTTGTACCTGTTCTTTATGGTGACGCTGTCTTGGACACTATCAGAGGTTTTTCAATACTTTCTGGCGACACTATCGCCTCAAGAGTAGCCATCTACCTAGGAGCAGAGGTCCTCGTATATGTCATGGGTTCTGGCGGAGTTTATTCTAGACCCCCTGAGAGCCCCGATGCGACCCTTCTTAGAGAAATCTCGCGAAAGTCGTTTTTGACTGTTGGAGAAGTATCAGGCATAGATGTGACTGGCGGGCTACGTGAAAAACTAGAGGAAGCTTTCGCGGCAGCCGAAAAAGGCATAAAGGTAAATATTGGTGGAATAAGCTTCCTCGAAGAAATGATTCTCGGAGTCGAAGCACCATACACAAGAGTATTACCCTAGAAACAGTTTTATTTATCTCCGGGCTTGCCAAATATGGATTATTTATGGAAAAACCTAGCAATGGCTTCAGGGTGTTCGTCAAGGAAATTTATCTCTCTACCAAAGAGAGAATAGAGCTAGTAGACATCACTAACAAAGTGGAAGAAGCTGTCCAAGAAAGCAGAATTAGAAACGGAATATGTCTTGTCTATGCTCCACATGCAACCGCAGCGGTAATATTGAATGAACATGAAAAAGGGCTACTGAGCGACATTGTCAAAAAGATTCTGGAAATCGCGCCGCCTGGGGCAAACTACCTACATAACAGAATAGACAACAATGCACATGCACATGTAGCATCAAGCATTATTGGCTCCTCGGCAACATTGCCCGTGGTAAATGGAGAACTGATGCGCGGAACCTGGCAGAACATCTTCCTTGTAGAGCTCGATGGCCCACGTGCCTCTAGAAGAATAATTGTAGAGGTTTTAGGAGAATAAAAGCCGGGAAAACATTATTGTTCTTTGTTTTTGGGCTGTGAAAGCGTGACTTTCACGTCTACAGCGAGTGCACCCTTGCCTTTTTCGTAGACAAAGAAGGGGTTGATGTCTATGTCTTCTATTTCCTCGATGTCTAGAGCGAGCTTCGAGAGCCTCAATAACACGTCTACAACTTTTTCGTAGTCTGCTGGGGGCTCGCCCCTATATCCCTTGAGAACCTTGTATATTTTTGTCTCCTCCAGCATCTCGTAGGCATCATCGATAGATAGAGGGGCAACCCTGAAACTTACATCCTTGTATAGCTCGACGAGGATACCTCCGGAGCCAACCATAACAAGGGGACCGAATATTGGATCCCTATGTATTCCTATAGCCACCTCTTTTCCTTTTTCGGCCATTTTCCTGACGATAATTCCATTAATACGTGCGTTTGGAACCTTCTTTGTAACATTGTCCATTATTTTGTTGAAGGCCTCGGCGACCTCCACATCAGAGTTCAGCCCTATAATTATGCCTCCAACGTCGCTTTTATGGAGTATGTCTGGCGACTCGACCTCTAGGACAACTGGGTAGCCAAGCTCCTTGGCAATTTTTACTGCCTCCTCCGGGGTTCGAGCAATCTTCTTCAGCAAGACAGGTATACCGTAGTGGCTTACAAGCATAGATGCTTCCGATGGTGTTAACGCGGTTCTCCCTTCTTTGAGTGCATTCTTGACTATCTGCCTAGCCAGCTCAACATTGACAGATAGAGACACCTCTGTCCTCCTCTCTAGCTTTTCTAGCGCCTGGATGTACCTATACATTGCGCCTAGGCTTGAGGCAACTTTTTCTGGAGACTCATAGCATGGCACACCGCTCTCTGTAAGCTTGCTACATGCAACGCTTACCTCGTCTCCGCCGATAAACGATGCTAGGACAGTTTTCTTGGAGCCTGTCTCCTTTATTGCTTTCAGCAGTGCGTCAGCAATCTCGCCTGGATTAGTAATCGCCGTGTGACAATATAGTACAATGACTGTATGCACTCTGTCGTCGAGGAGGAGATCCTTTAGTGCCCCATAATACTGCTCCGCGTCAGCCATTCCAGTCAAATCAATCGGGTTCAGAACGCTACCAAACGGTGGCATATGTCTCCTTAGCTTTTCGGCGAGATCCTGTGGAATACTCATGAGCTTAATGTTGTTGTCTTCAAGAGCGTCAGTAGCCATGATGCCTGCACCGCCGCCATTGGTGAGGACAACAACGTTCTCACCGCTTGGAAGCGGGGCCTTAGCAAAAGCGGTTGCCCAGTCAAACAGTTCAATGAAACTTTTGGCCAGCAACACGCCGGACTGTTTAAATGCAGCCTCATATGCGGCGAAGCTTCCTGCAAGAGAACCAGTATGCGACTTTATAGCCGCTATTGTTCTGGTACCTCTTCCGGCTTTCAGGATTATTATTGGTTTTCTCCTTGCCACCCGCCTTGCAACTTCTAGAAACCTTGCACCATTGTTTATTCCCTCTAGGTAAGCTGTTATAACCTTTGTATACGGGTCTTCGCCGAAGAACTCTATTAGGTCGTTTTCATCTACATCGGCCTTGTTCCCGAGACTAACAAGGTCCGACAAGCCTATACCTTTAAGCTTTGTCCAGCCAACAAGCGCTATTCCCAAAGCTCCGCTCTGGGTGATAAAAGCTATTTCTCCAGCCTTGGGTAATCCCTGACAGAAGCTAGCATTTACACCTTTAACAGTGTCACATACGCCGACAATGTTTGGGCCGAGCAGGCGTAAACCATACTTCCTAGCAGTTTCCACAAGCTTTAACTCTAGGTCAACGTTACCAATCTCCTTGAAACCGCTAGAAATCACTGCTACTGCTTTAACCCCCTTCATTCCGGCTTCCTCTAGTACCTTTGGTACAGCCGGGGCAGGAACCACTATCACTGCCAAGTCAATAGATGCCGGGACATCAAGTATCGATTTATAGCATTTCAGCCCAAGAATTTCGTCGGCAGATGGATTTACTGGAAAAATTTTTTCACGCGGAAAACCAGCATCAAGTAGATTTTTGACAACTTGATAGCCGATTTTATCTGGGCTCCGAGACGCCCCAATAACTGCGACGCTCTCCGGCCTCAACAATTTAATTATTTTTTCGTCAAACATCGAAATCACGTATAAGAACAATGTAATAGATTAATGTTTTTTGATTAACATGTTTCATTATTTCCACTTAACTCGCATGTATACAGCGACCACTATAATTTTACGTGGTGTCGGTAGCTATTGGACTTCGGCTGGTTTGTCCCTATGAAACAGCATACATATTTTGTTTAAGCTTATTGTCTGTTCCATGTCTCTTCTACTCGTCTTTGCCGCAGTAAACTCCTTAACTCTCTGGGCAATGTAAGCGTCGGCTTCTCTGGAACTATGCCGCCCGGGTGCCTGTCGACGACAATTATCAGTACTACGCCGAGTACTATGTATGATAGATAGTTTGGATCAAATGGAAGTATTAGCCTCTGCTTAGTAAACTGTATCAACCTGTCAAAAGCTAGGTACACTGCTGGCCCTACAAGCGGGCCATACGGATTACCACTGCCACCAATTATAACCATTAACGTTACCAGGAATGTTTTCGATGTAGTGAAATCGTCGGGATTCACCGTCCCGACATAGTATGCATAGAGCACTCCTGCTACACTCGCCATAGCAGACCCAATCATCATAGCCATCATTCTTAGTTTCACAATGTTTCTTCCAAGACTCTCGGTTGCCAGCTCATTGTCCCTCATGGCGCGGAGTGCCCTCCCAAAAGGAGAAGCAGAAAGCCTATAATATACAATCCAGATAATCGCCGCGACGACAACAGACAAGAATAGCAATAATATTTCTCTAAGTGGCGAGCCGGCCCACGCTAAAAAGTCTACCACGCCAGCCCCGAACGTTCCACCAACCAGCGGGTCATAGTTCCTAGCAACTATTCTTATCGTCTCACTAAAAGCTATCAGTAGCATTCCAAGATAGTCCTCACGCAACCGCAAAGCCGGATAAGACACAAGAACCCCAAGGACAGAGCCTACAAGCACGGCTACTATGAGCGTCGCTATAAATATGCCAAGACCTAAGAACGGGTTCCTAGCTACGGATTGGCTAACCGACATGGCCCACCTTAAACTATTCAGCTTGAAGTCTCCCTCCAAAGCCATGCCCAGAAAAACTGCCCCTAGCCTGACTGAGAGAGCCCCCACACTGAATGCACCAATAGCAAAGAAAGCGGCTTTCGCAAAGTTTGGAAGCCCAGCTTCCCCATATTCTAGGTTTAGGGAGGAAGCCAGAATAACGTAGACCGAATACAGGACAGCTAAGTCCAAAACGAAAAACACAACATCCACCACAATCACCTCTTACTCCATAGACCGGCTAAACCCCTAGGATACAGCAAAAGTACAAGGGCCAAAGTTATAAACGAGATCGCGGGCCGATAGGCAGTGCTCAAGCCGATCTGGGAAAGATAATATACGCCAACAATCTCACTGAAAGCAATGATATAGGCTCCTATAATGCTTCCCAGAAGGCTTTCAAGACCCCCAAGGGTCACCGCGGCGAATATCGAGAGAAGTATGGAGAAGCCTGTATCAGGGTTAACCGTTATCCTGAAGGGCAGAAAAACACCGGCAACACTTGCGAAAGATGCAGAAAGCATCCAGCTAAGAGCATATACCCTTTTAACGTTTATCCCCAAAGCCTCGGACAAGGAGGGGTTCTCAATAACAGCACGCATAGCTATACCAACCTTTGTCTTGTAAAGGAAGAGATACAGTAGAAGCAAAAACAGCCAGGCAACCGCCGAGGAAATCACAAGTAAACCGGGAAGCGTAGAGCCTAAAAAGTTGACATTCACATCCTTGAAGACTATCCCACGTGTATAGACCCCTAGGGAACGCTGAAGCACGTCTGCATATATCTGCACGGAGTATCTGAGGATAAAGTCCAAAGCCATAGAAACAATCATCAAAGTAACTAGCGACGCTTTACCACGCAACGGCTCAAACACGACTCTATACACAAGAAAACCAAGCAACAAACCACCGACAAAAGAGAATGGCAAAAATAAATAGGGATTGGCACCAAATAAAACACTCATCGTGTAAGCAACATATATACCAACAGTTGCAAAGTCGCCATGTGCAAAATTAGACACCCTTGTAGTAAGCAGGGTCAAGGATAGACCAATAGACAACAGTGACAAAAGGTTACCATACACCACTGCATCAACCAACAAATCCATAGCCATGCCGACCACCTACAGCCCTAGATACAGGGATAATAGATCCCTATGGTTCAGAAGCTCATCTGCGGATCCAAAAAACTTTACACTTCCTGACACTAGTAACAAGGCCCTCTCGGCAAGCTCCAAAGCCCTCCTCGTATTCTGTTCAACCAAGAGAACAGTTAAACCATACTCCCTGTTTAGCGCGACAATTCTCCCAAAAACCTCCTCTGCTATCTTCGGTGCAAGAGCAGCGGTAGGCTCGTCAAACATAAGCATAACCGGGTTCTTCAGCAAAACCATTGCAAGTGCAACCATCTGTCTCTCGCCGCCACTAAGAGTTAAAGCCTTCCTATCCATCAGTCTCTTCACCTCTGGGAGAAACTCCTGAACTGACTTAAGCCTTTCATCAAGTTCACCATTGCTGTACTCGTAGCCTGCGAGCAAAAGATTCTCCCTAACTGTTAGCCCCTCAAAAACATTGCCTGTCTGGGGCAGGTATCCTAAGCCGTTCTTCACCCTTTCGTGTGGGGGAAAACTAGTGATCTCTTGTCCATTAAAAAATATGTGTCCAGAGAAAGTTCTGGCAAGGCCGAAAAGTGCCTTCAACAATGTGCTCTTTCCACTGCCATTGGGACCAACAACCGAAAATATTTCTCCCTTCTCAACGCTAAAAGAAACTTCATGAATTATAGTCATGTTTCCATAGCCTGCACTAAGGCTCTCAACCCTCAACAACTCCACTATGAACACCGTCTACCTAGAACTTCCAATATAGGCTTCCAGCACTAGGGGATCCTTTAAAACGACGTCAGGCGTCCCCCTCGAAATCACGCTACCTCTGTGCATCGCATAGACATAGTCAGAATACGAAGACGCCAAGTCAAGCCTGTGTTCAACAATGAGAAACGTTACGCCAAGCTCGTCTCTTATTTCTCTGAGACGCTTCATAATCTCCCTCGCAAGTGCAGGGTTTACACCAGCAAGAGGCTCGTCTAGCAGAACTACCCGTGGCTCACTCATCAATATCCTCCCGAGCTCAAGTAGCTTCATCTGTCCCCCACTCAACGAAGATGCAGGAGCATCCCACAGGTGATCAAGCCTCAGTAGAGACAAAATTTCTAGTGCCCTCTGAACCTGCTCTCTGTCCTTCGTCACCCATCTGTTTGACAACACAATGTCGAGGACGTTTTCTTCCAGAAAGTACTTGGACGGAATCAATACGTTCTCAAGAACACTTAGAGACCTAAATAATTGAGGGGTCTGAAAAGTTCTCACAATGCCTAGACGGAACCTCTCAGCTGGAGACATATAGGTAATGTCTTTGTCCTCATAGTAAATAGCACCAGTATCTGGCTTAAGGACACCACCAACAACATTAATAAGCGTAGTTTTCCCACTACCATTAGGACCAATAAGTAAGGTAATGGTCGAACGTCCAACCTCTAGAGATACATTATCCAAGGCGACTAGCCCGCCAAACCTTTTTGAGACACTGCTGACACGTAGGACGGTTCCTTCCATATATCTTCAGGAAAACACAGCCAAAGCTTCAAGGTTTAAAAGATTATGATTTGAAAGATAATTTGACAGCAAATCATTTACATTCAGCTATTTAAGCATGATTAACTATATTTATAAATTAAAGTGAGAGCTTCCTCAGATCCGATATTTTCAGACAAAAATAAAGCATTTAAAGGCGTAAAGCGTGCAATATAAGATAACTGTGTTATTTGATAGATACGGCAGACCCCTAGACAACCTTAGAATCACAGTTACTACAGCATGTAACTACAATTGTGTATTCTGTCATCGGGAAGGAGAAGATACAAATAACACCCAGCTTACGCCCGACCAGATAACCGACGTAGCAACGGCAGCCTACAGCCTAGACATTAGGAAATTCAAAATAACGGGTGGTGAGCCCCTCCTACGGGAAGACCTCCCAGAAATAATTCATAGTCTCAAATCCATCGGCAAAGGTATAGAAGTGTCACTCACAACAAACGGTTACCTCCTCGAAGACAAACTCAACAGGCTTGTTGATAAGGGCCTTGACCGCATAAATGTTAGTCTTCACGCTGTTTCACCACAGACATACGTGGCCGTCACACAAGTAAAGGGCCAGGACAAGGTGCTACGTGGACTAAGTCTAGCTAAGGACTACTCTCTGCCCGTAAAACTAAACTATGTATTGACAAAAGCAAACGTTGGCGAACTAGAGAAGGTGCTAGACTACGCGTCTGAAATGAGCTTCAATGTAAACCTAATTGAGCTTATACCGCAGGGGAAAGGAAAAGAAATTTTCGATAAACTTTACGTCCCCGCAGAAGAAGTCCTACCATTGCTGGAATCCAAGTCTTCTAGAGTAGAAGTCAGACCCCTACATTCCAGACCTATCTTCAAGCTGGAGACAGGCATCCAAGTCGAAGTCATAGCGAACTACTGCAATCCATTCTTCTGTGCCGGTTGCACAAGGATACGTTTAACCCACGACGGAAAACTTAAAACATGCCTAAACAGAGACGACAACCTTGTAGACATTAGAAATACACTTATGGATCGAAGCCACGAAAAGCTAGATAAACTCAGAGAAAGCATCATAAAGGCAAACTTTCTGCGGGAGCCATTTTTCAAAATGAACGGCTATGGGGCGACAACTTATGATGGAAAAATAACATGCCCACTTAGAAAAATAGCCCAGCTGTCCCTTAGTCATGAGGAGAAAAAGAAAAAATAATTTTTGGAACCTATTCTAGGTTTTCTGCAACAACTTCAGCCAGAGTCTTTAATGTCACGTTGACTCCATGAGCCTTAGTAGTAAAGCCTAGAGTATGGAAGCATCCGACACAAGCTGTGCTAACAACTGTGGCGCCGGACTCCTTTATCTCCTGCACCTTTTCCCTGCCAGCAATCAACATGTCGCGGTAGAGTTTGTCCAGAAAGTTTTTCTCAGTCGGCGTAATCTCCAGCTTCATGCCCATCAATTTCTCCATCATTTCCTGGGTTGGGGGCACGATACATGCGATAGAGTTTCCTCCGCCACAGCATTTACTGAACAATCCGTGGCTCTTCAGCTTGACGAAGTTTGTTGAAACTTTTGACAATACTTCAGCAGGCTCCTCGATGAGACCGCCAAACCTACCCATTTTGCATGGGCTGTGCCAAGTGATGCGCTCGTTTGTCTGTTTAACTTTGAGCTTGCCCTGGTTAATGGCGTCTACAAGAATCTCAACTAGGTGCAGTACCTTGAAGCTTGGCTTCTCACCGACGACTCCTGGAAGCTCGAACCTGAAGAATGTGTAGGGATACCCTCCGTCACTGAAGACAAGGTACTCTGGATTAATGTTCTTTATGTAGTCGTATATCTTCTTCGCGATTATCATGGTAGACTCGTGGTCGCCTGCAAGCTTGCCGATGGGTGCTCTAATAGAGAGAGGCTTACTAGGCATCGTCCAGTCAATACCAAGTTTTGACAATATCTTTGCAGTTGAGACTACTGCGCCGGGTGTAATCATTGCTTCAGCAAGAGATGGTAGATAGAGGTATTTTGCTCCTTTCTTGTCTAGCTCTACGTTTGCAACGTTGCGAACCTGTGACATGACATTGTCCCAGACCTGTTTGAAGCCCGGATTCTCGAGGAACATGCCGCTGGTCTCAGCGTCTACCATTAGCTTGAGCAGTGATGGAACTCTCCCTGTCTGAGCCAAGAAGCCCCTTAACTGAGCAATCATTTCGCCGCTGTGGATGCTGAATGGACATGTAATATAGCAGAGACCACAGTTTGTGCAGTGATAGGCGAGGTCAACCCACTTGTCTAATTCTTCTTTGCTCTTGGGAAGCTTCCCATCAAACAGCCAGGGGAACAGCTTAGGCAAGAGATTTATCTCTTGCCGCAAAACGTGTCTAAGTGGCTCTGCCTTGCTTACAGGCCCATATTCCTCCCCGACAGGCGTAAATGGACAGTTAACTTCGCATAGTGCACATCCTACACAGTTCTCAAGGAAGTGCAGTGAAACCGGGGTAAGATGGGATGCAGTTTTTTTCGCCGCTACTTTTACCGTTTCCTTTTTGAACTGTTCCCAGCTCATAAAGACCCCCTGTTAAACTTGATGTCGTACCATTCATGGAGCTTGCCATACCAGTAACCAAACACGAAGTGCCAGAACTTCGAAAACGGCAGGTAAGCTACAAGTGTCTCCGCTAGGAGTATATGTGTCCCGAGGACTAGCCTATACGTAGCAATGTCGGGGGTCGGCAAGTGGTGGGTAGCAAGGAATCCTGAAACGAGGATGGCTAGGAGTAGGAACAAGTCTATAAAGTCGCCTAGACGCAGGTGCGGCAACTTGTGCAAGGCTCGTACAATCTTGTCGCCAAACTTGTATGACACACCGATAATTGCCAGTATGGCTAACAGATCCCCGTTGAGGATAATTGTCAATGGACCCCAAATGGTGTTCACGAAAGTCCACGACATGCTACTGGCAGGAAGAACATTTGTAAAGAAGCTCTGAGAACCAGTAGTAATGCTTGTGGGTATGGCGAACGGCTTCAGGAGAGAGTAGAAAGGTAGCCAGTAGCTAAACATAGCAACGTGCTGGCCAAGCAGGAAAATCAAGGGAATCACGCCAACAATGTGGAGAGCAATAAGTCCACCTATAAAGTCCCCCTTCCTTTTCTGCGCCGCGATAATCAGTGGATCCAGAAACGTCTTGACAAGCCCGACCAGCAAAGAAGCAAACGACTTCTGACGCCTTGGCGCACTGGGCTTGCGCTTCCAGAGGAAGACATACCTAGACAGCCTGTAGGCTACGCCGAACAAGAAGACCGCAACTACATAGGGAGGCAAGACATATATTGCTAGGTCAAGCAGATCCATTACGTCCCTTCACCTCACTATCATCTTCTTGATTATCTTGTTCTCGCCAACCTGCAGGTGAACAGCACATGCAATACAAGGGTCGAAACTCCTAATAGCGCGGACAAAGTCCACACCTTCCCATTGATCTGGCGAGACCTCCTCGGTAACTATTGTGTTGGCGACGCTCTGCTCAAAGGGAGACATACCCCACTTGTCCTTCGGAGACACGTTGCCCGTAGTCGGCGCGTGGATCTGGTAGTTCACAATCTTTCCTCCTTCCTGAACTACCCAGTGCCTTACAGTGCCCCTGGGCGCCTCAGTGAAGCCGACACCAAAGGTTCTTCGAGATGGGGCAGTCCATGGCCTGGAAGTCTTCACCCTACCATTCCTGACTAGCTCTACAGCCTTCACTACGTTATCCCAAGCAGACGCAACGTCGACCACAACGTTGAACGCCCTTGCCAACACTCTCTGAAGCGTGGTCGAGTAGGGCGGCGCGCGCCATTCAAGATCCATCTCGTCGACAACCGACGCAGGCAGGTCGTCTGCACCACCGCTCCTAGGCAAGGTTACCTTGAGTACACCGTTTCCGCTTCCATAGTTGTTCGGCTGGTAGGCTGTCACAGTTAGCCTAGCTATTGGGCCAACCTCGAAAGGCGTTATTGTGCCGTCCTTCCACACAAACCTGACATGGGCAGCCCAGTTGTACTTGCCGTTCCAGTCGCGGGCAGTAGGCTTAGGTATAGTGGTCTTGTTCCACGGGTGATAGGCAACGTCGTACTTGCCCCATAGGAGCGGGTTGCCCTCAGGATCCTTTTCTGTGTATATCGGCATGGCTCCTTTCCAGTCCTCGTAGAACGCTCTCTCAACATGCTCCATTATGCTCAGGTTTATCTCCTTGTAGCTCTTGGTTACAAGCTCGCCGTTCACGAAGGCTCCAGGCTTAATCTCACGCTTGCTTGCGGCCTGGTCAATATTCTTGTAGAAGTCTTCGGGAGATCCGTCCAGAGAAGAGTAGGCTTCTGGGTCGTCAAAGAGACCGCCACTTACCATGTTGTGTTTCCTGTAGGTTAGACCCTGGTCTCTGTAGCCGTGTCTCTCCTCGTAGAACCATACAAGATCCTGCCACACAGCGTATAGGAACTTGGCCCAAGCAGTAAGCTTTGTAAGCCTATACGTATAGCCAACAAGCAGGTACTCTGCATTAGTCAAATCTGTCGTTATGCCTCCTGGGACAACTGTTGAGGGGTGGCTGTGGCGACCATAGATCAGGACGCCGGCTTCCCTCGCAATCCTCGAATACTTCATTGTTAGTTGCCATATCTTGCCAGAAACCGGATTGAGTGCTCTCATTATGTCTGATATCTTGGCGAAGCCGTGGATGTCCCTATGCGGCGCGTCCGTCTTCTGTGCGTCATCCCACACGCTGGGGGTAAGCTTCTTCACTATCAGCTCGCTGTAGTCGGGGCCGCCAAGCATATTCAAGATAAGTGGGTGGTCATACAGAGCATCGGTCATTGCGAAAGCCATGTTTCTCAGTACTACGCCTAGGGGCTCGGGTGCAACACCATAAGCCATGTCCACTGCGTGCATAGACGCGTTTGTATGGCTTGCTCCACACACACCACAAATCCTAGACGTAATATGGATAGCGTCCTCTGGAGGCCTCCCCCTCAAGAACACCTCAAAACCCCTAAACATCGTCGCAAATACCCAGACGTCGCTAGGCTTCCTGGTAGCTGTGTCCACTAGAGCCCTGAGAGCAAGGTGTCCCTCAATCCTCGTAATTGGATCTATAAATATTTCCCTCTGACTCATTTACCCCTCACCCCTTAACCTCTTTAGTAACTTCTTCCTTTTTCTTCTCAATATTCTTACTAGTCCAATAAGCCAGCCCAACACCAGCTAGCAAAGCCGCGACAGCAGCAGCACCCTCTAGACCGCTTGGAACCCTTGGCGCCTGCAGAGGCTTATAGAACGGCTCATACGCATCTGTAAACCCTGGCATGGTGCACCCGATACACACACCACCAGTCCTCGTTGGTCCACCTACGCCGTTAACCCAGCCAAGCTTGTTCCACGGACAGTTAGAAATCGGCCCCTTGCATCCAACTGCATATAGACACTTGTAGCTGTTCTCCCCTGGATAAGCCCTGAAGTCGCCAGCCGCATAAGAACCTGCACGTGGACACTGCTCGTGGACAGTTGCCCCATATATAAACTTTGGACGCCAGTACACGTCCAGTTCAGGCAGGGGTAGGAGACCCTTAGCCCAAAGCACAAGCGCCGCTAGGGTCCTCAATTGGCCGTTCCCGTTAGCCGGGCACCCCGGCACAGCAACAGCTGGCCTGCAGTCACCCCTAATCTCTCCTGGCTTCAGGCTACACTGCCCACTAATAAACTTCCTGAAAGGCTCAGCTTCAGGCAACTGACTCACTAGACCCTTGATACCCCTAATAGGATCATCAAAGAAACCAACAGCGCCAGTCGGGCTATCAGACCACTTCGACTGTGGCAGACCCTGCACCCTCTCAATAACCTTGTTAGCCACCAGTCCACCATAGCTGGCACAGTTCCCGACAGCCACGACCGCGACCGCACGCTTCAACAAGCGCCTCATCCACTCAACACAGGAAATAGGCTTGCCATTCTCGTCCCCGATATAACAGTAATAGTCGCTCCCAGGAGGACCGCCAGCCTTCTCGTCCTGCGGGAAGCTCCCTTCCAAAACCAGCACAAATGGGTCAAGCTTGCCTTCGACCGCTGCACGCAGGATATCTAGGGCACCCTCGCCCCACTCAGGCATCACGGTCTCGTGGAAAGCAAGCTTCACATTACCGGGTCCAACCAAGTGGAAAGATCCTCCAAGAACATCGATGAGGTCTGGCTCGGTAGCCTGAATAAGTGCAGTTGTATTGCCGGCGCAGTCCTGGGCCTCAAACCACACAATATTGATAGAGCCACTCTGGGCCTGGGCTACAGCGAGCCTAACAAGCTCGTCCCAGTTAAGCGAAGCCAGGAACGCTGTACTCCCTGCTAGCTTTACAAAGTCTCTTCTTGAAATATTTGGCAAGTTTGTCATAACAAGAAGTAAGTTGTAATAACTATTATTAAAAACTTATTTTTATAAAAATCTAAAAAAAGAAAAAAGCATGATAATTAATGCATAAAAATCTTATCTTCTTATACTTTTAACTATAAAACAAAGATAAGTATGATCTTTATCAGTGGATGGAAGTATATATCTTTATCTATATATGTTAATTAAAAATACTCTTGAACAACAACAATTAAAACAGGATGTAAAACATCAATATAGTATGGTCAATAAAGAGGAAACCTACATGCGCATAATCAAACTCGCCGCGAGAGCATACACCTCCTGGAACAAGTTCATCGAATCACTTTTTCCTCAACCTCCAAACCCGCTTGAACAAAAAATATACACCTTAAACTCTCCGAAAGAGCCCGACCTAGCCACCATGATACAGGAACTCAAGAACACTGGTCACCAAGACCTAGTTGAAAAAATTCTAAGCAGGCCCCCCAAGGTCTTAGTGGGGTTCCTCTACGACCTAAGCGAGCCCGGAGAACTCATATACGACACATATGGATACACATTCCAAAAAGCCCAAGAATGCCCTAACATCACAGTCGAAGATTTCTCGACGGACGCACTCACGGTAAATGACATAATCGCCAGAGAAAAACCAGACAAGATAATCATCGTAACGGCCAAGAGGCGCCAGCGCCCACCCGGAATCTACACAGCGCAGACCACACTTCAAGCGACACAGGAAAACCCAGCCGAAATGCTACGAGCATCGTTGGAGGGCTCGCTAGACATAGACGCTTTGCTCGATGCACTACGTGTACTAGCACCCGGACGAATAATATCAATCATAGAATACGAGCCCCCGGAAGACGCCACGCAGGGTCTCAAGGAGCAACTCATACAAGACATAAATAGAATCTTACAAGAAGAGTGCCAAAAATGAAGACTATAATAATAGGAATAGGAAACACTATGCTCGCAGACGACGCCATAGGACCACTAACGGCACAGGCACTTAAAAACTGTGGAGCACCAGCAATAAGCCTTGAACTAGATGCGTTCACAGCCGCCACCTACCTCGAAAACGTAGATCTCGCCATTTTCATAGACACGCTGGAGCCAGTTTATGGACGGCCAGGACAGATAATACAGCTACAGCTAGACCCAACACGCCTCTCACCAGAAGAAATGGCAAAAGCATTCTCGCGAGAACTATCCTCACATCACCCAACGCCAGCAGACGTTGTCCTGCTGGCCTATTCCTCAGGAATATTCAAAGGAAAAGCAATACTAATAGGAATTGTACCAGAAACGCTTGAATTTGCACATCCGCCATCAACTACAACAATTTCAAAGATTAAAGAAATATGCGGAAAACTCGCAGAGACAGCAAACCTGCAGATCGACTGTAACTGTGTAGAAGCAAACTTCAAAGAAATACTGGAAACTTTAAAAATGTAAAACAAAAATATAGAAATTGTTATAGGTCCTCGTCTACCCTTCTAGCCCAGATGTTCTTTAGCCCCTTCCTAGTCCTCCTCATTGGCCAGCCAAGGTCCTCATCGTACCTCTCTATGCCGAGGTTCTTCTCCAGCAACACCCTGTGCTCAATCGAGGCAACAAGCTCACGTGTCTTAGCCACGACGTCTGGGTTCACACTGATGCTGTCAATGCCCTGCCTCACTAGGAACTCGGTAAACTCTGGATACACGCTGGGCGCTTGTCCACAAATGGACACAGTCCTGTAGCCATAGGGAGACTTGTGAGCCTTCTCGATCAGCATTGCAATAGCTGTCCTCACGGCTGGGTCTCTTTCGTCGAAATACCTTGGATCAATCTTCGGCAAGATAGCGCTGTCCCTGTCTGTGCCGAGAGTCAGTTGTGTCAAGTCGTTCGATCCAATGCTGAACCCGTCGAAGTACCTTGAAAACTCTTCGGCCAGGAACACGATGCTAGGCACCTCTGCCATTGCCCAGACCTTGAAATCGCGGCTACTCTCCAGGCCTTCTTCGGCCAACAGCTTAATGAACTTCTCGGCCTCCCATAGGGTCCTCACGAATGGAGCCATTACCCACACATTGCCGAGACCCATCTCGTCCCTAACCTTCTTTATAGCCCTGACCTCCAGCCTGAAGGCCTTCTCATACTGCGGGCTAATGTATCTGCTAACACCGCGCCAGCCGAGCATCGGGTTGTCCTCCTGTGGTTCATACTTTTCTCCGCCCTTCAGCTGCCGGTACTCATTGGTCTTAAAGTCACTGAACCTAACAACGACAGGCCTCGGGTAAATCTCCCTAGCAACCATCGCTATACCTTCAGCCATCTTGTTTACTAAGACGTCTCCCCTGCCAGTCTCAAGCAGATAGAGTGGGTGCTCGCCCACGTAGCTGGCCATGATAAATTCTACACGCATTAGCCCTATGCCGTCAAAGGGTAGGTCCTTATAGTCCTTAATTTTCTCGGGGACACCTAGATTCATGTAGATCTTTGTGCCAGTGATAGGTTTGTACACAATTTCGATGGGTGCCGCGGCCGCCACGGCAGCCTTCTCCTCCTTCTTGCCGCCAAGAAGCTCCTCAACTCTCCCCTCATACACTATACCGGCACGAGCATCAACTGTATAATCTTTCCCGTCGACGAGAACCTTTGTAGCCTCACGTGTACCAACAATGACAGGAATGCCTAGCTCCCTACCAACAATGGCGGCGTGAGCCGTCATTCCTCCCTCGTCTGTCACAATTGCCGAGGCCATCTTCATGTATGGGACCCAGTCAGGATCCGTCATTGTCGTAACTAGGATGTCGCCTGGCTGCATCTTTGTCTTTGCGTCCTCGAGGGACAGGCAGATCTTTGCTTTTCCGTAGGCTACTCCTGGGCTTGCCGGGAGTCCTTTTAAGACTGCCTTGGCTTCTGCGAGGCTTTTAACCGCGGTTTCTTGCGGCTTTGCCTCCTTGGTGCTCCAGACTGTTTCAGGTCTTGCTTGGACTATGAATATGCTTTCTGGGAACTTCATGTCCCTGTCAACGGCCCACTCTATGTCCATTGGCCTGCCATAGTGTTTCTCGATTTTGACTGCAAGCTCGGCTAGCCTGAGAACTTCTTCATCTGTTAGTGACGGGGCTTTGCGGCGGGCCTCCTCTATTTCTCTCTCGATTGTGCGACCAGTCTGGGGGTCTCTGACTAGCTCCTTAAATTTCTCTACTATTCTGCGCTCCACGATGGTCATAGTGTTTTTGTCTACTACCCATTCGTCCGGCGTTACTTTTCCACTGACTACGGCTTCTCCTAGTCCCCAGTGTCCCTCAATGACGATTTTGCTCCGATCCCCTGTAACTGGGTGAAGGGTGAACATTACGCCTGCCGTGCGAGAGTTAACCATTTTCTGAACCGCGACACTGATCAGCACCTTTTCGTGTTTGAAGCCTTTGCTTTCCCTGTAGAAAATAGCCCTTGGGGTGAAAAGGGAAGACCAGCATTTCCTAACCTTGTCTATTACGTCGTCTTCTCCCTTCACATTTAGATAGGTTTCTTGTTGCCCAGCGAAGCTTGCGTCTGGCAGGTCTTCTGCTGTAGCAGAGCTTCTGACTGCTACGAATTCTTCTTTTTTGCCAACCCTCTGACTTAGCTGTCTATAGGCTTTTCTGATTTCCTCCTCAATGTCTTTGGGCATCTTTACGCTTTCGATTAGTTTTCTGATTTCGTTGCTTGCCTCAACATAGTCTTCGGGCTTTGCAGAGCCTGCCGGGACTTTTTCTCTAAGGATCTCGTATACTTTGTCTTTTATGCCTGTTTCCTCGATAAAGCGTTTGTAGGCATAGGCTGTTACTGCGAAGCCTGGGGGCACAGGTATACCTGCATTTATCAGTTCTCCGAGGTTTGCGTTTTTGCCTCCAACGATGGGTACGTCTTCTTTTCTAAGCTCTTCAAACCACAAAATTATTTTGGTTGATTTGTCGCTCATTTTGCTCGTGGATGTATTTTCGATATGATTTAAAAAGGTTGTGAGATAAATGTTATTATTTTCTTTTTCTTTGAAACATGTTTTTTCTTTGCTAGGCTAATTTTAATAACTTAGAGAGAAACCTATACCGAACTATTGAACTATGATTTTTCCTTGATGCTTTCTTTCGTAAAAGTAAAAACCATGTTTTTACCATTACTCATTTTCTTGGTGATGGATTAAATATTCTTGAAGAGAAACAAGAGAAGAAGCAATTTTGCGCAGAACCTTCTGGTAAATGCTGATTTTTCACATTAGAATTTTTGACAGAGATTTACATGGGAAATAATCCTCTCCATTCTGTCTACAGGATGTAGAATTTTTCTGCTCTATTCTTTTCTATTTTACCGGCTCTTCATCTTTGGGGTTGCTGTAGCGATGAGTTTTTATGTCATTTTTGAATCTTTTTGGTTGCGCCCTATGAGCGGATGTGCCCCGAAAGGGGCTTGTGCGAGGGCGCTTGTATTGAGCCAGATTGGACGCATAATTCTTAAATTTTTCTTGCTCGTTGTGGTGGTGGTTTTCATGGAGAGTGGATATAGTGTTACTCCCTGGGAAGCTCGTGGAAAGATAGACTACGACAAGTTAATTGAAGAATTTGGAGTCGAGAAGCTGGGACCCGAGCTTGTTGAGCGCATTGGTAGGCTTGCTGGTGGCCTCCACTGGCTTCTGCGTAGGGGGTTCTTTTTTGCCCATAGGGATCTGGGGCTTGTATTGGACGACTATGAAGCTGGAAGGGGATTCTTCCTTTATACGGGACGTGCCCCGAGCAACTCGCCTATGCATATTGCCCACATTGTACCATTTGTAGCTACTAGGTGGCTCCAAGAGAAGTTCAATGTGAATGTTTATATAGAGATCCCAGACGAGGAAAAATTCCTTGCAAAGAAGGTTGAAAGCCTAGATGAAGTTGAGCCATACGTGAGACAGGACATATTGAACATAGCGGCCCTAGGCTTCGACCCAGACAGAACATTCATCTTTAGGGATACAGAGTACATCTCGCGAATGTACAGGGCCGCCGTAAGGGTTGCAAGACTCATAAATTTTTCAACGGCTAAGGCTGTCTTCGGCTTCGACGGAGAAACGAGCATAGGGCTGATATTTTATCCTGCACTTCAGATCGTGCCCACCCTTTTCGAGAACAAGAGACCCCTGATACCGTGCGGGATCGACCAGGACCCCTACTTTAGGCTACAGAGGGATATTGCGCCGAGGCTAGGAAGGTATAAGACCGCTGAAATACTGTCCAAACTAGTTTGGGGCCTCACTGGTCCAGAGACGAAGATGTCTGCCTCTCAGCCTGAAACTGCCATACTGCTGAATGATCCACCCGACGTTGTCAAGAAGAAGATAATGAATGCCTATACTGGCGGCAGAGCGACAATAGAGGAACAGAGGAAATTAGGAGGAGTCCCAGAAGTCTGCACAGTCTTCCACTGGTACAGCGTACTTTTTGAAGAGGACGACAAGAAGCTCGAGGAAAGATATTGGGCCTGCAAGACGGGCAAACTCATGTGCGGCGAGTGCAAGCTAGAGCTCGTCCAGAGGATAAACAGGTTCCTCGAGCAACACAGAGCAAATGTAAAGCGAGCAGAGGAAAAACTACACCTCTACATGTACGACGGGAAGCTTGCCCAAGAAATGTGGAACTGGGAATTCAGGTAAACGGCGGCGTCTCTTCACCTCCTTTTCTTCACTTTGTCGGCAGTCAACGCTCACGTCATCCGCCGCCAATAAAAAAACCGCACAAACTAGTTAAAAACTTAAACAGCAAGCACGCTCCAAGTTAGTCGTGAACTGGGAACAAGATAAAACCATGTATGTACCTCCGAGCGGTGTTGAGAAAATCTTGACCATAAACTCTTTTTTGGTTATTTGTAAAAACATGCCTTTAAACAGCTAACCTTCCTTCAGCCACGAAGCGCGCTATTGTAGATGCTTTCAAGTTGAATTGCATAGTCTAAAGACCGAATCCCCAGCAAGCATGCTAGCGGGCTATGTAAATAGTAATCCCTTACTATGTTATTCCATACAACCCTTGTCTCTTTCTGCACCCTGGGACATCCATTCATGTAGACAAACGTTGGTATCCCTGTGGGCAGATTTACTGCTACTAGTAGTGGTGGTTCGTCCGATTGGTATTTCTCCAGGATATACATAGAGGGACAAGAGGTAAGTCTTCTAAGAGGCTCTGTTTCTCGGTATGCTGACGATAGGTAGTTCTCCAGATTTGCTCGAAGGGATTCATTTCTCAAAGAAAGCATCATTGGACTGTTTTTTGTTAAACTTATGATCTTCTCATCCTGAAAATCTACAATGACTCTCTCAACTCTTTCAAAAACAACATTTCTCAGCTCACCACGTAATGCTGGTGTCTCTCCGAGCCTAGCATAGAGAAAGCTCATTCTAATGTTTTCAGATTCAAATAATGGAAAAACCATGCCTAAGTTAGTGCCATTTATTAAGTAATAACCATCCCCCTGAATATAATACATGTGAACGCTTCTATTTAATGAAAGTAAAGTTCTATTTTTATTCTTTGGCTCCACAACCTCTCCCTTTACGCTGAGAATGAAGGTAACCTCAAAAAGAGACCCGTTAACTTTCTTAGCTAGTATGAGTAACTTTGAAGAATTAGCCGGTACCCAAACATCACCATCAGAAGTTTCTAGAAATATGGGTGTGACAAAGACGTACTCTAACTGGAGGCCTTTTCCCAGATCTTTGAAATCAGGTTTGCACAAGGCTACAATGCTCTCCGGTCGCTCATAATAGCTGTTCATACTTTCTGTAGTTATATTAGCATCTGTCTCTGATTGCCCTCTTTCATGAAAAATATAAGTATAATCAATATAAAAAGGGATCCAGCGATACACAAAGCCAACAGTAACAGCGGTTAAAGCCAATAGAACCACTATAATTAGAGTCGTCAGTTTCTTCATGTCCTGTATTATTTAAGGAGTTGTGACATATTTATTTTTAATGATAAGCGCGCTGACCGCGTCGCAAGGTGTAGAGCTGGCGGGTACTGACCCCGTGTAAAAAGGCGGTAAGGTTGTTTGCGTGCTAAACAATAGCAGTTATTCTTCTAGTATTATTGCTGGTCTTGCAGGAAGGGATGTGGCGGCTTTGGGATTGTTTTGTAGTTGTTCTTCTGTAGCTATGACGATCTCTGCGCCAAGTGTTTGTTGTATGAGGGGGAGTGCGTCTGTTAGTGCTTGTGTTTCTAGCTGCGGGTTTGTTGCGAGGTCGAGTATTTCTGGGTTTTTGTGTATAATTGGTATTATTTTTCCTATTTTTGTTCTCTGCTCAGGGGTTAGTGTTTTTGTTGCTTGCTGTATGGCTTCTGATAGCTTTCCTGTTGTCCTGTATGCCTGGTTCACTTTATCTAGGAACTCGTATTTCCATGGGGCTGGGAGGACTATTGTTACTCTTTTTGGCTTGTTCTTTTTAAGTCTGATTACTTCGTCGAGGTCTTCTAGGAGCTTTATGACTACTGCCTCTGCTTTCTGGACATGCTTGTCTATGTCTTGGTCTGTTACTTTTGGCCACTGGGCCTTGGATATGGATGTCTGTTTGCCTATTGCCTGCCAAATCTCCTCCGCTATATGTGGGGTTATCGGAGCTAGGATAAGTGTCTGGGTCTCAATGAATCTCTTGAGTAGGCTCCTGTTGGGGGCGCCCCTGCGCCTAATGTACCACTTGTAGCTGTTTTGGAGGTTAAAGAAGCCCTCGACAAGGACATTTTTTGTATTTATTTGTTCGTATTCCCTTGCAACCTTGAGGATTGTCTCGTTTATGACACTTTCAAACCACTTGTCTATGAACCTGTAATCATCGTCTCCCTTGTCGTAGTTCTCGGTTGCGAATTTGTACCATTCATAGAGGAGATCCACAGCCTTGCTCGCCATCTCTGGCTCGAAGTTTGCGTCGTCGAGACCGGAGTTCCCGGCGTATGCTTCAGCGAACCTTGTAGCGTCCGCACCCCAGTAGTCTACTGCTTCCCTTATGAGTATATAGTTTCCAAGAGACTTGGACATCTTTTTGCCCGCTACGAGAACCCAGCCGTTTATCCCTATGCCTCTCGGCCACTTGTCCCTTGGAAATACTGCAACGTGATGCATGATGAAGAAGACAAGGTGGTTGCCCAGGAGGTCTTTGCCCGAAACCCTCATGTCGACGGGGTACCAATAGAGGAACTCCTGCCTGATTTTTTCTAGGAGCTCCCTAGAGATGCCTGTCTCCGCGCTTACCTTTTCCGGATCACCTTTGCCAAGAAAAACGTAGTCAAAGAAACTGTTACCGAGCCTATCCCAGTCTATGCCATACGTTTCAGGGTGCTGAAGGTACTTGGCTATTGTATAGTAGGCCATGTATATTGTCGAGTCGCTAAGGGACTCGAGAACCCACCTCTCATCCCAGGGCAACGGCGTGCCGAGCTCCCTCTCATGTGTACACGCCCAGTCCTCGTACCAGTCAACAAGCCTGTGAAACTCCTGCCTGATCTCCTCGGGGACAAAACGCATCTGATCTATACACTCGTGGGCCTTCTGCTTCCACTCTTTGTCACTGTACCGAAGGAACCACTGATCCTTCACAAGTTTTACATGCGTCTTGGCCCCGCACCTACAATAGACAGGACTACTCAGGGTGTAGTGTCTAAAAGCTACGCCCTTCTCTGACAGGTAGTTTATTATCTCTTCCTTTACCTCATAGACTTTTCTGCCTCCCCACTTCGCGCCATAAATCTCCGGCTTAAGGACGCCCTTGTAGAACTCCTTGCTATAAACGTCCTTTGTCGCCTTCTCCAATGCCTCTATGTCTCTCTGGGTCTTCGCGTTGAAGGCTTGGACTGCTTCCTGTGCCGGCAGACCCTTATAGTCTTCTACTTCTATCAGCTTCACTGGCTGTACAGCGTCAATTATGGAGGGGTCGAGGTTATACTTTTCGAGGAGGTATGGATCCCCCTTGAGGTCTTCCAGCCCGACATAGTCGTAGGGCGCGTGGGCCGGCACAGACATTACGACGCCAGTACCAAAGTCGGCGTCAACAAAGAACGCGGGGAGAACTGGAACCCTCCACCCCGTGACTGGATTCACCGCAAAGTGACCTACGAGCTGGGCGCCCTTTATCCTTCCGACAACATTTACTTTATGGTCTTGGTCGGCAAGCTCCCTTGCACCATATTCGCCCACAATCCACTTCTCGCCATCGACTTCTGCGATTAGGTATTCCGCGTCTGGGTTAACCCAGATGTTAACTGCACCAAAAACCGTTTCAGGCCTGTAGGTGAGACACGGATATACGTAGCCGTCTTCCCCTCTGAACTTTATCACCACGACTTCCGTTGGCCCTATGCCTGCATACTCATCGGGCCTGTCGTGGTCTCCTACAACTTTCTGCTCCTTGGGACACCACACAACGGGATGTTTACCCTTAGCTATGAGCCCCTTCTCCCTGAGAACTGTGTACTGCCACTGTATGAACTTGTTGTAGGGCGGGTTCAGCCTCGTCGTGAAGAACTCGCGTCTCCAGTCAATGCTGAGGCCTAGTCTCTGGAAGTCTCTCCGGAACTCCTTCTTGAAGAAGTAGACCCAATACTCTGGATCCCTAAACTTGGGTATCTCCTCTTCAGGGATGCCTAGAGACCTCAAAATGTTTATCTGTTTTGGGTCTCCCTCCCTGACCCTCAGCGCTGCCGCTACTATTGGGCCACCCGTCGCGTGCCAGCCCTGAGGGAACAACACGTTGTAGCCCTGCAACCTCTTGAACCTGGCAAGTATGTCTACCCTAAGGACTGTGTAGCCCGTGCCTAGATGGGGATAAGCGTTTATGTATGGGTATGGGAATGTCACGAAGAACTTTTGCCTTGAGGGATCTGGGTCAGCCTCAAAGACGCGGTTTTGCTCCCAGAATTTCTGCCATTTCTCCTCTATCGACTTCAGAAAATCCCTTCTCTCCTTGTTTACCTCTGGAAACTCCATTCTCTTGCTAGCAATAATTGACACCAGTGCAGAGACATTTATAAAGAATTATTAAGTTTTCGGGCTCCCTACTCTCTCTGACCCAGGTCCTGAACTACCCCAAATACATCAACTGCCTGCCCGTTCCTTACGAGCTTCTCATAGAGTTGCCAGATCCTCTTCGTGGTTACCAGGCCCGTGTAAAAGCCCTCTTCTTCGAGTTGCTTTTTTACTGCCTCTGGAAACTCGTCCGGCGTCATCGTGTATGCCTTGCTTAGAACCTTCAGGATCGCATTTACTAGGTCGTCGTTTTGAGGGTAAGGTTTTTTAGACATAGATACCATTCATAATACACCCAGAAAAATATAAGCCTATAGGTGTCCCTCCCCACAGGAAAAACCAATCGTAGTACGCTTGTTTAACGCTAATCTTAAGCCCCATTTGTAAGTGGAAGTGGTATAGATACTTGCCTGCAACAATTATTCGTGATACGTGTACCCTTGTATAGAAACTATAACGAGTTTAGCGTTACAGTGGTTCAGACAATACTAGACATGATCAAAAAGTCTCGGGGTAGCCTAGTGACATTTAATGCCAAGAAAATAGCCGTCCTCGCCAACATCGAAACACAGCCCGTTGTACTCACCCTTGTAAAGGACGTCTTAGAAAAGCTAAGAGAGAAAGGCTACCTAGAGGTTCTCGGGAAGACAAAGCATGGCGTTAAGTACGCCGTCAGGAGGGACACACCCCTCTGGGTACTCGCAAAAAACTATGACAAGGTCGTACTCAGGAGCCTTGACGACTTGAACCTTATACTTGAAAAAATGGCTGTCGCCACATAGACACGCTTAATTTATAATATAGTGGATTTTTCTCTTATTAGACACGGCCTAATGACAAACATAGAAAAGGTACTCTCTAGGGCCCTGAGACAAGCCGAGCAGATCTCTTTGAGGGAGGGACTCGAGTCCCCGAGAATACACGCCGTAGTAGTGATCGGGAATGACGAACTCGCCAGAGAAAAGCTTAGAGTCGATGACGGAATATATGTAGACATTGTCTCAGACTCTATCTTTATTGCCCCTGGCACACTGGACAACATTGTCTACCGTTTACTCGCCGGCTACTTTGCGCTCGCTTTGTTAAACACCTTCAATAAACTGGACAGAGAGAGAGCGCTCCTTCTTGCAAGGAGATACTTCTTCAAGGTCTTTGTGGACGCGGTGAAAGAGGCTTGAAAATACTTGTAACAACAGTTCCAGGCATAGAGAACATAGCAGTACAGGAAATCGGGGAGCTATGCCCAGAAGCCCATTCATATGTAGCCTCCTCTTCGGGCAGAGTAACAGCTGAGCTACCCGAGAACTGCCTGGCACAGATAATTACTAGGATACACTCTGCAGAGAACGTGTACCTTCTCCTAGGCGAAGCTGATAGACTCGAGGAGGTAGGCGAGGAACTGGCCTTGCACGCCAAAGAGCTCATTGCATGGCACAGGTACTTCTCAGTTCGCGCCGAGAGAATAACCAAGGACATTGAAACAACTTCGCTAGAGATAGCCTCCAAGATTGGGAGAATCATACAGGAAAAAACAGGGCTAGAGGTGTCACTGGACTTCCCAGACATAATCCTCTACGTTGAATACGAGGCCGGCAGGTACAGGTACGGCGTATACCTGACACACGCTGGTAACCTGAGAGACAGGCCCTACCGTAGATATATACACCGCTCGGCACTGAACCCGGTACTCGCATATGCAATGTGTAGGATCGCCTCGCCAAGGGAGAAATTATGGGACCCCTTCTGTGGCTCCGGCACAATACCACTCGAATGCCTCTCAGTAGACCCAGGTCTAAAGGCTCTGTGTAGCGACGTTAACAGTGATTTTATTCGGGGAGCTTTAGAGAACTCGAGAAGCATTAACAAGACTCTCCTACTTTTCACCTGTGACATCGGACATGCACCTGTTAGAAACTTCACGGTCGACGCTATAGTAACAAATCCCCCCTTCGGTATAAGGGAAAAGGCTGTCGGCGGGTTAAAGAGGAGCTATGAGGCATTGTTCCGACTTGCTAGACATAACCTGGAGGAGGATGGGAAACTTGTCGTCTTGACGACACATAGGAGGCTTGTAGAGGAAATAAGCAGAAACATGGGCTTCGACACTACTGGGACATGGAGGATATACGAGGGCGGTCTCACAAGCTTCATCTACAAGCTCCAGCCCAAATAACATGGTATAATTGTCTCAAACGTTGTGGATGAGTGTTAGGTTGTTGGAGCATAGTAGAGTTTTGCAATTATTCCACCGAGGCTTTTGAGTTTTTTACCGGCTTCGCTTTCTTCTGGTATAATTATTACTTTTCCGTTGCGGGTAAATATCTTGTCTAACATTTCGATTAGTTGGTCGCGTGTCTCACCGAAGAGCAGCTCGTCGTTTACAATTACTTTTTCTACGAGTCCCCATTCTGCAGCGCTAGCTACCTGAGCTAAACCCGTGGCGACTTTCTCGCTTCCCGTGAACAGTTCCTCTAGTAGCTTTTCAAGCTCTGTTATTTCTGCAGTTACTCGTATGCTTCTAAACATTTCTCTTAGATCGCTTCTCCTGAGGATCTCATGTATGCCTGACTCTCCTCCCTCGGCTACCTTAACTATTTTAGCTTTGACTCCTAGCTCGTCAAGTATTTTCTGCGTTACTGCCGAAAGCTTCTCGTTAACCGCTACAACTATTTCATCTATTTTTTCCGTCTTCGCAACCGAAACTACTCTGGCAAGTATCTGTTTAATTGGATCCTTGTAGCGTGCCTCTATGCTTGATTCTTTCCCCTCTCCCTTGGGCGTGTAAGGAATAGTGGATTTTATCTCGATTCCCACTGGAGACAAAAGACCTACTGTTATCTCTTCATCTCCCACTGCAACGAGCAATACCCGCATGATACTTGACGTGGATCTTTCCAGCACGTTTCTGGTAAAGCTATCTATGCCGTTCTTCTTTATTATTCTCAGCTTGTCGCCGATTCCTACCTGTATCGTGTGGTAGCTACCCTTCGCGTGAAAATCCTCCGGAGCCTCTACGACCTTGCCTGTTACACGTAGCTTCTCGGAGAACTTTGCATAGGAAATTTTCTCGACCTCTATACCCATGTACACTGGAACCCTGTCGCCCTTCTCTTCGCCTCCACCCCTCGAGACCTTCATCTGCCTAGTGGTCCAGCCATAGACTGTGTCTCCCCTCTGGAGGAGCATGTGGAGAAAATATAGGTCCTCTAGTACCTCAACAACTACCTCTATTTCCCCCCTTTCCTCGTCTATGTTTAAGACCCTCAACTATGGCACCCCAAGCTCGTCTGTGACTAGTGCTAGGACATGCGACAAAACACTCCAAGCTGGTAGGGGCTCATCAAAAATAGAGTATACCTCAGCTTCGACGCTTTCCACCTCTTCGCTAAAGTCTCCATGCTGGAATGCACCAATTATTAATGCCGGGTACTTCTCCTCTACGATCATCTTTGCCAGACTTCTGGGCTTAACTGCTACGGCTTTGTCGTCAAGTCTAAAGGTCTTGGAGACCCCTTTCTCCTTGATGAGGTCGCGCAGAGCTTTCCCATGGATATAAGCTAAAGGCTTTTCAGTATCAGGAGGCACTCTTCCAACTAGGAGCAATTGTTCGGCTAGCCCCACGAACCTTATATAGTTTCTCGGCACAACCATTTCTGGAGAAATCTCTATGACTTTTCCCTGATATGTATGTATATACGTTTCCAGCCGGCCGAGCTTATTCAGCAAGGAGTCTTGTGCTATAAGCAGGGACACGTGGACAATGTCGGGTCTTCCTCTTTTCCACCTGTCCTTGAGCGCCTTCATCGCTGTATAGTGTAGCGAGACATCTAGGAGTACTTCCTTTGGCTTCTTACCCCTCCTCTTCGCATTATTGACTACAGCTGGATGTCTGCTGATCTCAGGAGGAACAAGTTCTAGCCCAGCGTCGGCTAATATTAATAACAGTCTGTCCATATATCTCACTCCGTAATGTATAGAAAGAGGCACGAAATAAAGGATTTGGCACGTCAAAGAATCGAACGGCTACTCAGATTTGCAGAAATGGTCTACCCGACCGAGCCCGAGCTGGCACACCGCTATGGAAAAATAGCAATGGCCATATGCAAGAAGGCACAGATACCATACCCAGACACATTGAAAGCCCAAGTTTGCCGTAAATGCGGGAGCTTCCTTGTCCCCGGAGAAACAATGCGGGTTAGAGTTAAAAACCGCGGAAAAATGAAATACATTGTCGTTACATGCCTGAGGTGCGGCTACGTGAGGAGATACCCCCTCAAATGGAAAGACGTGCTTCCCAAGCCGTGGCACATCTTTTATGGTGACAGAGGTGACTAATAGTTGATAAGAGTTAGAGGTATTTATGCTACTGCAGTTACAGGTCTGCTCGACGAGGCTGGCTACAGATTTGCAGATGTAAGTATAGATATACAGGAGAGGTTTCCGGCGCTAAAGAAACATAGCGAGGTACTATTGACGATCAAGGACCAGGACGACAGGTCTGGGCTCATAATCCTGGGCGACCCGGAGCTTTTGGCGAAGGTTGTATTCCTGTTGAGAAGTATAATCCCTGACCTTATTGTTGGCTATGTGCCTGTGGGTCCATACTCCATGTATGTCGTCAGACTAGTTGAGAGGGTAGACGGGGACATCTGGCTTGCAGAGTACATGCCTGGCAGGTTCTGTACAGTAAAACTTCGCAACAGCCACTCTGAGGGGGATCTCCTATTAGCACACGTGACCAGGGCTTCGCCGGAAGCACCTCTACTCAAGGAGGGCGCGGCGTTGACTGGCCGATACGTGAGACTCATACAATTTGAGAGACACAACACAAGCGAGCACATAAGGGATGCAGAGCTTAGATTACAGCTACTGACCCTAGCCATGAACGAGGTTCCACAGGGCTGGGGTGTACATTTTAGGAGCGCCGCCAAGAACGCGAATATACTGGATGTTGGGAGGGAAATCAAAGAACTCCTGAAAAAGGCCACAGAATTTCTCAACGTGTTCAAGCCCCAAAGCATCGGACCTGTAATGGTTGGAGAATCCCTAGCACTCGTCGAGATACCTCCAGACACCGCTTTAAAGTTTGACACCATTCGTGAACGTTACTTCACTACTATTCCTTTCCACCACTTGTTGAAGAGCCTAGGCATAGAGGAGTTGAGCCATAAGATAGACTTCGCTGAGAAGAATGTCCTGAGCGGCCGCTGTTTTTCCCGCGAAAAAGTCCTAGAGGCTATTATGGAAGAATTCGCTAAGCTCCACGGCTCTAGGGTAAGCATCTTCCATAAAAAACTGACAGGGCAGGGACACGTGTGGAGCGCGGTTGCAGAGATTCGGAGCCCTGGATATGTCCAGTTGAGACGCCAGAGCTCTTCCCAGGGGACTTATGACGGGTTCAAGAATATCCGCCGCGAGGAGGGAGACCAGATAGTATCCTATACCTGGCTCTTTGCTCGCACTATTATCCACTTCTATTATTCCCCCACGGGGGAGCTAAAGGGAATATATGTGAACCTCAACACTCCTGTTTTCTTTGCATTCCAGCCCCCAGGCCTGAAATACGTTGACCTAGCAATGGACGTTACGTATTCGCCTATGGAAGGCGTACAAGTCACTGATCAAGAAGAATTCCAAGAGCTTGTCGAATATGAAATTCTTCCACGTAGCCTAGCCGAGAAGTATAAATTGTTTGCAGAAAAGGTGGCCGGCATACTGGGGGAGAAAAACAGTGAGGAAATAGTGGCTGAGGCTAGGAGACTCCAGTCATCCATCTTTGGGACAGAAGTAGACAAGATGCTCTAAAATTTTTATAGATTGTCTACCCAAGTAATACGTATGGACACGCTATTTGCTCCCTGGCGCATGGCGTACATTGAATACGCGAAAGTCGGCAAGGAACAAGGATGCTTCATATGTAACGCTACAAAATCCGATAACCTCGAGGAAAACCTCGTCCTATATAAAGGCAAACATGTAATCATCCTGATGAACAAGTTCCCCTACAACACGGGCCATCTCTTAATAGCCCCAAACAGACACGTCGCCGACTTTGCACAGCTAAGCGACGAGGAACTTCTAGCACTCTCAAAAGCCCTAGTACAGTCGATCGAGGTTATTAAGAGAGCCTTCTCGCCAGACGGTTTCAACATTGGGGTAAACCTTGGCAGGGTAGCTGGCGCCGGTCTAGAAAGCCACCTACACATACATGTCGTGCCACGCTGGAACGGCGACACGAACTTTATGCCTGTAATTGCAGATACAAAAGTCATTCCAGAGGCACTGAAAGACACATATAGGAAGCTCATAAAACACGTAGAGATATTCAAAACATTTGAAACAATGCATTAAAGCTCTAAGCTCAATAGTGTATACTTTCAGCCGGAAGCGCATAGAGCTAATCTTTTTATGTGTACCAAGTATGTTTTGCTGGGAGATAGATTTGCCGGAGGCAATCATACATAACCCCTATGAATGGCTTGTTACAAGTGTCAGGGAGACTCTCATAGGTTTCTTTAAGACTAACGGGCTGAACATTCCTCCTGACGCCGTAGAGCTACAAGCGACACGAAGAGAGTACGGAGACTTAGCCGTGCCTGTTTCGAAGCTTGCTAGGACTTCCGGTGTGAAGTTTGAGGAACTTGTATCTGTTTTGTCGGGCTATAAGCCTTCGGGGCTTGTCAAGAGTAGCAGTGTTGTTAATGGTTTCCTTAACATTGTCATTGACGAGAAGAGGTACGCGGAGATAGTTTTCAACTCTGTTACTAGGCTTGGAGACTCCTATGGCAGTGTACCTTCTACTGAGACCCGGAAAATTATCGTAGAACATGTAAGTGCTAACCCTATCCACCCACTGCATATCGGCCATCTGAGAAACGGTGTACTGGGCGACACTATTGCAAGGCTTCTCAAGAGTAGGGGGCACAATGTCAAGACACACTTCTACATTGATGACGTAGGGTTACAGGTTGCCTACGCCGCTATGGCTTACAGGGTCGCCGAAACCGCGAAGTCTTCAATGAAGAGGGACCATTATGTTGGCTCACTCTATACAATGATTAACCTCTTGATCGAGATAAAGAAACTCAAGAAAGAGCTCGAGAAGGCAGACGAAAACACCGCGCCAGAAATAAACAGGAAAATCTCCGACTACATGTGGAGGCTGAAGGAATATGCAGAAAGGCTACCAGATGCCTTCGAAAAACTCTCGTCCTGGGTGAATAATGTAGAGGATCCTGAAGAGGAGATAAGGAGGCTGAACAGGGGGTACGAGAAAGGCGATAGAGAAGCAATAAGACTTGTACGCGGAATGATCAGCTACTGTATGGATGGTATCCGTGAAACACTGAACAGGCTCGGCATATTTTTTGACAGCTGGGACTGGGAAAGCGAGATAACTGTTTGGAGCGGTCTTACGGAGGACGTCTTGGAAAAACTTAGAGACAGCGGTTACGTCGAGCGAAAAGATGGCGCTCTCGTATTTAGGGCTGACCTGGTAGCAGAGTCTGAGGAAGCTAGAAGCCGTGCTGGGATACCTAAAGGCCTTGACATTACACCAATGACACTTATAAGGTCTGACGGAACAACACTGTATACTACGCGTGACATTGCTTACTCAATCTGGAAGCTTTCCAAGGCAGACAGAGTCATAAATGTGATTGCCGTCCAACAGACCCTTGCACAGGCACAGCTCAGGCTAGCCCTATATGTTCTTGGCTACAGAGACATTGGCGAGAGGCTTATACATTATTCCTATGAGATGGTCAACTTGCCTGGTACAAGAATGACGAGCAGGAAAGGCGTATATGTTGCAGCAGACGATGTGCTTGAAGAGGCTGTCTCCAGGGCAAAGGCAGAGATAAAGAAGAGGGGGATAGGCAGAGAAGAAGACGCCGAGAAAGTTGGGCTTGGCGCTTTGAAGTTTTTCTTCCTTAGCACCTCCCCGAACAAGGTTCTCACATTTGACTGGGATAGAATACTCAACTTTGAGCAGAACAGTGGACCCTTTGTTCAGTATAGCTATGTCCGTGCAAACAGCATTCTTGAGAAAGCTAGAGAAGAGGGGATATCACTTGACAGCCTCAGCGTCTCCGAGGTGGGTGAGGAGGAGCATGCCTTAATATTTCTCCTTGGACAGTTCCCAGAAGCTGTTAAGCAGGCCGCTGACAACTTGAGGCCAGACATATTAACCAATTACCTCAACACGCTTGCATCGGAGTTCAACTACTATTACGATCACTACCCAGTGCTTAAAGCCCCTACGCCCGAGAAGAAAAACTCAAGGCTGGCAGTCGTATACATGGTGCGTACGGTGGTCAGGGACGGCTTGAACATGCTGGGGATAGAGCCACCATCAAAAATGTGACTAATTACTTCTCGGGAAAACAGGGAGAAAGCAACCCCTAAATAACCCCTCAGCAATTATCTTCTCTGTGTCATTGTCTGGCGCAGAATCAATTGCCGGGGTACTTAAGGCTCTTTCAAACGAGGTTAGGTTACGCATACTTTTTGTCCTGCGGGACCAGAAACATATGCGTTTTAGCGACCTAGCAGAAAAACTAGACATAACACCTGAGAAACTAGCTTTTCACCTTAAACAATTGTCGAAAGCTGGCCTCATACACTCGTCAAACGAGTATTACTGTCTCACTCATCTCGGGGAAAAAGTCCTAGCAAACCTAGATGAACTCCTAGTCAAATCTAAGGAGCCGGAATACAGGTCGGTGCTCCTAGAAAACGGGATAGTAATCCCCCTCGAAACTTATATGGAGACCCTGCTAGAAAATGTTTGCAGACCTGGGATAAAGCGCGACACAAAGAGAAAAGTACTCCTCGATACATATTCACTTGTCGACGAAAAGCTCGGCTCGACACTTGTACCCGAGAACATTGTTAAACTCTTCCTCCTCGAGAAATGTATGACGAGTAACTGTCTACGTGAAAACATCGACATCCACATATCGATCGGGAACGAGGAATCCTTCCCGGGAAACAGTATTGACACCAATCTTTTGGCAGAAGTCGGGCTCCTAGAACCCCTAGCAAGCGGTATAGCCCTTTTCGATGTGAACTGGGTAACAGGAATACAGGCCATATATCTCCCGATATCATCCACCGAATCCCTCAGAAAACTTGTAAAGTTGAGTAAAAAGGTTCGAGGCGTAATTGTCAGGCTTGACGACAATGTGAACAGTGACTCCATTAGGATACTAGAGGTTTTGGCAAGCATCACTAAGCTGACCTTGTCCATAACTCTTAGCGGAGAGCCAAGCAGAGTCCTAATAGAACTATTAAGGCTAGGACAACTCCCGCCCAACAATTTCCTAGTGTCTGTTTATGTCAACAAACCTGACTCAGTTTGCCAGGAAGACCTAAAGAACATTACCAGACTTATTAACCTTGGCGTACCTTTGGTCTTCACATTTGAAGACAAAGTATTGGCAGGGGACTTCTTTCTTGTCCCAAACATAGATAGACCCCTAGCACTGGCTGGAAGCATAAGCATCCTGTTACCTACATTGTACAGATCTAAGGACACCAATATAGACCCACTAGACATCCTGCTCGATGTTTATAGGAGCTCTGCTCGGCTGTTTGAGAATCTTCAGAGACGGGGCGCGGGAGTCGTAAGGCTAATAGGCGAAGTCTTAAAGGATACTCCAAGCTATGCCTTCCAGTTTTCATACCCCGGGTACGAACCAACCCTTCTCCAGAGCCAGCCAGCCTACATAGAGTCTTGGGGAACACCGTCCTATTTAGAGAGACTTCTCGTCTCAGCAAGAGGATTCATAGAAGAAGTGACAAAGCTGAGCAAGGAATACAGTCAAGACACTTTAAACGTCTACTTCAGTCCAAACAGAAATATACATATAGTAGCCAGGGCCTGGAGAACAATGTATCCAGAATACGTGAATAATTTTTCCCCGTTTATCTACAGTGACAATCTAAAAAGAAGCATCGCAAACAATCTTAGACTTGAGGGAGAACTCCACGCATCCAGAGGACTCGTCAGCGTTCCAGAAATAGTCGTGAAAAGCATTACTCCAGCAGACCTCTCCCTGGCATTAAAGCAACTATACAGGGTAGGTCTGCGAGGATTCACAGTGACCAGGGCAAATCTTTACATGTGTCTCAACTGTGGCGAAGTCTCCCAAGTAAAGACATCACAATGTCCCCGATGCTACTCGAACAATATGGAAGAGCTGAAACGACTAGTCCTCTACTACGATCCACAGAAAACACTAGATGAAGTATCTATAAATGCCCTCGCCTCTAGACCCTCCCCAAGGAAGATAGAGGAAATATTCGCCGAGGCTGGATTTACCTCAAGCTAAGCTCGATCCATAAGCTCATTGAGAAAAGCTATACAGTGGCTAGTAAGGTAAGGCTTCTTTCCTAGGCTAACCGCGCCGTCCAGCATGTTCTCAATAGAGGATATTATCCAAGCAGGAATCCCAATGTGATCCCCAAGAATAAAAGCGTTCTTCCCTGTAAATGTAAAATGGGAAAAATGCATGCCAGACTCGTCTAGGAGGTATACCCTGTGTGTTTTCCTCACGGTCTCAAGGATATCTGTGATTCTGGCGCCGTTCTCCACCTCTATGCCGTCCAGCCTCTCGCCCGAGAGAGCCCTACGTATAGCTTCGCCAACCTCAAGCTCTGACCTGTTTTGCAAGGACAATCTCCACGCATAGAGAGCTACTGGAGGCCTCGGTGATCCATTTAGAAGTCCTATGAAGAGCGTGTCTCCGCGTTGCTCTATTTGGTCATATAATGCATAGAGAATGGACCTGGCTACGACGTCCATCCTCCCTCCGGCTGTAGCCATGGATTCAGGCGTAAAAACTGGAGCGGTGACAGCAGTGTTTGAGTAGACTATGTATATCCTGTTAAAAGAAAAAACAGAAAATATTCGTGATAACTTTTCGAGAAACATCTATGCCTAGAATGGTAGCTTAAGCTTCTGCTGTTTCCTCTCTTCCTCTGGCCTAATCTTTATTATTCCGCGGTAAATCGCGCAGCGCAGACACAGATACTTGGTCACCGTGTATTGTGGGAGGATGGCTCCCTTGTCTCTCAGCTCTTTCGCAAGTGACGGGTCTACAGGCATGACAGGCTTGGTTATCTTTACTGCCTTAGATCTTGGAACAAGTGCTCCACACTCGTCGCACTGTACGAGGTCTTCCTTGCCCTTTCCACCCTTATGACGACCACGGCTCTTACGTTTCTTCGGCATAAACTTGCCCCTACACCACTTATTAAAGCAATTCTCTTTAACAGCTACCGTATAAAAACCTTACGTATCTGGCACAGGCTAGGCCATCCGCAGAACCCCGTTTGCCCTGTGCTCGGGAACCCTGAACGTAGAGACAACTATGTCTCGTATAAAGTCGTCGGGGGGAGCCGACTTGTCGGCGTTCAGCTTTACGCACATCGCATGCTTGTATGCCTCCTTTTCGATTCTGTTCCTGATCTTGCCGGAGGCAATCATTTCAGCCATCCTAAATGCAATATAGAACCTCTTGAAGCTTGCAAAGTTTTCACGTAGCTCTGGGAAGGCCTTCTCGAACTCGGCCAGTATCTTGATGAATGACTCCTCATCCATAAAGCCCAGAACTACGGAGGTCATTGCCAGCCGTAGAACCCTGAAGACATGATCCTCATCTTCGGAGCCAAAATGCTCGCGGAGAGTTGTCCTTGGATCCCTGCCCTCAAGCACGGCACTGATAGTTCTGTCAGCTTTAACCTCTATGTCGAATAAGTTCTGGAAACTGTAGAGCTCCTCCTCAAGCGCCAAGCCATACTTTCCAACGACGTACAGGGTCGCAAGCTCCTTGTCCCAGATATTTATCTTTGTCTTGCCCCTTATCGGCTCAAGTCTATTTGTCCTGTAGACCTCCTCTAGGTATGAGACAAGTTCCTCGCGGGAAGAAAAAGAACCGTTAAGTATCTCGCCCCATATATTTACAGCTACTTCTATACGCTTCTTATGTAGCTCTGACAACCCCAGCAACCCCACACAGGAAACAATTAACAGTTAAAGTAAAACCAGTCATCTATCTCTAGGCACCGCCTACAGTCTCGACAATTATCCTGCTCGGCAGGGGAATCTTGGATGCGGCGCGGCGTAAAGCCTCCTTTGCCTTGTCAACGTTCTTTGCATCAACCTTGACAAACATGATGACCTGCATGCTGTCCACCCTGGCAGCCCTCCCGACTGGAGTGCCAAAGGAAAGCCTCATACCGTCCTGAAGCCTGTCTGCGCCAGCCATTGCCATCATCTTGTTCTCACGCAGAATATGGTGCGGATACACTGTCAACCGCAGGAAGAAGTTTGAGTCGCCAACTTTCGCAGACAAGTACTTGTTTGCATGTTGCCTGGCGGCCTCCAGAGCGTTTGCCCTGATCTGGCCAGGCTTTAATACCACAAGCTTTACAATAGTATTAAAGTTACCCTTAGGGTTGCCAAGGTCAAACTTTGGAACTAGCACTGGTGGATTACTCTTGATATACTCTAGCCTAGTATAGGGCGGAGTCCCAAAGTGTCTATAGCACTTACCAGGCCTCAGCGGCATACACTACACCCCTCCAAAGACCCGCACATGACCATTAAAACAACCATATATATTTATTGCCATGCAAGAAAAGCGCGTAGACGCCCTACTTACGTATGGGCTGAAGTGAAATCTGCCCGAACCCAATGCTTCTAGATTTCCCTATGCCGAACCTTAGCGCAAATGCCAGGAGTTTTTCTAGTTCTTGTTTTAGGGGGGATGCTTCGTCGAGTAACTCGTATAGCACAAAGCCCGTGAAACCTCTCTCTGTTGACGGTTTTCCGTCTCTGACAGTATACAGAACTGTTTCGGGCTTGACGTGGTAGTCTAGCTCTGCTAGGGCCCTGTAGGCCCATTTATATATCTGGAAGGGCGTTGCCTTTATGAGGTCTATTTTTTTCAGTTTTAAGTCATAAGTGAGAAGGCGTAGCGCCAAGGGGAGATCTGGCAGAAGCTTGTATCTCCTCTTTACCCCTTTTTCTTTTAGTAATTCTCCTCTTCCAGGGACAGGTAAAAGCGTGGGTGTGAGGAACTTTAGCGAGAATTTTTTCGGCAAATCAATCCGCAGGTTTTCTAGTGTTGTAACTTCTATCCCTGTGACTCTTGTGTTGAATTCTGTCCCGCTGAACATGAAGGTTGAATAATCCTCAGGCACTGGAGGACTCTCACCTGTCAGGAACGATACTCTTGCCTCTAGCCTTTCCCCAGCCCTTGCAACTAAAAGCTCACTTGTGTCTAGTCGCTTGTAGAGGGGTTTGCCGTCCCTGTAAAGCACGCTAAAAGAGCCCAGACGTCCCAGCAGGGGCTCTTCTCCCCAAAGAGAGGCGAAAGCAGTCCGGGTCACCTTGCTTGTAAATGGTGGCAGAATTGTATCGCGGATGGGGTAGACTTCTATCGAGGCGGATACAACAAGCATCGTATTTAACTATGTATCACCAGGATATATTTGTTTATAACGAAATGGAGTATATGATAAGAATTCACTTATATGCGCTTAACACAACACGGCCCCAACTTGTAAGCTTCAGGCCACCTTCTTTGCCTAAGGAGACAACTAGCCCCATCTTTTTCAGATCTACTAAATGATTCCTTATGGTTTTCGGGGCACGGCCTACCTTCTGAGCTATTAAATCGACGGTGCAATGCTTGTTTCTCGAAATGACTACCAGTATCTGGCGCTTCTCCTTGCTGAGAGCTAACATAGCCTTTGTTATGCCAGGCGGTATCCACAGCTCTTCCCCCAACGGGGCCTCCGAGGAAATAAAGACCTCGAAGAGTTTTCCAGAGAGAAGTAGACCCATGAATACAGCCAGAGAGACCGACTTCTTCCCATCTGTCAGGTCTGTAATAATCGGCTCAGTTAGACCCTTCACTTCATGTTTAACTCTGATTACAGCTTCTGTAGAGTCGGGAATCGGCAACTCTACAAGTCTCGGCCTCTTCAGACCCACCTCTGAACAGTAGTCTCTCAGCCGGTTATAAGCCATGATTGTCTCCTGGGCAATAGGGCTACCCGTAAACAACACTATTTTTTCGTTTCCACGTATAGCAAGACTCCCAAGCCGCCTAAGAACAAGATCTTCACGAAAACCGAAACTAAACACGAATGATCTAGGCTTCACATGGTTAATCTAGCCTTGTAGATATTTCAATCTATTCCCATATATTGCAGAATGGCGCCGGGGCCGGGATTCGAACCCGGGAGGCGAAATCGCCAGCGGATTAGCAATCCGCCGCCTTTTGTGGCACTTTTTGGTGTGACCGCTCGGCCACCCCGGCTTCGAGGGGGTGCAAGCTGTCCTTTTATTATTTCTCGTATCACTAATAAATTTTTTGTATAGGGACAACATTCCCCATCCTTCTCCTGTCCACGTTAAATCTCTAGCGCATTTTTCTAATGAGCAAAGGCATGCCCAAGGAGAAATACAAAGGCTCTTTTACGGTGGTTTCTATCCCCGTGCTTAGGCTGACTCTTGGCAACAAGGTTTTCTTTCTCGTCGCTGGGTTACGCGAAGCCGCAACCCTTGCAGATGTATATGACCCCAAGATTCCAGCTAGAGCCCTCCGGATTCTGGCATGGGCAAGGGACAAGTATAGAAGTATACACCTAGTTCCATTTATGTTCTTAGAGCAAGCGGCGCGAGAAGCATTCCCCATGAAAATGAGCATGCATATGTTGGGATATGCTTTTCCGGAAACATATTTCAACAGGAAGGTTCCAGTAGGTTTTTTGGTTGTTCTCGTCGGCTACCCCTCTGGGTACCGTAGAACAATCGAGGCTTCTGGCTACCTGGAAAGCCGAATAATGAAGGGCTACGTGCATGCCAAACCCGTTGACGATGGGCTCCTATACCTCGAGGAGTTAAAGATAGGACTGAGAAAATTTACCCGTCTATGGCGCCCCGAAAATCAACACGCCCCTTTTATTGAAAGCGGATCCCGCCTCATCAAGGAGCTTCGCGGAGCTTCCCGTAAAACCTATTCGCATGGAGCTAGCCATACGGAAAGACGCGACCTAGATATTTCCAGTTTCCTGTACTAGAAAAGAATATTTTAGAGCCTAGCCCCTTATGCATACTTGGTTAGGAGGGCCCGTAGCGCAGTCAGGAAGCGCGGCGGCCTTCGGAGCCGTAGGTCCCGGGTTCAAGTCCCGGCGGGCCCGCCATCAGCTTGTTTAAGACGTTTCCCGACGGCTTCAAGCATTTTTGCCAGACGGAGCAACTCGTTGGATATTGACCTCGCGAGGGAAAATTTATCCGGCGTAGATTCAACGACATAAATAAGCCTGCCGTCCACGTGGCTGGACGTTATCTCCACCCCCTTACCCTTGAAGTCGTCTACACGGAGGCTAAGAAAAGCCTCGGAGTCTAGGGGAAACTCTAGCATAACCCTGATCCTTGACCACTTACCTCCACTCCAAGTTGTCTTTGCCTCTTCCAAACCTATCACCTTGATATATTCCCAGGAGATTTAAAAGCATGCCGAGCCCTCAAAAAATAAGACGATAGACCAAAGCAATCTGGATGATAACAGAGCGAAAACCAGCGCGCTAGAGGTAGAATGGCGCCGGGGCCGGGATTCGAACCCGGGCACCCTTTTGGGGTAGTGGATCTCCATTGTGGCCTCTCGGGTGTCCACCGCCTTGGACCGCTCGGCCACCCCGGCTAAGAAATAAAGAGGAGAGGCTGAATTAAAAGTTTTCGCGTTTTGGACATGTTTTTATTCATGGTTCTCGTTATATATCTCATGGTAAAAAAGAACATTGTGGTGGTTCTTGGTCCCGCTGGTTGCGGGAAGACTTCGCTTGTGGCCAGCCTTGGTAAGTGGATTGAGAAGAACCAGTTCATGAAGCCGGGCTATGTCAACCTGGATCCCGGCGCGGTTTTTACGCCCTATGTTGCAGACGTGGATATTAGGAGTTATGTCAGGGCTGAGGAGGTCATGACACGTGAGAGGCTGGGCCCAAATGGCGCACTAATCAGGAGCATAGAGATAGCCATGGGCAACCTCGACGATATTGTGGCGAAGATTGCATCTCTCAAGAACCCATATATTCTGGTCGATACGCCGGGACAGATGGAGCTCTTCCTATTTCGGGACTTTGGAGTTGAGTTTGTCGAGAAGATGAAGAAATACGACTACGTGATGGGTATTGTTATATTTGACCCGACTCTTGCCTCCAGGCCCCAGGACATTTTATCCTTAAAGCTACTGGCCACTATTGCCCAGCTACGACTGGGGATAGATACTATACCCGTGGTGAACAAGGGGGATCTCGGCCGGGAAAAACTAGAGATAATGCAGAAGCTCCTCACAAGTCCCGAGCAGCTCGCAGACGAAGTAAAGAGGGTCGAGGGCCTCCTTGGAGAAATCTCCGAAAAAATGATACAGATACTTGAGGAGTACAGGTTCGCCACGAGGATACCCATTGTTTCCTCTCTCACATGGGAGGGCCTCGAAAAACTCTACGACATGATCCACGAAATATTCTGTACCTGCGGAGACCTGACATAACCAAGAATAAAATATCTTAGAGAGATCAAAAGACAAGAGAGCTGTAAGTAGCTATGTCTCTTCTTTATCTCTAATTCTAGGGACTAGGCTTCTTCTATGGCCGCCTTTAGGAGTATGTCTGAGGACAGCCCTTCCTCCACGTTTTTTAGAGGTACACCTATCTCTATGACTTTAGTCCTCCCGTAGCGTCCAAGGCTGATTACACGTGCATTGATTATCCCGGACATGTCAAGCTCATTCAGTATGTCTGTTATTCTCCTGCTTGTGACAGGTTCTATACCTATCTTTGCGGCTAGCTCCTTGTACTTGTCATAGACAAGTCCAGTTGTTATCGTTTTTGTAGACCCGTCCCTTGAGAGAAGATACACAGCCGCCAAGACCATTTTGACATGCAACGGCATAGTCTTGATAGTGTCCACCGTGAGATTTTTCTCAATTTCGTTGCGGGCTTTCTCTACATGTGCCTCTGTGACCTGGCTCGCCCGCTCTCTCTCTGCTATGTCGGCAGCCTTTAAAAGTATGTCCAGGGCGAGCCTGCAGTCCCCGTTCTGCCGTGCAGCTATTGCCGCGACCTTCTTTATCACGATGTCGCTTATAGCCCCCTCGTTAAATGCCTCTTTTGCCCTCTGCCTCAAGATATCTTCAAGCTGTACCGCGTTGTAGGGCGGAAAAACTAGCTCCTCCTCGCCCAGGCTACTCTTGACTCTAGCATCCAAGAACTCGGTGAACTTGAGGTCGTTTGTTATACCTATAACGCTTACCTTAGCGTTTGAGAGCTGCTCATTTATACGGGTCAAGAAGTATAGGACATCGTCGCCGTTCCTCTTTACCAGGTTGTCTACCTCGTCCAGCACCACTATGAGTATCCTAGACTTCCTCTCTAGTCCATGAATAATCCTCTTCATTACTTCTCCCAGAGCCAGACCAGTAAAGGGAATCTTTATACCGAGAAACTTTCCGAGTTCAGCGAGGACCCGGTAACTGGTGTTGTTTTGCCTGCAGTTTACATATACATATTCTATCCTGCCGTTACCCTTCTCCATCAGCTTCCTGAGGACGTACTTTGTCACAGCGGTCTTGCCGGTTCCAGTCAAGCCATATATAAAGACGTTAGAAGGCCTGCTACCGCTAAGAGCAGGCGCAAGAGTAACGGCTAGTTGCTTTATCTGTTCGTCCCTGTGCGGGAGCTCCCCGGGCACGTAGTCAGGCAACAGTTTCTCGCGGTCCCGATAAATCTTTGACCCCAGGTACTGTTCAAATATTTCCTCCACAGACATCGTATACTCCAATAGATCCAGTAGAAGCAGACCATACATTATAGAAAAACTTACACAAAAACTTGGGCACGTTCATTGTACATTTAAAATACAGTAGTTATACGTTGTTCCCAGCACCCCAAAGACGTGTAGAGACAAGTTCTTGTCATTGGCCAAATGAAAAGTTTTTAAATCTTAGGTTCATTTTATTTTTGCCTCTCCTACTTGAAGCCCCGGTCGTCTAGCCCGGTCAGCCTGCGCGGCCGACAGGATATTGGCCTTTCGAGCCAAGGATCCCGGGTTCAAATCCCGGCCGGGGCACCAGGATTTTCTTTGATTTTCAAGGGCCCCTTTTTAGTTTTATTTGCTTGGTGTGCTTTTCTCCTGTTTCTCACTTTTTTCGATGGCGTTGAGGCTGTCCCTGACTATGCCGAAGAGCGCACGTAGATCCCTTTTTGTAAATCTCGTCTCGTTTATTAATCGCTTGATTGTTAAGGCGAGTCTTTCTCTCTCTGTTTCCTGGTACCCCAAGGTCTCTGCAAGTCTGTCCAAGTACCTGAAGAAGGCTTCCACCTCGGTTCTCGGGGGCCTCTCTATCCTCGGCTCGTACGAGTGGTACTTGTTGTATATCTCGTAGAACAGAATGATTGCTGCATGCGATGCGTTTAGGGACGGATAAGCCGGGTTCGCCTCTATGTGGACTATCAGGTCGCATAGTGATAGCTCTTGCCTACTGAGCCCCCAGTCCTCCCTGCCGATAACTACAAGCTTCGACCCTGTTGACTCTGCTAGTATGGCCGCCATCTCTGCCGGTGAAACGTGTCTGCGTAGGGGTTCTTCGCCCTTGATTCCTGTCGAGCAAGCCACTATGTCGTGTTTCCCAACCAGCTCCTCGAATTTTTCAACTATTACCGCATTCTCAACTATGTCTGCAGCGTGCATAGCGTATTTTCTGCTCTCGAGCCCAAGCGTGCACCTGGGGCTTACGAGGTAGAGCTTCTCTAGGCAGAAGTTCTTCATCGCCCTCGCCATATAGCCGATGTTCTGCTCGTAGAGAGGCTGTACAAATGCAACAGAAACTTCTCTAGATATCCGTTCACACGGCGGGACACGCTTCTGGTTGCTCGCATTTTCCACGTGGCTGTAGCGATACGTTGACTAAAATATTTTAACCTCTATCTTTGTTCGGGAATTATGTCCACTGACAATTATGAGGGCTTCAGGAGTAGCTACAGGTGGCTCATCAGGCTTCCAAAAACACTCCACCTAGTAGTCTTTGCAGTTATTATGGCGACTTTTTCCCTCGCTTTATCATGGATCATGCACATATCCACGCTCGAGCTTACAAAATCCCTTGTCTACGCATTGTTCCCTCCAGTGTTCCTCTATCTCGTGAACAGGAGGGTCTTTAATTTTAGGAGGAGCCTCGGCGTGTTCCTCATATATCTCGTTTTCCTGCCGATAATAATCCTTCTCGGAAAGAGCCCGGTATATGGAGCGGTCTTCGAGGTTCTCCTAGGGCTACTACTAGCGGTAGCAGTTTACAGCGTCCATCTTGGGGCCCTATATTCAGCCCTAAACTTGGTACTCATATGCTTCTTAGGCTTCGACACCAAGCTACTCTATGTCACGCTTATTTTCTATGTCTTCTCACTCATAATCTTCACTATTATCGACAGCAGGATAAGGAGAATCGCTGGTGTGAGTAGCCTCGGCTTCCTCGAAGCCTTTCTCAGATATATTCTTTCAGGCGACCACATAGACGTAGAAAAGTACCTCGAAAAAATATCAACAGAGAGGACACTACCCATACACATCTACTCCTTCCACAGCCGTGGCCAGGAAATTGGCAGACTCGTCGTTTCAAACGTGCATCCTGGACCATTGAGGACACTTGGAAGTAGCACCCTACCCCAGCTCGTAAAACAGTGCTCAAAAATCCCAGTATTATTTCTCAAGGCACCAGTTGCCCACTCCGAGAACCTAGCTACGGTTGAAGCTACAAGTCGGGTAGCCAACGCAATATGCGGAGCACAGGCACAGCCACGTGCTAGCTCCGGGTGGGCTGGGGGATACACAACGAGCCTCCTTAGGATAACGGTCTTAGGATTCGGAGACATACCAAGACTAGCATTTTTAGACCCCATAGTTATAATGGAGGACCTCCCATACAGGGTCTCAGAGCTTTCGCTAGAAGAGCTAGGCACAGTTACAGTCGACAATCACAACATGATCGCATACGGCTTCCTAAAGATTGAAAACGAACAAGAAGACGAGATAGCCAAAATAATAGCCGCCGTGAGGACCGCTACCGAGAACAAGACAACTGAGGGAAAGATACAGGCAGGCTTCTCGAGCATAGACTATACAGACAATATAACCATTGGACCCGCAGGCATAGCTTGCGCCGCAATAAGCATAGGAGGGAAAAGGTTCCTAGTGGCGTCCTTCGATGGCAACAATATGGAGCCCGACTTCAAGGCAAGGCTTGTGTCGAGGCTAGACAACATGGCAGACACAGTCATAGTTACAACGACCGACACACACATCTATACCGGGCTCTACCAGGGCAGAGACTATTACCCCGTGGGATCCATTAACCCAGAGCAAGTCCTAGAAAAAGCGGTGAAATGCGCCCAGGACGCGTTGGCCAGCCTCCAGGAGGCAGAGGTCGGTTACACTGTCCTGTCAGTAAGGGACAAGTTCATGGACGGCGAAAAACTAGACAAGATATCAGTTGCTACAAGGAAAAACACAAGGGACGGCTTGCTACTTGTCTTCCTGGCCCTAGCTATATCGGTTCTACTCTTGCTCTTTTAGCAGCTTGGCGATAGACTCCCACTGTGCATCTACGAGCCTTTGGATCTCCTCTATGTCCTCCTCTCTCAGGTGTGCAAACCTTCCCTGAAGCTTTAGATATTCTTTAACAGGTTTTCTCTTGTCTTTGTCTAATAGGTTCTTGCTGGGTCCCGTAAGCCTGAACTTTCCATGGTCAACCTCGTAGAGAACCCACATGCCCGTCTCAACGGCTAGACGTGCAATCTTTACCGTCAGGCTCGAGTCGTATCTCCAGCCCGGCGGGCATGGCGAGAAGGCATGTATATATTTTAGACCATCCTTTATGCCCTGCGCCTTTCTGAGCTTCTCGTAGATATCGTTTGGGTATGCGAGGTTAATCGTCGCTACATAGGGAACCCTGTGGGAAACCATTATCGACGGGACATCCTTCTTAAAGCTTACATTACCCGTTGGGGTCGTAGTGGTCCAGGCCTTGTACGGCGTAGAGCCGGACTTCTGTATACCCGTGTTCATGTATGCCTCGTTATCATAACATATGTATATTATGTTGTGGCCCCTCTCAGCCGCTCCACTCAGAGCCTGGATGCCTATATCAACAGTGCCTCCATCTCCCGCCCAAACCACGACGTTCGCTGGCTTCCCAAGCTTGTCGAGTGCCTCAATCATGCCTGAGGCAGCAGCCGCGCTGGCCGCGAAGGCTATGTGGAGAACCGGAACCTTAAACGCCGACCTTGGATGGGGGCCAGCAATCACGCTCGTACAGCAGGCAGGTATAACGAGGTAAGTGTTTGGCCCTAGAGCCTTCAAGACATGTCTAAGTAGCAACGTGGCTCCACAGCCTGGACAGGCAGCGTGCCCTTTGAGTATGTATTCCTCTTTCGGGAACATCCTGTGCGACATCTATCTCACCCACCAAACATTCCTACCAGTATTCTTGTGAGCATCCTTAACCATTCCAACAAAGTCCTCTGCATAAACATCCATCCCGCCAACGCCAGCCGCATAGTCAGCTATCTTTGCGTCTAGACCCCTAGACGCTATCAGGGACGCAAAGTCCAGTCCGATCGGAGACATGCTCCCAAACACGGAAGACCTAGACACAGTGACTATTGTATCCACGTTTTGGACAGCCTTGTAGAGCTCCTCATATGGGAACGGCCTATACACCCAAAGCTTTAGAGCACCAACCTTCATGCCCTCGTCACGTAAATTGTCAACAGCCCTGTAAGCCTCGCCCATAATGGACCCCATGCCAACGATTATTGTATCTGCGTCCTCACACCTGTAACACTCATACATCCCCGAGTAGTCGCGGCCCGTAAGCTTCGCATACCTTACCGCCGCCTCCCTAAATACCCCGAGAACCTTGTCAGACGCCTGGCGCATGGTATGCCTAATGTCCAGATACTCGGGCGGGTAGGCGAGGTTTCCAAGAGACCCGGGCTCCTCGCTACTCAAAGACGGCTTAAACGACCCCTTCGGCGGCAGGAATCTTGAAGCTTCCTCTCTTCCTAGAACGGAAACAGGCTCATACGTGTGACTAACCTCGAACGCATCCCAACCCACACAGGAGGGCAGGACCACTTCCTGGTTCTCGGACACCGCATAGGAAATCAAGAGCAGGTCGTATACCTCCTGGGCGTTTGAGGCGAAGAACAGGTTCCACCCGCTATCCCTCATAGTATAGAAATCTGCATGTTCGCTCCATATGCTCCAGGGCGGTCCAAGAGCACGTGTAACCAGCCCCATGATTATGGGCAACCTGGCGCCCGACGCCCACCACACCACCTCATACATGTATAATAGGCCATGGGCGCTCGTAGCTGTAAAGGTCCTTGCCCCCACGCTGGATGCGCCTATGAGGGCAGCCATAGCGCTGTGTTCGGACTCAACACGTACAAACTTTGCGTTCAGCTCTCCCGAGGCAATAAAGTCGGCGATCTTTTCTATGACAGTCGTCTGGGGAGTTATGGGGTAAGCTGAGATCACGTCTACGTCTGCGTCCCGTGCGGCGTATGCGGCGGCATAGTTTCCAGTCAAAAGGAGTCTTTCCTTGCCAGCCACAGTCTTCACCCCTCCCTCACCATGGATATAGCCTTGAACGGGCACTCCTGTGCACAGATACCACAACCCTTACAGTAGTCGTAGTCTATCTTGAGCATCTTCTTTTCGTCGTCTATCTCTATTACGCCGTCAGGGCAGTATAGCCAGCAAACGCCGCAAAGCTTACACTTAGACATGTCGACGACCGGTCTCTCGGTTCGCCAGGACCCCGCAGATACAGCCCCAACTGTAGGCCTCGCCAAGAGCTTAACTGCACTTCCCGACATTCTCCCAACCCCTCTTCACAGCCTCAACATTCTTTTCGACCTGGGACCTAATAAGGTCTTTCACGGCTTCTTCGAGATGCATAAACTCTACCCCGCCATACATCCTTGCAGTTGCACCAAGCATAGGCATGTTTACAAGCACTATGCCCGCGAGCCTAAGCCCAAGAGACTCGGCAACCGAGACAGCGTCAAGACAGTAAGACTCTACCCCGCTAGGCAATTTAAGTCTTCTCCCCCCACTATTCACCACTATTTTCCCTCCAGGCTTCAAAAAGCCTTCAAGCCTAAAAGTCTCCAGAAGAGTAGGGTCAAGCACAGCCACGAGATCTGCCCGAGTCACACGGGCCCTGCTAAGAATCTTGCCGCCAGAAATCCTGTTATATGCAAAGACCGGGGCTCCTCTTCTCTCGGCACCGAAGAAGGGTATAGAGAGTGCATACTTGCCGCTCCTAATGGACGCCTCTGCCAGCAGGTTTGCCGCCGTAACAACGCCTTGGCCACCCCGCCCAAGCCATATAATGTCAAATGTTACATCCATAACACTTCGTGTAGAAATCTTCGCATAGAAATATATATATTTACCGTTAATAGTTTATAAATCGATGAAGCCAAACATCGTGGTTCCCCCTCCGGGACCCAAATCAATGGAAATAGTCAAAAAAGACTCCGAGCTACTCATGCAGAGCTTTGCCAGGTGGTACCCCCTCGTCGTTAAACGTGCCTACGGCGTATGGATCGAGGACGTTGATGGAAATGTTTACCTAGACTTCAACTCGGGCATAGCCGTAACAAATGTAGGCCATGCACACCCCAAAGTCGTCCAGGCAATAAAGGAGCAGGCAGAAAAGTATCTCCACTACTCGCTTACAGACTTCCTATACGAGGAGCCAGTAAAGCTTGCCGAAAAGTTGTCAAAGATAACGCCAGGAGCCTTCCCAAAGAAAGTCTTCTACACCAACAGCGGGACCGAGTCTATTGAAGCCGCAATAAAGACAGCTAGGGGACACTTCCGCGGGACACGGCCATACATCATAGCATTCGCTGGCTCCTTCCACGGGCGGACATACGGGTCCCTCTCGCTGACCAGTAGCAAGCCTGTCCAGAGGAGGCACCTAGGACCCCTACTCCCGGGAGTATATCACGCCCCCTACCCCTACTGCTACCGTTGCCCCTTCAAACAGAAATACCCAGAATGCAACACGTGGTGCGTAGATTTCATCGAGGAATGGATGCTCAAGAAATACGTCCCGCCAGAAGAAGTAGCCGCAGTCGTCATAGAGCCAATTGCAGGCGAGGGAGGATACATTGTGCCCCCACCAGAATTCTTCAAGAGGCTCCGGGAGCTAGCAGACAAGTACGGCTTCCTACTCATAGTGGACGAGGTACAGAGCGGCATGGGTAGAACAGGCAAGTGGTTCGCGATAGAACACTTCGGCGTAACACCAGACATAATAGCAGTCGCCAAGGGAATAGCCAGCGGCCTACCCCTAGGAGCAATCATAGGAAAAGCAGAAGTAATGGACCTCCCGCCCGGCTCACACGCCTCAACGTTCGGCGGAAACCCAGTAAGCTGTGCAGCTGCACTGGCAACCATACAGGTAATTGAAGAAGAAAAACTACTCGAAAACGCCACACGGGTCGGAGAATATGCGATGAAGAGGCTAAGAGAAATGCAGACAGAGATACCCGCCATAGGAGACGTAAGAGGCAAAGGACTAATGATAGGCGCAGAACTCGTCACAGAGAAAGGAGAACCACACACAAAACTCCTACAGCTAACCCTCGACACGGCATTCAAAAAGGGACTGCTCGTCATAGGTGCAGGCCAAAGCACAATCAGAATAGCGCCACCACTCACAATCACACAAGAACAAATGGAGACAGGACTATCCATACTAGAAGAATCTATAAAAGAGGCACAAAGAAAACTCTAAGAAAAACTTTTTCCTATTTCATTTAATAGTGATCCTAATAGATATCCTATTAAAAACGAGATCGCAGTTCCAGCTATCGTCCCAAAAACACCTCCTGCATGCCTCCTACTAGTTCTCTGATTAGTGCGTAAATGCCCAGCAAAGAAAAATTTATTACCAAAAAACACCTCTATCTAATGACCTCTTGGGCCCGTAGCTCAGCCAGGTGGAGCACCCGGCTCATAAGCGCGCGCCGCGCGCTGGAACACCGGGGGGTCCCGGGTTCGAATCCCGGCGGGCCCACCATATGTTGGGAAGTTTCTATTTGCTTCGGAGCTTTAATAGGATCTCAATGACTTTGTCTTCCCTGGATGTTTTTGTATGGTTTTTGGGAAAAGTTGTTTTCTGTTAGAACAACTTTAATAAAATGTTGTTTTCTGTTAAAACAGTATGCGTGATGAGGATTTCCGTTGGGTTCTAGCCGATTGGAAGACTCGGAAACTTCCAAGTGTCATCGAACGAGAGATAAAGTTGCCCCTGGATCCGACCTATATAGTCACTGTTACGGGTCCAAGGCAGGCAGGAAAGACGTATAGGCTTTTCCAGCTGGTAGGCGAGCTTATGGCTCTGGGTGTCCCGAGGAGCAACATTCTCTATGTTAACTTTGAGCATGAGAGGCTACGTAGGCTTGACGCTAATGATCTCGAGGACATGGTTAAGGTCTACTATGAGATGTTTGAGCCCGACGTGAGCCGACCTATATACTTGCTCCTCGACGAGGTACAGCTCGTGAACGACTGGGACAAGTGGGTCCGCAGGGTCCACGACTCGGAAAAGTACAAAATATACATAACGGGGTCTACCTCAAAGCTTACAAGCAAAGAGATAGCAGACGCCCTCAGGGGCAGAAGCGTAGACTATACAGTCTTCCCATTTAGCTTCCGGGAATTTATCAAGGCGAAAAGGGTCGAGATACGGGACCCAGAGACCCTTTCATACCTAGAAGAGAGAGGCATAGTTCTACGCCTACTAAGAGAGTACCTTGTCTATGGGGGCTTCCCAAGAGTAGTCTTAGCGGAGACCCCAGAGGAAAAAAGAGCGCTCCTCAAGTCCCATTACAACGCCATATTCTACAGGGACCTAGTTGAAAGATGCAGGCTGGACCCAGGCATCCTCGACCTTGTACTCTCCTCCCTCGTCACGGGCGCGACAGGTCTATTCAGCGTTTCAAAGCTCTACAACTTTGCAAAGTCCCTGGGATACAGGACAAGCAAAGCTAAACTCATTGAATACGTCGAGTGCGCCAGGCAGGCCTACCTAGTACTCCTCTCCGAGATATACTCCCCAACAATCAGGAACAGGAAACAGTACCCCAAAAAAGCCTACATAATAGATAACGGCATCATCACTACCTTAAGCACGGAATCTACAGAAAACCTCGGCAAACTAATGGAAAACATCGTCGCAGTCGAGCTAGCCAGAAACGGCTACACACTAAACTACTGGAGAGAATACGGCAAAAGGGAAGGACCAGAAGTAGACTTCGTAATTACAGAGGGACAAAGACCAAGACAACTCATACAAGTCACCTATGCATCGAGCAAGACAGAAATAAAGCCTAGAGAAAAAGCCGCACTCATAAAGGCATCCCAAGAACTCCAAACAACCCATGCACTAGTAATAACCTGGGACCTCAAAGCCCAGGAACAACAAGGCGACCTAAAAATAACATACATCCCACTATGGCAATGGCTACTACAGCCACAAAAATACCTCCAACCAGTCTAGCAATCTGTACCAGCGCTATCATTATCCAGCTTATTCAACAATTTAAGGAAAAAACCGTGAAACAAGTAAGACCCAGAATTTTATAGGCTCCCATGAAAAAGTCCACCCGTCCCAGCAATCGTACAGCACGCGAAAACAGCTACTGCCGCGGCTTCGCATACAAAAGAAGCTTCGCAATGTCACTCTTAGTAATAATCCCCACAATCTTCATCTCGTCCTCCACCAGCACAGCCGGCAAGCCCCTACCAAGCATCCTCGCAACACTCCTAACCTTCGTAGAGCAAGACACAATCGGCAACGGGTCCGACATCACGTCCGCAGCGGTAAGCATAGACGCCCGGGCATTCTCACGAATAAACGCCCTCAAAACATCATCATCAAAAACCGTCCCCAAGTTCTCGGACCCCTCCTCGTCCAGCACAGGCAACTGGCTAAACCCCTTCTCCCACATAAGCCTGGCAACCTCCAACAGAGACGCAGAAGGCAAAACATACACAACAGGGCTACTCATAACCTCACAAGCCGTCAACTCCTCCTCCATAAACTCCTCGAGCGCCTGATAAATCCTAACAAGAGTCGACACCCTAGGATTAACCTTCCCAGACTCAATCCTAGCAATCAAGCTCTGGCTCACACCAGCCCTCTCAGCCAGCTCCGCCTGGGTAAGACCAGCACGAATCCTCAACAGCCGAAGCTCCTCCGGCGATGGAATGGGCATACCAAAAAACAATTAACCGCAAGCATTTTTAACATTTATGGCAGTGATGACTCCTAGCCGGATGAAAAGTGATTTAGAGCCTAAAAACTGAGCCGCCCGAGCCTAAAATTTCGAAAATGCTTATAAGCTATTCCAAACACGGATAAGCCTTCAAGCACCGCACAAGAAGAAAACACACGAAGCTACCCCCTAGCATACATTTACTCCTGTAAAACTTTGGTTTCAATTATCGGAGCCTTAAAATAGAAACCCTTTGAAACTTTACGACGCTAGGTCACACTCGAATATTTCTAAGAAAAATAACGATTTCTATCAACCAGCTTCATATTTATGATGACAACTTCAGGCGCAGGCTAGACAAGGTCGCCCGGAAATAGAACGTTTTTTGCCCAGAAGATGCAGCGTCCCTGAGCCCGTTCGCATAAAAGAAGGCATTCGCCTTGATAGCTACCTTAAAATATAGGACCCCTCTTATGGATAAGCCGCCTCCCGCCTAACCGACTGGACCCTATAACGAGTGTTCGGCTTCGACCCCCTCTTAACAAGCCTCCCCTCGCCGACGAGGCGGGAAACATACGTAGACACAGCTGTAATCTTCAGGTCCGGCATTTCCCGGGAAGCAACGTTATACAGGTCCCGAATGCTAAACCACGTCCCATCACCAAAATTCTCCACAATAACCCTCCAAATCCTCTCCTTAATGCTCTCTCCCTCCTCAACCACGCCCCCGCCAGAAGACTTGAGAAGCCGAAGCATCTGCAAAACCTGCAGAACCTTCTCCTCGCTGATCTCCGACCCCTCAATAGTCAACGTGATCTTCTCCCCAGACCCCGTCGTATCCTCAATTTTGATCTTAGGCGCCATCAACAACTCTAACAATAATACAACTACGGGGTAATATAACCCCAACTCTTAATTTAACACACCCACTCAAGAAGCAACCAAAAACGAAAAACAGCTCAACCACATAATATTGACTGCCCTGATTGCATACACCTCCAGCACACCAATATCACTCTTAACAGAAAAAGCGCGCCCCTCCATCACTTATGTGCTCATGCTTGGATACACAGCGACGCCAGGGCATGGGCTACCCCATCCATCTATTATGCGCAGCTATTAGATCTCACGTTATCCCCATTAGAGTTATAGGATTATGTTACGGTTCCGAAATCAGAGATGCAACAGCAATTGTTGAAACTGTATAATCATGGAAAATTCTCTGTTTTTTCAACAGATATTTTTCTACTAAACTAAAAATAAAAAGATAATGAAGACTGTGAATAACACCATAAAGAGCCAGAACTAGACCGTTTCCAAAACTCCAGTGGAAACGGAGGGGTTATTTAAACCCCTTTTCCCATCCCCATTATACAGTTATACGGTTGAAAAATCCCCGTAGCATGTATAATCTTCTCAGACCCCTCTATTTCAAGTGGAAACTATATTAAAGAAAAACTTGTGAGTAGAGTAAAAGAGAATATATTATGCCTTCTTTTTTATTCTACTCCAGTAGAAATCCAGGGGTCAATCACGTTTCTAGTAGGCTTAGCTCTTTGGTATGGAGCGGTAAGTTATGCCTAAGAAAGCAGAGGAAATCTTTGCAACTATGTAATCATTTATAAATATTACAATAAGGTTTGCGGCGAGTACTTGGCGTGTGACACACGCTAGATTTCTTTATGCTTGGCTATTACCATTATGACTGTGTGCCCAGCGAGCCGCGCACCGCGCAGTTGTTGTTCTTGTGCGGTTGTGGGGCTAGGATAACGGTCTGTGTCAATACTAGTATTGCTAGGAGTGCTGTGGAGACTTTTCTCAGGGCTTGTTTTTGGGTTAGGGGAAGGTTTTAATTTTAGCATGGTGTTATTGATGGTGGTGTTTATACGGGTGGGTATGTTTTTGGTCCTGTTTTTTCGAGGCGTCTTGGCCGTAGTTTGGGGGTTAATAATATTCCTTATAAGACATGTACGTATAGCTGTGTGTATTGTCAGCTTGGCCGGACGGCTAGGTTGAGTGTTGAGAGGAAGTGTTTCTATGACTGGAGGGACGTGGCTGGAGAGGTTGTGGACATCGTGTCGAGGAATAGGGATAGTGTTGACTATGTGACTTTTGTTCCGGATGGTGAGCCGACCCTGGACGCGTGTATGGGCAGGATTATAGAGTTTGTTAAGGGGGGAGACTGGTGTCAGGGTGGCTGTCTTGACCAATGCTTCCTTGTTGTGGATGGAGGATGTGCGTAGGGACTTGGAGCAAGCCGACGTTGTCTCGGTGAAGGTTGACAGCGTGTCGGAGCGGGTTTGGAGGAGGATAAATAGGCCGCACCCGTCGCTGGTGTTGGAGAGGGTCCTAGATGGGATAAGTGAGTTTTCGTCATCCTACAAGGGGACTCTGATCTCTGAGACAATGCTTGTTAGGGGCGTGAACACGGATAAGGGGGTGTATAGGGACATAGCCACTTTTCTCAGGGGGCTAAGGCTGTCAAAAGCATATATCTCTGTACCTATAAGGCCGCCTGCGGAGTCCTTTGTCGAGCCGCCCACGGAGAGGGAGCTTGTGGAGGCCTACGAGGAGTTTCGGGAGATTCTAGGATCCGGTAGGGTGGAGCTCTTGAATATGCCGGAGCCTCCCCCGAGGCTGGTCAGTGGGGACCCTGTTGCGTGGCTTTTGAATACGTGTGCTGTTCATCCTTTGAGGTATGGGGAGGCCGTGGAGGCACTGGTAGGCAGGGTTGAGGACCCCGTGGGGCTTATTGAGGGGCTTGTGAGGGAGAACTTGTTGTTGAAGACGGAGTATGGGGGGACAATGTTCCTTGTTAGGAACTTTAGGCGTAGGCAGTGAATGTGGGTAGCGTATAGGGCTGGGTCTTTGGGATAAGTTGTTTGCAGGTTCTTTGAGGGGGTCCCTGCCCATATAGACGCCCACTGTTTTTCCATAGTTGACGCTTATGTGTATTCATCCTTACCATGTTTTGGCTAAAGCGGAGATGGTGGCTAGTATGGAGTCGAAGCTGGAGAGGGCCTGCTTGTATTCGAGGTGCTTGCTTTCTGTCTTGTCTATTCAATGTTGATAACGGATTGCTTCCTGTAAATTTACCGTTACGGAACGGTATGTAACGGTATTTCTAAGGGAGTGTTGCGTTCTGAAGTTTCTATGCACCGAGGCTGTGGGCTGTTTTTATAGGGCTAGGTTGTATTGGGCGCGCTGGCCTGCCTGTATGGGTTTATTCGACTAGTGTCTTTACCCGTACTAGGTCGATGGAGTACCTGTATAGAGATACTCCTAGGGGGAACAGGATTAAGGCGGAGAGTGTTAAGGCTGCGAAGTCTTGCCAGAGGCTGCTGAGCCCGAGGCCTTGTAGGAGCGCCAGCCTCGCTATTCTCATCGCATATGTCTGTGGGAGTAGTCGGGAGACTGCTTGGAGTTGTTCTGGTAGGGCCTCGACGGGGAAGTAGTGCGCGCTCCGCAGGGCATGTTCCGTACAAAAAACAAAGAAATATTATTTTGTCTCTATCTGGGATGAGATAGCCCTAAGGACGTCGTATAGTTTCTCGTACTCTTGCCTACCCTTTTCGGTTAGGTAGGCAACTGTCTCCAGTACTTTTTTCTCGCCTGGCTCTTTCCAGAGCTCTACGTAGCCTTGTTCAACTAGTTTCTTTATGTGGGTGTCTAGGTCTCCCCATGACAGGCCGAGTATTTTCCTTAGCTCTGAGAGCTTCATTTTTCCAAATATGTAGAGTAACGAAACTATCATGAAGCGTTTCGAGTTGAAGAGTTCGCTGTTTAAGTTTCTGAGCAGGTAAGCCACGTCATTGGTCTTATGCACCTTGGAGCCACCTGTAGGCTTTACGTATAGAGATAAAGGCGGCAATCCCGTAGCCGAGAAGCGTTAGCCCGACGGCCAAGATGTTTCCCGCGCCAATATATAGGTGTCCAAAATAGTAGACTGCCGGAGATGTTGCCAGCATAAAGACTCCTGCGATCAGGAAGGGTTTTGCTAGAATTTGTCCTTTATTATATGCTTGCTTCTCCCAGACAAAGTGGTTTAAAAGCAGGCCTAGTGTGACGGCCAGGTACCACCCAGCGCCACCCATGTTGAGGGTTTTTCCCATATCGGTTAATAGAGGATCTTTGGAAAGGATTAATGAAATGCTAGCTGTGTATAGTATGATAAATGGCAGAACCCAGGCGGAAAGCTTTTTCACAATAGAGGCTGTTTTTATAGGTGAAGGATAGGGAACGAGCCGCATAGAGAAGGGTATAAGGACCCACATTAAGATTAGAGCCCCAAGCCAAAAGGTTAGCGACTCGAAGAGGTTGAAGACAGTAGCTGTAGCAAAGATTATCATCCAGTACGATGCTATCACAGTACCTATAACGAGGAAGATGTTGGCGCCATAAACCGTGTCAAAGTATTTGCGTAGCTTTATGGTTAGCTCGGCAACTGTTATGCCTTCTACGGGTGGTACGCTTTCGCTCATATTTTTCAACATTAATGTTTCTGGCCTGCTTATATTCCCAGAAGAAACTCTTAAATCAAGAGTTTAGGGGTGGTGCGAGAAATGCCTCTTGACGGCGTATGCGAGGCTTTTCTCTCATCACGTTTATTAAAAATATTGTCTCTGAGGGTCGGGGAGGGCGAGTTTGTATGTGTTCTGGGTCCTAATGGGTCTGGAAAGACGACTCTCATCAAGATTCTGGCTGGGATTATACCGCCGAGTAGCGGGAGGGCTGAGGTTATGGGTTATGATGTGGTTAAGGAGAGGGATATGGCCGTCCGGCAGGTTACCTATATTCCTTCCCTGGCTGTTGCTGGGGCGTGGGCTCAGGCGAAGTTGACGGTGAAGCAGAATCTGCGCGCGCGGCCGCATACTGGAGCACCTTGAGAAATTGTCTTCTGGCTCTGAGAAGCCTTCTGGAGGAATCGGGGAGGCGAGAGTGGAGGTTCTCAGAGACAAGGGGAGCAGGTTCGGTAGGATTGAGAAGTTTTAGGGGGTCTTAGAAGGGTCGAGTTTTTCTCGTTAGCTGAGGAGGTTTTCCAAGGTGAAGGCTTAAAGGGAGGCGTTATCTCAAAAATGTTTTGCTTAGGAGCTGGGAGGGGGTTTGTGTTAGATTTCGTCTAGTGTTTTGACTAGTTGTCTAAGTTGGGGCGTGAGTTTGTTTTTTAGTTTTTTGTCTGCGGTGTAAAGTGTTGTGTTTTTGATTATGGCTAGTGCAATGTATGAGGCGTCGTAGATTGTTATGTTGTTTTCGTGTGCTGTTTGGATTGTTGTGTCGCGGAGTTTCCCGTCTAGTGGATATAGGTCTATGGAATAGGCCTCGAGGGCTTCGCCTATTGTTTTTAGCTCTTCTATTGTGAAGAGGTGTTTGTAGCGCAGGGCGTTTAGTACTTCATATGGGAATAGTTGGGGCGCTATAAGTTTTAGTTCTCCATCTATGTAGCGGTCTCTTAGTTCTAGTGCTTTTTGTGTGCCGTGTTCTTCTACGAACCACTTGACTGCTACGTTTGCGTCAATTACCGCTGTCTCCATAGCGGCTTTCCCTGAATGTTCGTATGATCTCTTCGGCGGGTGGTTCGCCCTTGGATTTTTTTCTGAGTTTCTCGTTTAGTAGGACTGCTTTGGCTATGTTTTTTCTTTTTTCTTCTTCTATTCTTTTCTCTATGGCGGATCTGATGTATTCGCTCCAGTTAATGTCTATTTCGCGCATTTTCTTTTTTAGATCTTCGGGGATCCTAACGGTAATGATTGCCATACATGTACTTTTTGTAATACATGTGTATATGTTTTTCTAGAGCTTACTTCGTTGTTTAGCTGGCTTTTCAGGCGTGTAGCTGAAGTTTGGCGCCGGGGATTTGTAAATAGGTTTATAAAGTCGTGGTTTTAGTTATATAGTGGTATGGTATGCTGATTTATCAGGGCGTGTCCAAAAGGTTTGGGGACACCGTTGTCTTGGATGGTGTTTCCGTGGAGTTTAGACCGGGTGTTGTTCACGCGTTGCTGGGTCCCAATGGGTCGGGTAAGAGTACGCTTATGAAGATGGCTCTTGGCCTCGTGAGACCTGATTCCGGGCGTGTTGTGGTTGGTGGTGTTGACCCTGTCCGGGATCCGATTTCTGCTAGGCGGATTGTTGGGTATTGTCCGGAGGAGGTTGTTCTTTATGAGAGTTTGACTCCTGGTGAGCTGTTCTCGTTTGTCGGTTCTATATATGGGGTTCCAGGCGAGGTTTTGAGGGAGAGGGTAGAGCGGCTCGTGAGGCTTTTTAAGCTTGGGGACCAGGTGGGGAAGCTTTGTGGGGAGCTGAGCTTGGGGAACAAGAGGAAGCTTTCGCTGGTCTTGGCCCTTCTCCACGAGCCTGCGGTGCTCATTTTGGATGAGCCTTTTAATGGTCTCGACCCGGAGTCTGGGAGGATTCTCAAGGAGCTTTTGAGGAAGCTTGCAGGTGAGGGGAGGACTGTCGTGTTTTCTACTCATATTCTCGAGATTGCCGAGGCTGTAGCTGACAATGTTGTTATTTTGAGTAGGGGGAGGGTTGTGGGAGCGGGGTCCCCGAAGGAGCTAAAGGAGAGGCTTTCGGCGCCCGACCTGGAGTCAGTTTTTCTTAGGGCTACTGGCCTCAGCGACGAGGTTAAGGAGATGATCCGGTTGCTGTGGGGGTACTGATGGGCTGGAGGGAGCTGTCCAGGGTTCTTGTTAGGGAGACTGCTTACCGTGCATCTAGGAAGTTTGGGTCTGGGGTATCTGGGAGAAAGTATTTTCTTGGAGGGTTTTTCTCTGGGTCTATGGCCCTAGGCATCCTGTTTATGAGTTTTTTGTCTGTAGTGTCTTCTGTAATGTTTTTGTCTGATATAGGTGCGCTCCCCTTGCTTATGGGGGCTCTCGGCCTTCTCGGGCTCTTTTTTGGCGCCTTCGCCGTGACTGCGGCTACAAATACTATTCTTAGCGAAGACCTTTTGAAGCCCATTTCTTTTATGCCAGTGGACGAGTGGGACCTTAGGATTGCCCTTCTCCTGGTGGGGGTGTATCTTGGCGGCGCTTCGGTGCCGTTTCTGGTGATTCCGGGGGTCATAGTGGCCTCGCTGTATTTCAAGATGTGGGGCCTGATTTTCTGGGGCCTGGTGGAGGCTTTCTCGGTTCTCTTGTTGGCTTTTGGCATTGGCTATATTGCGGGGTCCCTTGGGGGGAAGTATACGAGGAGCTTGTTTTTGAGAGGGGTCCAGACGGCTGTGTGGCTTGTCTTTTTGAGCTTGGCCGGTATCCTGCAGATTGTACCCCAGCTTTTTCCAGGGGCTAGTTTGCCCAGGGAGGTTTTGGACGTGTTGCCCCCGTTTTCCTTTGGGGGAGCTGTATTGGGCTTGGGTCCTGCTATCCTTTCCTCAGTCATTTTCGTCGTTGCTGGGGCGTTGGTTTTCTGGTATGGGGTGTCCCGGCTTTGGCGAATGGCTGGCTCAGGGCTCTCTTCTGTGCCTGTGTCTCCAGCTGGCGGGAGACCGCTTCTGCGGTCAGGGTTTTTTGAGCCTTTGTTGAAGGATTTGAAGCTTCTGGCTAGGAATCCAAGGATGCTCGCATATGTCGTATACTACATGAACGTGGTCCCGTTAATGATTATATTCTCTTTCATGAGGGGATCCAAGACTGCACTGATGATCCCGTCACTTAGCCTGTTTATGGCGGGGTTCGCCGGTGCAGGTGCGGGCTACTTCTATGTGGCTGAGGGGGAGGGCTCGCTTCTACTATATGTTCTACCTGTAACTAGGGGCTGGCTGGCTAGGCGGAAGGCGGCGACATGTCTCGTTTTTTCACTTCCAACAATGGCTATTATAGCGACTCTTGGATATGTTTTTGGGGAACCGAGTATAGCGGTTACAGGAATTATCATCTTTTTATTGGGGGCTATCGGGTCTAGCTTGGCTTTCTCTTTTCTCGCCGCTAGGGGTCTTCCTAGAAGTCCAGCCGTGTGGACATATGAGACTCTCCGGGAGGGCTATGCAGGGGCACAGATTATTGGTCTCCTGTTTGTCATCGGGCTATTCCTGGTGTCTGCTTTTCCTGTTTTTGTAAGCGAATCACAGGGTTTTCACTCGTCCTTGCTTATGGCTCTTTCGGCTTCTATAGCCTTTTTCCTCGTGGGTCTAGCAACTATCAAGGTCAAAGATGAGCCACTATAGGTATTATGTAACAGGTTATAGCACGGCTAAGTGTTTACCACGAGGATTCGTTGTTTTGTGGGGATCAAGCAAGTTTGAGACGCAATATTAATATATTGATGTAGTGCTATATTGTTGTGCGCAGGAAGGTTAGGACTGTAGCTGTGTCTGAGGAAACATATGTTTTGTTGAGTGAGTTTAAGCAGAGGGCAAAGTGTTCCACTTTTGAGGATGCTATACGCATGGCTGTAGAGCTGGCTAATCGTGCCTTGGCCGTGGAGGTGTTTGAATACGTGAAGAATAAGGATTTGTCCGAGGAGGAGAAGCGCGTACTAGCAGAGGTTAGGGGGAGGCTGAGGGAGGAGAGCGCTTGGCTGAGAAGATAGTTGTGGATACGAGTATTCTCATAGATGTGTTAGAGAATGGAGACGAAGAGCTATTTATGAAGCTTTCAAGCAGAATAGCTTTAGTTCCGTTTGTAGCACTATACGAGTACTTATATGGCTATGCGTATCTAGGCAAGAGCGTTGAAAGGGAGAAAAATGTTATCGAGAAGCTCTTTAGTGTTGTCTTTCTTGATCAAAACATACTAATGAAGGCTCTTGAGCTTGATGTAGCATTATATAAGGAGGGCTATAAGGTTCCCCAGGCTGATGTGGTTATTGCTGCAACTGCTATATCACTGGGTCTGCCATTGTTGACGCGTGACCTTCGACACTACCCTAGATTTCAGAAGCATGGTTTGAAGCTGTTGACAGAGCTATAGGTAGACGTTAGTTAGGCTCTGGGTTCAAAGTATTTTTCCTACAAGTTATACCGTTACTTATTGTTCTGCAACTTTCTGAGGGAAGATTTTCAGATCGAGAGAAAAAGGTTGGGAAGCTCGCTACGAAAGAGGTCTAGAATTGCGGCAAAAATGAAAAAGGCTGTTAACATGTTTTAGTTATTTGTTTTCCTGTCTTTTTACGAAGACTGTGTATGAGAGGGCTAGGAATATTATGATGTATCCTGTTAGAACCAGTAAGGAGACCCATGCGTTTGTAAGTATTTCGGGGACATAGATTTCTTGGGATTCTTGTCGTCCATATATGGCTGAAGCGAGCGTCGAGAAGTGCTGATCCGGAACAATGGAGAGAATGGTGCCAACGATGATTGTGAATTTTTGGTAATAGTCTTTTGCCTGTGGAGGGATCTGTGGGACTCCGCTTGTCTGTGTTGGTAGGGCTGGTGGTGGTCCTAGTATCATTACGGCGGCCAAGTAGGCTAGTAGGGGCATAATGATGTGGAAGAGTATCCAGGCTATGATTGAGAGGACAAGCGAAGTTCCCGACCTGTTGGAGACTGTCGAGAAGAAGAGAGATATCGAGAGATACACGAGGGCTAGGAGCTCTGCTGGGACTATTAGGAGAAGTAGCTTTACGACATCAGTCGTGGTCAGGTTCACGCCTCTAAGCAGGATGGCTGAGGGTATGATCAAGGAATAGGAGACAAAGAGTGCCAATAATATTAGTAGTGCCCCTGCGATAAGCTTTCCGTTGAGTAAGTCATCTCTGTATATTGGCCTAGCAAGTAAGAGTCTTATTGTGCCCCTCTCTCTTTCCCCGGATATCGAGCTAAAGCCAAGGGATATTCCAATTATTGGTAGTATGAAAGAGAGGGAACCGACAAAGCTACTCCAGAAACTTGTGAAGAGTCTTTCCCGTCTCTCTCCAATCGTGATTGATACAGTTAGATAGGTGGAGAGGGCTATGCCAAAAAGTACTAGGATGGCTACAAGCGCCCAATATCTCTTGCTCTTTATGTTGTCTTTTATCTCTTTCTTTGCAACTATCCACGCCTTACTCATTCCAGCCACCTTCCTAATAGAACATGTAGACCTGGTTCCATACTGGTTTGATCTGGCTGATTGAGGCTAGCCATGTAAGCGCGCTTTGAGTACGCATATGATAGCTTGTAAAAAAGGGGATTTAATATTTTTGTAATATATTCAGAAAGAGGTTTATCATTATCCAATATGTGGAGTGACTAGGTTTTTTGAACCTTGTTAGGTTAGTCTTTGGGAGTTGTAGAGAATTATGTCATATGATGTCATATTTTAGGGCTTCGATGAATTGTTAGCTTCGGAAAATTCCCACGCAATATATGTTATTCTCGGTGTTCATAATGTTTAAAAGGGGTTGTTGTTTGTTGTTGGCAGGGTATAGAGTGATGTCTGAAGGGAAGATATACGTCCCTGACACGTCTGCGATACTTAGCGGCGTGTTTCGAGAGTACATACTAGATGGGAAGGTGTCTGGCAAAGTCGTTGTTCCAGCGTACTTGCTGAACTACTTTGAAGAGCAGGCCCGTAAGGGTAGCAGTATTGGGTATAGTGGGGTCCGTGAGCTTAGCTTGTTAAGGGAGGCAGTCGAGTCTATGCCAGAGGTTGTCGAGCTGGAGTATGTCTACGAGTTGCCGGGCTCTGTTAGGGGCCAGCGGGACCTGAGTCCAGATGTCGTGTCGAGGCTTGTGGCCCTGGAGGTCGACGGGGTTCTTGTGACGTGTGACGAGCTATCCGCAACTGTTGCCAGGTCTATGGGTATAGATGTTTGGGTGTTGCCTCCTAGAGGGGAGAAGGAGTTCTTCTTGGAGAAGTTTTTTGGGCCCGACGTTATGAGTATACATTTGAAGGAGGGGGCCAAGCCCTACGCGAAGAAGGGCGTGCCTGGCCAGTGGAGCTTTGTTAGTCTACGTGAGGAGCCGTTAACGAGAGAGGAGCTGGAGGACTACGTGAGGCAGATCTTTGAGATGGTTAGGACTAACACTAGCACGTCGTTTATCGAGTATGAGGGTGTAGGCGTCGTCATTGCACAGCTTGATCTTTATCGTGTGGTTATAACTAAGCCGCCCTTCTCAGACGGCATAGAGATAACTGTTACAAGGCCGGTCGCCAGGTTGCGGCTGGAAGACTACAATCTGCCTAAGAAGCTTTTGGAGAGGTTAGAGAAGCAAGCCGAGGGTATACTTATTGCGGGCGCGCCGGGCATGGGTAAGACCACTTTTGCCCAGGCCTTGGCGGAGTACTACTACAGGAAGGGCAAAGTTGTCAAGACGATTGAGTCTCCGAGGGACATGCACCTGCCAGCCGACATTACGCAGTATTCCAGGAACTACGCCACATCCGAGGAGATACACGACGTCCTGTTGCTGAGCAGGCCCGACTACACGTTTTTCGACGAGATGCGTGACACGAAGGACTTTGAGCTCTACGCGGATCTGAGGCTTGCAGGCGTGGGTATGGTTGGGGTTGTACATGCTACTTCGCCTATAGACGCTGTCCAGAGGTTTATCGGGAGGGTGGAGCTAGGAATGATTCCGTCGATTATTGACACTGTTATCTATGTTAAGCATGGACGTGTCGAGAAGGTCTACTCGCTTGAGACAACGGTCAAGATTCCTTACGGCTTGAAGGAGGAGGATTTGGCAAGGCCGGTGGTCGTCGTTAGGGACTTCTTGTCGGGGGACCCAGAGTACGAGCTATACGTGTTTGGTGAGAGAACCTTTGTGGTCCCGATCAAGCGCCACTCCGAAAAGATAAGCGTCGAGAACTACAAGATGAAGAATGCCTTGGAGAGGGCGCTCTTCAAGATTATTGGAGACAGTGGCTACGAGATAACCATCAACGATGCTGATGCAGTTGTAACAATCAGGGTGCCGGTCGACGAGTTTAATTATCTCGCCGGGAAGCCCAGGAGAAAGCTTGAAAGAATCGTGCGTAGATACGGCTACGACTTGGACTTGAAGCCGTCGCTGGGCTAGTTTTCCCATGCGATACCTTTATTAATGATACGTCGTTAAACACGTTGCCGAAAAGGTGAACAAAATGTCCGTGACAGAAGGAAGCGTACTAGTAGGAAACAAGAGCGTAATGAACTACGTCCTAGCAGCCGTCATACAGTTCAACCAGGGCGCCAAGAAGGTTCTCATAAAGGCAAGGGGAAGAGCAATCAGCAGGGCTGTCGACGTTGCAGAGATCGTCAGGAGCAGGTTCCTCAAGGGCGAAGTCGACGTTAGTAGCATAAAGATTGGCAGCGAGACTGTCGGCGAAGGAGACAAGAAGAGGACCATCAGCACCATCGAGATACTGCTCGAGAAAAAACAGTAAAGAGATTATAGCGTCGTCTTTTGCTGTTTTTCTTTTATAGTATCTCTGGCTTCTTCGAGAAGTTTACTATTGGTATCGTAATGTAGCCGGGCTTAGTGCCCTTGGCTACCTCTAGTTGTTCGCCCGAGTCGTCCATCTTGAATAGGATGTAGTTCCCGTTTAGGGGCTTTTCGGTCTCATAGTAGTAGAACATGGGGAGGCCATACATCTTGTAGTAGTCCCGAAAAACAATGAATACCCCGTAGTAGTGTTTAGAGTTTTCCTCGTAGTGTATGATGTAGACCATGTGTCCAAGCGTGGTTGCGCTACTTGCTAGTCTCGCCAAGTCACCGAGTGTCTCCACTTTGACTTTTATTGCTCTCTCTATTTTTGCCTCGTTTTCACCGCTAGACACGGTCTATAGTGTGCGGCTTGGCTTTTAAACAGTTTGCTCTTCTTCGGCTATGATTCTGGCCTTGAGCGTGACTATGGATCCGTCTTCCAGTTTTAGGAGGTTTTCCAGCCCGTCCTTTACTGTCCCAGCCTTGTATACCTCTAGGGGTAACGAGTCCTTGTCCTGTGTGACTATTGCCAGTGACTTAGAAGAGGGAACCGTGAGTACTTCGCCTGTCTTGTAGCCCGAGGCAATTGAGCCCTCGGGGCTCATTGGTAACTGGATGTTTATGAGGAGGAGTGGTCCGGCCTTTTTTACCACGGTTACGAGCCTGGTTAGTTGGGATAGATTGCTAAAGGAAAGGGGTATCTGTGCCTCTTTTAGTTCGAGTACTGCTAGCTGTTTCCCGAACTTCTCAATCGTTATCTCTATTTTTCTTGGCATGTGTTGTGTAGGGATATTCAGTATCTAAAAGGTTTTCGACTCTTCTCGTTGGCGCCGTTAAAAGCATAGTGTTTATTTATGTTGATTGGTCTTGTTTTGTGGGTGTAGGTCTTGTCGATAAGCGAGTACAAGAAGAAGTACGTGTATGGAGAGGACTACGGGACAAGCCAGTTCAAGTTTGGTCCCATAGCCGAGAAGCCTCTAGTCATAGATAACAGGGGCTTGTTTCTTATCGGCGAGTCGAAGCTCCTGCTGGATATCTTCGGCGTGAGGAAGGATGTTGTTGTTGGTCCAGAGCTCTCTAGGTACCTGGGTAGCATCGATGATGTTGGACGTTACCTGGTTTATCCCATGCGTGACGGTATAGTTGACAAGGACGACGAGAGAGCTTGGAGGGTCCTTCTAGAGATTACGAGGTATGGCTTCGAGGCTACTCGTCCAAAGAGCAAGGACTTTGAGGGCTTCTATGTGACGGCGGCCTTGTCAGCAATTGCCCCAGACTACATGTATGAGAGGATATTCGATATTCATGCAAAGATCGACGCCGAGGAAAAGCTGGTCAAGGCAGTCACAATTATTCCCCAGCCTCTTGCGGTAGCCATTGCAGAGAAAACTGTCACATGTGTTGTTATAGAGTCTGGACATGGGAACACACAGATAACGCCTATCTCGATGTATCCCATAAGGAATGCAATCGTCGCGCTTAACAGGGGAGGAGCCGAAGCGGACGCAATTGCCGCCGAGATACTTAGGGATCTTGGCTACGAGGATAGGGCTCACGAGGAAAAATTTGTGAGACAGTTTAAAGAGGCTGTGGGCCTAATCCCCAGGGATCTCAGCCAGGCAGTGGAGAAGGCCAGGAAAGAGCCCGAAAGGTTTAGAACTGTCTTCAGTGTTCCGGGGACCACTATACAGGTGGATCTCGGGAACATGGGCTGGGCGAGGTTCCTCATAGGGGAGGCTATCTTCAATCCGGAGCACGAGATGTTTGAGAGCTACTATAAGCGTGGAATGCCCAGGCCCCGTGACACTGTTATTGGAGGCGAGAGGATAAGGGGAACAATGCCGCTATCGCAGGCCATTGTGCACTCTGTGTCTAGGACAAGCATAGAGCTACAGCCCGAGCTTTACAGGGACATTATTCTCAGCGGTGGCAACTTTGCCTGGAGGGTTCCGAAGGGGCTTGAGGATGTGGCTGTCGATAGCGCCCAGAAGGTTGCCTATGAGTTGAAGAAGCTGGGCATTGAGAGCAATGTTAGGCTTGTGTCAGACCCGCTTTACTCGGTGTGGAAAGGGACCATTGTGTACGGTATAGCTGTTCCAGACGAGGTAGAATGGAACTGGAAGACCCGTGAGGGATGGTACAAGAGAGGGGTTCACTACTAGGACGCGGCACCTGTTGTGTGTTTATATATTAGTTATGTGTCTCTTTTTTAGGAAAAATGTATAGTGGAGGGCTCCAAAAGCGGAAAATACTAGGTCTGCTATCAGGCTATCTTGTTGAAGAGCAAGGATTAAAGATAGTGGAGGAGCCGGCCGGCGACTTTGACCTCGTCGCCGAGGACTCGTCTGGCCTAAGGTATGGCTTTATTGTTGTAGAGGGAGCCGGCAAGGTCGAAGACAAGATACTTGCGGCTGGCCGTGTCTGTTACAAGGCACCCTACGACAGGGTCTATATAGTGATTGACCGCAGGGCGTGGCTTAAGCTTACGGGTCTAAGAGAGCTGAAGAACCATTTTAAAGAGGTTTATCAGGCTGGCCTCCTAGTGGTTAGCGAGGAAGGCGTTCTAGAGATTTTTTCTGCGCCCAGGCGTGGCCCGAAGCAACCCGTGGAAGCACGGGAAGGTCCCGTTAGGGAGGAGTTACCTGCACGTCCAGTAAAGGTTCCCGAGGAGCGGCGGGTCGAGAAAAGGACTGTAGAGGCTCCACACGTAGAGGAGGAAACATACAGCATAGAGGCGAAAAGAGTAGAAGAGGAGGTCCCCGAGTCCCCGAAGACAGAAGATTTGTCTGGTCTTCCAAGCTTTATACAGGATAATCCTTGGCTTAGGATTCTCTCCAGGGAGAGGAAGAGGTGAGCGCTACGTCTGAAGAGAAACACATTGGGAAAAGCATAGAAAACATGTTGCGGGAGATTTTCGAGAAAGAGCTGAGCGGGGATCCCGAAGCAAGGGACCTAGCCCTGAAGATACTTGAGGAATATAAGTCGAGGGGTAGAAAAGGTGTAAAAGAGCTGCTTGAATCCCTGGTGGAACAGTATGACGCTTCTCTTGAGGGAGCTTGAAGTTGAAGGATTCAGAGTCTTTAGGGATCCCTTCAAGATCAAGATAAATGAAGGCTTAACGGTTATCTCTGGACCAGTCGGATCCGGAAAGAGTAGCATCATCTCCGCCATCGAGTATGCCCTCTACGGGACAGACGCCAACATCGACAAGAAGCTTTACACCAGGCGGGATCTAGTAAATGATTCATCGGAAACGGCAAGGGTTTCACTGCTGGTCGAGGCTGAAGGGGAAGGTCTCTATAAGTTTGAACGTATAATAACGAAGAGTGGAAAAGAAAAAGCCACACTTGTGTTGCCAAGCGGTGAAACAATCCAGGGAGCCGAAGCGATAAAGGGTCTTGTCGAGGAACTCACCGGACTAGACTTCTTCGAGTTCTCTAGGAGCGTCGCTGTGAGCTATGTCTCGCTTTTCCTGCTCGCCTATGGTGGCCCGTCAGCTAGGAGCAATGTCATAGATCGATTGCTGGGGATAGAGTCTGTCAAGGAGCTTGCAAGTTCCCTCTCAATAAAACTCTTCGAAAACAAGCTCAACGAGATAGATTCACAGATAGAGAGCATTCGGGAACTATTCGGCGGAGAGACCTACGAGACAAGTGGCCAAGAAGAGTATACAGTTGTAAAGAAGGAGCTCGAGGGTCTTAAGGCAGAAAAGGAAAAGCTTGAAAACGAGAAAAAGAAGCTCGAACCCTACGCAGAGAAGTATCAACAAATAGAACAACAGATTAAGGGTGGAGAAGGGGCTTTAAAGGTTCTAGAAGAACAGCTAAAGAAAGGAGTTCTAAGCATGGAAGAAATAACAGAGGCTCTAATACAGGTTCAGGAAAAATTACTAAGTACAGCTGAAAAGCTCCAGGTACCCGATTCCACGAGAAAAAAAATAGAGAACATAGAGATAGGAGGCAAAAACCTGGAAAATGTTTTTGGAGAACTCGAGGCCGCTTATTCGGAGCTTACAAACATATACTACGAGAAATATGAAGCACTAAAGGAGCAAGAGGCCCACCTTAAGGAGCTCCATGGCAGGCTTAGAGCCATAGAGGAAAACCTTGTCAACTTTGAGAGGGACGTGGATAACTACGAGAAAGCCGAAAGAATAGTTGAAGAGCTAAAAAACAAGTATGGAGACGAAAAGGAGCTTCACCAGAAAATACAGGAGCTTTCTAGGGAACTCGATGAACTTCAGAGGGCAAGCCAGATGGAACGCTATGCACTTGTCTTGAAGAGACACGTTGCCGAGAAGGTTGCAAAGAACGGCGAGGCAGACTGTCCAGTATGCGGCTCCAAGGTAACGTCGGAGTTCCTTGAAAAGGCCAAGCTAGACGTGTCCCAAGGCTCAAAGAAGATGCGGGACATAGAGGAAAAAATAAGACAGCTGGAAGAAAGAATAAAAGAACTTAAATCCGCCCTCGAGGACCTCAGGACATACAACTTGGTTATTATTTCTCTACAGGACAGATATGACACCTATCATGAAATGTTAGACCAGAAACAGCAAATCGAGGAAGAGCTGGAGACAGAGAACATGGAGTTCCAGAAGGCTAAGGCAGCTCTCGAAGATATAGAGGTAGAGCTTAAACAGGCCAGGAACGAGCTTTCAAGGCTTCGAAAAGAATATGCAAAGATACCCCTCGTAAACCAGGCATACGAGATAAAGTCAAATTTATCCAAGCTTCAAGCCAATTTATCCGAGCTCAAACCATACTGGGAAAAATACAGAGAGCTCGAGGAAAAAATCAGGGAACTGGATAGCCGGATAAATGAGAAAACGCAAAGGCTAAGTTTTCTCGAAGAGAAGTCAGAGGAAATAAAAAGAACAATGGATAAATTGGAAGAACTCAGACTAGAACGTGAACGCATAGCCCGCATGGCACAAAACATCTCAAGGATAAAGGGTATCCTAATAAACGTCCACTCGGAGCTCAGAAAAAACAAGATCCATGAACTCAACAACACAATGAACAAGCTTGTGAAAACCATGTATCCATACACTGACATAGAAGAAGTTAGAGTACGCATCAGGACGCCCCCAAAAGCAGAGGACAGGCAACCCCAGAAAAAGTACAGCACCTACGTTATAGAGGCAAAAACCTCTGGAAACTGGCTCCCGTTCACCTCCCGTATGAGCGACGGACAAAAAACAATAATTTTCCTGGCACTGGTACTCGGAATAAGCATGCTCACAAACAAGAAAGTCGGCTTCGTCATACTAGACGAGCCACTGCCCAACGTAGACACACAGATCAAGATATCCTTCCTGAAAAATATTCTCCCCAGTCTGGGACTTAGACAAGCAATCATAACTACCCAAGCAGAAGACATAGCCGAAAAACTCGAAGGAGTCACGCTCGTAAAACTAAAAAGGTAAAGAGTCTACCCTAAGTCTGTACAGCCTCGGGAGCCTCCACGCCTAGAACAACATGGGGAGTATTCTCCTGACACCTTGGACAATACAGATAAACCTTCTTAAACTCATAAAGATTAAAACCAAGATCCAGTACCCTTTCAGACGAGCACTTCTCACACCTCAGCCTCCACTTCGACATATCACAACCACGCAAACAATCCATCACACACATATAAATAAATCTACAGCAGTCAGTGGCTGCTCACACGCTCACAACTCGCACCACTAAGAGTCATCATCCCAGGAACAAATGCCGAGAAACAAGTATTTTTACGTTACGCCCCAGTAAAATTAATATCTACTTGCAACCATTATTTCTTAGCCGGGGTGGCCGAGCGGACCAAGGCGGTGGACACCCCAAAAGCCACACTCGAGATCCACTACCCCAAAAGGGTGCCCGGGTTCGAATCCCGGCCCCGGCGCCATTCTACCTCCCACATGCGCAAAACAAATTCTAACAATGAGAAATACGTGTCGACGTCAGAAACAGAACTATTATTGAATAGCTAAATGAGATGTTTGTTTCCATGATCATATAACAAAAAACCTATGGGGCCCCGGCCGGGATTTGAACCCGGGTTCGCCGGATTTATGCGCGCAGGAGCGCTCCACACTCCGGCGTGTATAAGGGCACGTGTCCGGCGTGCTACCGCTGCACCACCGGGGCCTCCGTTGCATGAATACTATATTTGAGGAGTTTAAATGTTTTATGAAAGGGAATAAGGTTGGATGATTCTGGTGGCGAGGGATAGCCTCATTGTGATTCCATATATTATGAGGTTTTTCTTTTTGTTCGCGTTAACGTTTTTTATAGGTGATTCTGATTGTTGTTTATAAAATGATGGTCTGGGGCTCTTGTGGCGCGTGGTATGCTTAGGGAGTATGTGTATGGATTGGCGGGTCTTGTTGGGGTGAAGAAGCGTCTTGGCCAGCATTTTTTGGTTGATGACTTAGTTGCTGAGAGGGTTGCGTCTCTGGTAGAGGACAGGGTTGTCTTTGAGGTTGGGAGTGGCTTGGGCAGTTTGACTCTCTATATGGCCAGAAAAGCGGAGTATATCTATGGCTGTGAAGTTGACAGGGTTTTTCTGGGGCTTTTGAAGCGTGAGCTGGAGAGGCGGGGTGTCGGCAATGTGGATCTTATGCTTTGTGATGCTACGTGTTTTGAGAATAGTTTGTCGAGGCATGTTGCAGTGTCGAACACTCCGTTTAACCTGTCGTCTGTTCTGATTGTTAGGCTGTGTTATGACCTCGGTCTGGAAGAGGCTTTTCTGGGGGTTCAGAAGGAGGTTGCTGACCGCGTTCTCGCTAGTGAGGGGTCGAGGAACTATGGCAGGCTCAGTGTTATAGCGAGGCTGTGTTATGACGCTGAGAGGCTGTTTGATGTTTCTCCCTACTCTTTCTATCCTAGGCCCAAGGTTTACACGTCTTTTTTGAGGCTTGTGCCTAGGCGGGACAGAGACCTCGAAGAGGTAAGGGTTGTTGAAGAGTTTACTAGAAGGGTTTTTCCCTACATAAACAGGAAGATAGCCAGGGCGCTTGAATTTGGCCTGCAAGTGGACAGGAAGGCGACGAGAGAGCTTCTCGAAAATTGTAATATTTCGGAAGAGAAAAGGGTTAGGGAGCTGTCCCCGAGAGAAGTGGCCTGTCTAGCGAAAAAGTCTCTAGAGTCCCATTTGTTTTAGTTCTTCTGGTGTGAATGTTTTTCCAGCTTCTGTCTTTGGTAGCCAGGCCCCGCCAGCGAATTTGTAGCCGCATTTTTCGCAGTACCAGATGCCGACGCTGAGACGCCTAACTGTGCCGACTGCTTGGCACCTTGGGCACCTGTGTTTGCCTTTCATTTTTCTCTCTATTGCTGCGACTTTTTTACGGAGTGTGGCTCCGTACCTTGCGCCAAAGCGTCCAGCTGGCCCGACGACTTTCGTGTGTTTACCCATAATTAACACCTTGGGAAGAGAAGGTCATCATTAATATAAATTTAGCGGTAGTGCTACGCTTGCTGGGCTTGCTGAGACGTGTCTGCGAGGCCTACAGTTTTCTTGACGGCTTCGAAAAGTTGCTTCGAGGCATTTATCGCTAGGTCTCTTGCCTTGAGGACTTCTTCTGGTTTGAAGGATCCCTCGCCGCTCTTCTGTATTGCGCATATTTCCCCTTTTTCTGTTACTCCGAAGGTGATTTTTGCGTCGGCTGCAAGTTCTTCTTCGAGTGTCGGGTCGAGGATAAGGTATTCGTCTATCTTTGCGACGGTTACATAGGTTACAAGATTGGTTACGGGTAGCGGTTCTTTTTCTTCTAAGACAGTTATCTTTCCATTGTCTACTGTGGTTTTTGGGACCTTTGTGTCTAGGAGTGCAAGGAGGGCAGCGAGGCCCGCTGCGTCTATGATGTTTCCGTCGTGGTCTAAGGGGTATATGTCAATGTAGAGAGTCCAGACCTTTGTGCCCGGTATTATTACAAGTTTGGAGAGGTCTACGGTGCGGGCGCTTCGAAGGCCTCTGTCTATGACTCTTGCAAGCTCGATATCTTCTTCGCCTGGGGGCCCCCACTCGAAGAGCGGGGACGCTAGGGGTGATAGCTCGGCGTTTACTATTTGGACTCCTTCATTTGGCGTGTCAGGGAAGGGGTTGCCTATAGATAGTTTTACACCGGCGATTACCTGTGTGGATCCTATGTATACCCTGGCGGAGCCCTCGGCTTTGCCCACTATGCCTTTTTCCAGCCTTATTTCGCGGTACTGGTCGAATTTTCTCCCGTCTAGTCTCTCGCCCTTTGCTAGTGAGGCAAGTATAACGTCCCGCTTTATGGAGGGTAGATATATCCTTTCCTCAGACATTTTACTCACTCTCTTTTATCGCTTCATACTTTGATTTTAATGCTCGCACCTGCTCGGCATATATCTTTTGGATTGCCTTTTGTGCGAGCTTGATTGCTTCCTCTATTTGTTGGGGCGTATATACTCCGTCTGCTTGGAGAAGTGTTATTTCTCCCCTGCTCGGCATCATGGCTATCGGCATGTCTCCGTCTCCGAACTGGTCTTCTATGCCGTTTATGTCTAGGACTAGTATATCTCCTATTTTCCCGACGGCTATGGCGGCTACGAGGTCTCTCATTGAGATGCCTGCGTCTGCAAGTGCCACCGCCCCAGCTATTATGCTTGCTGTTCTTGTTCCGCCGTCTGCCTGGATAATGTTTATGTAGACCTCGATTGCTGTTCTCGGGTACTCCTGGAGGAAAATCGCCGGAGCAAGGGCCTCTCTAATAACTTTTGAAAGCTCCACTTCGCGTCTAGACGGCTGAGGACTCTTCCTCTCGTCCACCGAGAAAGGCAACATAGTATACCTGCATCTGAAAACCGCGCGGTCAGGCAGTGCCTCGTGCCTTGGCACGACTTCTCTTGGGCCATATGCCGCGGCTATGACCTTGTTGTTGCCTAGCTCTACGTATGCCGAGCCGTCTGCGTTCTTGAGTACCCCGGCCTCTATGCGTAGCGGCCGCATCTCGTCTGGGAGTCGTCCATCGATTCTTCTTCCATTTTCATCTATTAGTCTTTCTGGTGGAGTCTTCTTCATGTTCTCAACCTCTCTTCTATAAACTTCTTAATACGATCTGTTAATCCAGTGGTATGAGCCTCTGACTCGATTTTTCTGATTGTTAACACGGCTAATTCAACCTTGTATGGGTCTTCTCCAACTATAACTATTCTACCGTTCTGACCAACTATGAGCTCGACGCCGAGCATTTCTTTTATCATTGAGATCATTGAGCCTTTTTTCCCGATTATTCTCGGTATTTTCTGTGGAGGTATCTCGACGAGGACGCCACGGGGTATCTTGCCAAGCTTAGACTCCTTAATTGTGAGCACAGGGTCCTTGTTTAAATCAAACGAGACTATTTTCGCCAGTATCAGGTCTCCAACGTCAAGTATCTTGGAGAGGTCTGTCCTAGAGATTGTTACAGGCTTGCTTGTAACCTCGGAAACAGGCAAGACAGCTGTGTATGGAGAATTTATGTCAACGTCCCAGCTGGTGAAGCCAACGTCAATGATTTTTCCTATAACTGTGTGACCCTCGACAGGGAAATATTTTCCCTTCAGGGGTATTACTCTAAGAACCTTTGCGTCCTCGTTTATTGTTACGACTCCTAGCACCTTTGAATAGTATTTTTTCCCAATCCTGAAGACGTGTCCCTCTATCTTTATTTTTCCCTGTTCACCAATTGCTTCTCCTGGCACCACTATTTGTCTATCCTTAACATATATCGGCATAGTGACACCTATACGCTTTCTGTTTTAAGTAGTTTTACTTCGCCGTTTCCTTTTGTCAGAGAGGCGACTCTCTCTATTAGAGTTGTCTGCATCCCTGCGGGTATCTCTATTTCCAGCTGTAGCGAGCCGTCGCTAAGATAGTTCTCACGTAGAACCTTGCCCATTTTGCCAATGGTGCTGTAGGTTTTACCCACGTAGGCTGCTGGAATATGAACAGCCATTATGGCGCGCATCATCTTCATTGGTAGTATCATTCTTAGGGCCTTAACGACGTCGGGGAGCTGTTGCTCGACGGGTTTGAATGGATCTATATTTACCCGTGCCTCCTCAAGTGCTAGCTCTATCCTTTTGACGGGGATAGGTGCGTTTGTCCTAGGGTCGACAGCGTTACGGGAAATAGCCTCGATGATCTGTCTCTTTTTCTGCTCAATTAGTTCCCGTCTCTGCTCAGTTGTAAGAAGCAGTTCACCGTTCTTTAGGATAGTCTCGGCAATAGCATATATGTCCTCTGTTCCAAAGATTTTCTTCAGCTCTGCCTCTGAAGCTTTAAGGCCCCTATTTGCATCGTAATAGATGAATTCTCCCTCTATTATTTCTTTAATATTGATATGTTCACCGTTCTTGTATTTCCAGGCTTTTTCAACATCCACAAATATCTCGTACCGCTTTCCTCCCTTCTCAAGCCTTGCTATACTAAGCTTCTTCTTGCTCGACATGTTTCACGCCTGAAAGAATAATTCAAAAACCAATATTTAAAAAAACCGTAGATGAATAGCGCGCTACTCAAAATTTAGAGCTTTTTCATTAGCTCGGCGACTTCGTTAACGCTGAGTATTTTGAATTCCTTGCTGTATACATCTATCTTGGCAAGCTCTATGTTTTCTGGAGAAAATCCCTCCTCCATAGAGTCTCTTAGGGCCTTTAGAGCCAGTATAAGTGCCTCGTCGACCTTGATGTCTTCGCGGTACTCCTTCATAAATAGGTCTGTTGCTTTCTGGGCACCTATACCGATTGCCCTCGCCTTGCACCTCAGGTAAGTGCCTCCAGGGTCCGTCTGTACGAGGTGTGGTCCAGCCCTATCGACGCCTGCGAATAGGAATGCTACACCGAACGGTCTAACTCCGCCGTGCTGGGTGTAGACCTGCTTTATGTCGCATATCCTCTTTACGAGTAGCTCGATGGGTATTGGCTCCCCATAAACGAGCCTGTGAGACTGTGCGTATACCCTAGCCTGGTCGATCAAGACGCGTGCATCACCAAAGAGTCCTGCAAATGCTACTCCTACATGAGTGTCTATTTTCTTGATTTTCTCGGTACCCTCGATCAATGGGGAGGAGCTTCTCTTCTCGACTGCTAGAACGACGCCGTCTACGGCTTTTACTCCAAGCGCAGTCATTCCCCTCTTGACGGCTTCAAATGCATACTCAACTTGGTAGAGTCTGCCTTCAGGGCTGAAAATTGTTATAGCTCTATCGTATCCAGCCATAGGTGCAGCTGGGAACATTTATTTCACCTGTCTCTAAGAACGTCAAGCCACTTATTTAAGCTTTTTAGCATGTATTTGGCATGAGGTGTGTCACTTTTTTACTAAGATGCTTATGAAGAATCCAGGTGTATCGTGGAGATGGGGATCAAACTGGAGACCAGGGATGCCTAGGAGCGGTGTCTTGATGTTTGGAAAAGAGATTGGGACGGGCTTGAGCCCGAAATCGCTGAAAGCATGGACGACGTTGAGCTCGTTCTCCAGTGGAGAAAAAGTACAAGTGGTATAGAGTAGTTTTCCGCCTCTACGTAGAACATTGACTGCTTCTCTTATAAACTGTCTCTGGTAGTTTGCAAGCTTGACTATGTCCTGGTAGGAACGGTCATAGTAGAGTTTAGGTCTCACGCCAAGAGCACTACAAGGAGGGTCAAGTATCACGGCATCTACGCTCTCCTTCCCAAGAACCTCCGAGATATATCTGCTGTCATATACTACGCCCTTGATAATGTTTATCCCAAGCCTCTTCGCATTCTCCAGGACTATATCTACCTTTGACTTCGAGCGGTCGACGGCAATTATTTCTCCAGTGTTTTCCATTAATTGGGCTGCATGGGTGGACTTTCCCCCCGGGCTACTGCACATGTCCAGAATTGTTTCTCCGGGCTTAGGGTCAAGTAGCCTCACGGCGACCATGCTGGGCAGCGACTGGTGATAGATATGTCCAGAGAGGAAATATGAAGTATCTCGGAGCGACTGGGCCTTGTATACAGACCTTGTCACTCGTACGGCTAGCCCTCTTCTCTTCGAAAAAATCTCGTCGGGCTCCATCTCGAGTATTCCCTCTGCTACAAGTATACCGTTAGGAGAAATGACCGATACGTAGTCCCCCTTTTCGGCATTCTCTACCTTGTAGACCCCTGGAGCAAAAACGTTGGCGCCCACGTAAACGCTTTCGGCAGTGTGTTTATCCACATATACAACCTTGTCTAGTCTTCTTATCTCGAAAGGGCCCTCCACGGGCACAAAGAGCGCTTCTGGAACATGTGCATGCTGATAAACATTTACGCCCTGACTACGTAGCTCATGCAACAAGTCTTCTGGCTTAGTCTTCAGTGTGTTGACCCTGAAAAAATAGCGGGTGCCAGGCGTAGTTACACTTTCAAGTAGCTTCTCAGCATATTTTCTGCCAAGATACCTGGCAAGATATGCTATGATATCTTCTCTGAAGACCGTGGACGACACTGTGCAAATATAGAATCAAAAAATATTTAAGCTGGTTAATTGACAACACGGTGAATGAGCGAGGAGTGAGCGATATGTCGAAAAAACCGTTTTATGTAAAGTTTGAAGTGCCCCCAGAGCTTGCCGAAAAAGCCTACCAAGCACTCCAAGTGGCAAGGGAAAAAGGAAAAATAAAGAAAGGAACAAATGAAACAACAAAAGCGGTCGAGAGGGGACAAGCACAGCTCGTCCTAATAGCTACTGACGTTGACCCGCCAGAGGTTGTTGCCCACCTGCCCCTACTGTGCGAGGAGAAAAAGGTTCCCTACATCTATGTCCCAAGCAAGGAAAGGCTAGGAAAGGCAGCCGGAATAAACGTTGCCGCCGCCGCTGCGGCCATAATTGAGCCAGGAGAAGCAGCAAGTCTAGTAAACGAGATCATAAAGGAGCTATCAACACTAAAGATAAAACAGTAGATCTTAGGAAAAGAATACTTTCAATCAAAAACTTTTTATTTTGTTGTTTATTGGTGAATTCATATGAGTACGCATGGCTCTCAACCGGCGGATAAATTTAGCGACGCCTTCCCAGCGGAAGTAGTCCAGATTATAGGCAGGACTGGGATCACTGGAGAAGTCACACAGGTAAGGGTCCGAGTATTAGAGGGCAGAGACAAGGGCAGGATACTAACAAGAAACGTCAGGGGCCCAGTCAGGATTGGCGACATTGTGTTGCTTAGGGAGACCGAGAGAGAAGCAAGAAAGATTAGTACGCGTTAGAATGTCTTTTGTCTTATCTTTGTATTACGTTTTTACTTTCACTGTTATCTAGTAGAAAACCTCAAAGAAACACAATTGCCTAATACTAAATGATGATAGATAAACTGGCGGGCACCCTGCTCTACTACGATGCAGAGGTAGATGTCGAAGTAGTACAAAACGACGTAGTTGTGCTTCCAGGCGGACTACAGATACAGCTCCAAAAGGGGACAAAAGTCAAATTACCGTTCATCATTGCTAAGGAGCTCGAGGCAAAGGGCAGTGTAAAATATGACGAGGGGAAGCTACTCGACCTCTCAGCAGTGCGTAAGCAGACCTGGATCGAGGAAAAGTCTGAGGGCCTCTCTTCTCTAGACGACAATTTTTACCTGAAGCTTAAAATCTACTTTTATCTGCTAAAAAGAAAGGCGGCTTCGGGAGACGCGGCCGCCCAAGGCATGCTGGAAAAGACACGCATCGCGTTTCTTGATCTCTTGAGGTTACGGCTCACAAAAATAGTTAGACTTGCTGCTTCGCATCCAGAGATAAGCAGAGAGTTTATGGAGTCCATGACGAAAGAGGAGCAGATACTCTACACGTCTCTATGCAAGTCTATAAATGAGTGGACCCAGTCGATGAAAATGTTCGTAATGGAGGATCAACATGTCTAGCCAAGTAGTTGTCCAAAGTCTTCCACTCGTTGAGAGGATAACAGAGTTCCTTAAGGGTTTCACGGTTAATGGCAGGGAAAAGTACAGGGAAGCTATCCGCAGGATGAGTATAGAGCGTAGTATTTCACTTGTTATTGATTTTGAGGATCTATTGTCGTTTGATAAGGAATTAGCTGATTATCTATTAGAAAAGCCCCACGAGTTTATTGAGGCCGCCTCAAAAGCTGTCCGCGAGGTTCTAGAAATAGAGGTTCCAGAGTACGCGAAAGAGGTAGAGACAGTCCACGCGAGGCTCTCAAAGCTTCCTGAGAATGTTCACGTCAAGATACGGGACGTGAGGGCGCGGCACCTAGGCAAGCTAATAGCTATTGAGGGGATAGTAACAAAGATTTCTCCTGTAAAACAGGAACTTATCGAGGGGGTTTTTAAATGTAAAACATGTGGAACCGAGATACGTGTTCCACAGGAGGGGGAGGGCCTCGTCAAACCAACTGTTTGCCCAGTATGCTCTGAGAATGGACAAAAGTCTGCGGGCTTTGTTCTTTTACCGGAGAAGAGCAAGTTCATTGATTTGCAGAAATTTGTGCTGCAGGAGAAGCCCGAGGAACTACCTCCGGGACAGCTCCCCCGTTCTATAGAGGTTCTAGTAAAGGAAGACCTAGTGGACCTAGTGAGGCCGGGCGACAGGGCGACTGTTATTGGCTTCCTAAAGATGGAGGAGGACAAGAAGCTAGTGAGAAATGCCCCGCCAATTTTCCACATGTATCTCGAGGCCAATTATATAGATATACGTGCAAAGGAGAACCTAGACGTAGAGATAACGCCTGAAGATGAAAAAGCAATTCTAGAGCTTAGCAGGAGAAGCGACCTGGAGGACGTCATTGTCAATTCTATTGCACCATCTATATATGGCTATAGGGAGATAAAGACTGCAATAGCGCTTCTCCTGTTTGGAGGAGTCCCGAAGGTTCATCCCGACGGGATAAGGGTCAGAGGCGACATACATATACTCTTGATTGGTGACCCGGGCACCGCCAAAAGCCAGTTGTTGAGGTATGTTTCGACGATAGCCCCTAGGGGGCTCTACACCTCTGGAAAGGGCGCATCCGCGGCTGGTTTGACGGCTGCGGTTGTCAAAGAGAAGAGTAGCGGCGAGTTCTACCTTGAGGCTGGAGCCCTTGTCTTGGCAGATGGCGGTATCGCGTGTATAGACGAGTTCGACAAGATGGAGACCAAGGACAGGGTGAGCATACATGAAGCAATGGAGCAACAAACGGTGAGCATAGCTAAAGCTGGAATAGTCGCTACGCTAAATGCACGTACATCTATACTTGCTGCTGCGAACCCTGTGTTTGGTAGATATATTGCAGGTAGAAACATTTCAGAGAACATTGATCTACCAGTAACTATACTCTCGAGGTTTGACCTTATATTTGTCATACGTGATATTCCTAACGCCGACCGAGACAAGGAACTGGCCCAATACGTAGTGGATTTCCACGGAGAAACATATCCAGCAACGCTGGAAAATGTTCTCAATGCACAGCTTCTGAAGAAGTATATAGCCTATGCAAGGAAACATGTAAGACCAAAGCTCTCCCCTGAAGCAAAGAACAAGATTGTCGAGTACTATGTGAACATGAGGTCTAAAAGTGAGGACCCAAATTCTCCAATCGCTATCACGCCGCGCCAGCTAGAGGCACTTATCAGGCTGTCCGAGGCACATGCCAGGATGCATTTAAGGGAGGTTGTTACTGCAAAGGATGCTGAGGTAGCCATTAGTCTCATGGAATACTTTTTGAGAAACGTGGGCATCGATACTCAGACAAAGACAATAGACATCGACACAATTATGACTGGACAGCCAAAGTCCCAGCGCGAAAAGATGCTTGCAATAATAGATATAATTAAGAGCCTTGTCAGAGAAAACAATGGTGAACCCGTGAGTATTGAAGACGTTATTGCAGCCGCTAGTGAGAAGGGCATAGAGGAGAGTTTTGTGAGGAAGACAGTAGACAAGTTGCTAGAAAACGGAGAGATAATGATGCCTAAACAGGGCTATATAACTGTCGTGTCTCTCTAGCGGATCTGTGGTATTCATGGAGTACACGCCTGCACGTCAGGTTTTGTCGAAATATTTTTCCCAAGAGATTATTAGTAAGCTGGAAGAGGAGGGCGTAAAGTCCCTCTACCCTACACAGCTACTAGCGATAAAAAATGGTGTTCTAGACGGCGAAAATATCGTTCTAAGCGCGCCGACGGCCTCTGGCAAAACACTCGTGGCTGGGCTGGCTGCATTGAAGCACCTAGAGGAAGGAGGAAAGGTTCTATACCTGGTTCCCCTGAGGGCTTTGGCGTCCGAAAAATACAAAGAATTCAAAAAGTTTTTTGGAGCCTTCGGGTACAAGACCGTTCTCAGCACGGGGGATTATGACTCTGCCGATCCAGCACTGGGCAAGTACGACGTTATCGTTACCACTAACGAAAAAGCCGACAGCCTCATGCGTCACAGTGCTCCATGGTTTCCCAGCCTAACGCTTATAGTTGCCGACGAGATACACCTATTGGGAACAGAGAAGCGTGGAGCAACGCTAGAAGTGTTGCTGACACGTATACTCATGTCTGAAGATACCCCGCAACTTCTGGGGCTTAGCGCGACAATTGGAAACCTAGAAGACGTAGCTAGATGGCTCCATGCCAAACCTGTGAAAGTAGACTGGCGGCCTGTTGTTCTGAGAGAAGGTGTATACTACGACGAAAACATTTTCTTCGCTGACGGCTCTACGCGGAGGATAGACAGCCTGGGAAACAGTGTTCTCAGTCTCACATATGACACATTGAGAGAGTCTGGACAAGTCTTGATTTTTTCTCCGACAAGGAGGGCGGCAGTTGCAGAGGCGAAAAAAGTTGCAAATATATCGAGAAAATTTGTAGCGGAAGGATCTAAAAGGGTTCTTCAAGAAGCGTCAAGAAAGCTAGTGTCGCTACATGCCGATAAACTTACACATGAGCTCGCAGAGTTGTTGCTCAGGGGTGTCGCTTTCCACCACGCGGGTTTATCGGGTGACGCGCGTGAAATAGTTGAGGATCTCTTTAGGGCTGGCCACATAAAGGCAGTTGTTGCAACTCCCACCCTTGCGGCAGGCGTGAATCTACCGGCGAGAAGGGTTGTCATCACCGATTACAGGAGATACAATGTTGAGCTGGGCTACCAAGAGAGTATCCCAGTTATGGAGTATAAGCAGATGGCTGGTAGGGCTGGTAGACCAAAGTTCGACAAAGAGGGTGAAGCCATACTTATAGCGAGGAGCTTCGAGGAGGTAGAATACTTGTTCAAGAAGTATATCTATGCTGAGCCAGAGAATCTACAGTCACAGCTGGGTTCCGAGCCTGTCTTAAGGTCTCAGCTACTAGCGGTTATCTCCACTGATGAGAAAATAAGAAGCATGGATATGCTAGAGAAATTTCTAGGCAGAACATTTTTCGCACAGAGATACGGAACATTTGGTATCCTCCCGCTTGCAAGGAAAAACCTAGAGAAACTTATCGCCGGTGGACTTATAGAGGAAAAGAACGGAGTCCTTAATCCTACTTTTCTAGGGAAAAGGATTGCCGAGCTATACATTGATCCGGATACAGCCCTCGAAGGTATAAGACTCTTCAAAGAGCATGAAAGCCTGGAGGTGTTGGGCTACCTCTTCCTTGTATCTAAAACTCCGGACATGACGACTATAGGTGTAAGGCGAGGTGACTATGAGTATCTAGAAGAAGTCCTTGAGGATAGAGGAAGAGAGATTCCATACCAGGTTCCTCAGGACGAGATAGAGTATGAGTTCTTCCTTTCATACCTCAAGACAGCCCTCTTGCTCGAGGACTGGATAAATGAGGTTCCAGAAGACAGCATCGTAGAGAAGTATGACGTGGGCCCAGGAGACATATACTCATTGACGCAGACAGCCGAATGGATATCTTTTTCTCTTTCCCAGATAGCGGAGATTCTAGGCTTCCATGAGCACTCGGTGAAACTAAGCATTTTAAGCAAGAGAATAGCGCATGGGGTAAAAGAAGAACTACTTGAACTCGTGGCGCTGAAGGGCATAGGCAGGGTAAGGGCCAGGAAGCTGTACGAGCATGGCTATAGGTCGATATATGACCTAGCGGTTGCAGACGAGAAGGAGCTGTTGCGTATACCGGGCTTTGGGCCGGCACTCGTAAAGGCAATAAAACAGCAACTGAAGAGCCCAGTAGAGAGCCAGGAAGAGGTGGAGGGGGAAAGACTAGAAGAAGCTGAACAGATAAACCTCGAGGAATATTTCGGTGTTTGAGAAAAATTTTTACTCAGGGGTACTCCTGCTCCTCATTTAGTGTCGGAAGGCGTTTTTTCATCATCGCCCTTGGAACGTTAGGGGTACTCTATTGAGCTACTAAGCCCCATTTTAAATCTTAACAGTTTCTTTAAATAGTTTCTCTCGTTTTCTGTAAGATACTTGTCATATTTTTCCAACAGGGTGTTTATCTGATCCAGAGGTATATCCGAGTAGAGATAGTCTCCCTCGTTGACTTGTCTCCCAACCATCGCTTTGCTTCTGATCGAGATGGCTACCTCTGCCCCCTCAGAGGCGTATTCTAGCACGTTTTCATGTTCACGGATCTGCATTATCTCTCCTATCTCCTTACCTGTTTTAGTTATAAGAGGGACGCCGCTACGGATACGCCCAGTAATTACTTTAACCCCTACTATTATGGGGTCTCTTCTCCTAAAAACGTAGCCCGGCAGTATCTGTACAACAGCTGGAGGCGTTAGTTTCTGGAACGCGGCTTTTATGGCTTGTTCTCTCTGGGCCTGGTGCCATGCCTGGAAATCTTCTACCAGTCTATACATTATGTTTCCCCAAAAGATTGGTATACCGTTCATTGCGGCCTCTTCTTTGGCTTCGGGAAGAATCTTCACGTTGAAGGCGAGAATTGCGGCATAGAGCGGGTCTTTTTCCTTGACCATTAATGCGTGCACCAAGTCGCGACGAGCGACGGGGCCAATGTCTGCTACACGTATAGGTATATTGTTCTTCTTCAAGAATCCAATTAGTGCCTCCAGGGTCCCCAGCGTGTCAGCTTTTACAACAACGCCTACAACGTCTTTTTCGAACTTTACTCCTTTTATTTCTTCTTCTACGAGCTTGCTGAATTTCTCGATCTCAGACTCGTTTGTGACAACGTAGAGAGGTGCGCCTGCTATCGCTTCTTCAAGCCCCTCGGCTACAAGTTTGACACCGGCGGCGGCTACAACCTCTTTTACTTCTTGGAACTTGTCTTCTGGCGACCGCATTTCGTCCAGTGGCTTAGGCATTAAAAGGGATCTCACCCTTGTAACTATTGGACCATTTAGACCGCCAGTTACAACTAGGTCTCCGCGCTTTATAACTCCATCATATAGAATCAGCGTTGCAGTGGTGCCTAGCCCGACTTCTTCCTTTAGCTCGAGCAGTACGCCCCTGCCAGAACTAATCTTTGTCTCGAGTCTCTTTTTCAAGTATCTCTGGGCGAGCCCAGCTAAGACAAGCATCAAGTCAGGGACGCCTTCCCCAGTCAGGGCGCTGAGAGGCACTAGTGCGAGAACCTTTGTAAAGTCGCGGACACGGTCATATCTGTCTGCGCGGAAGCCAAGGGAATTAAACTGCTGTATAATGTAGCTTAGAAATTCCTCCAGCCTAAACTGTACAGAAGGCTCCTGTTTTTGGAAAGACTCTATGAAGGGTTTATCCGGAAAACTTTTCCAGCCAGGGATCCTGTCAATCTTGTTGACTGCTACAACGAATGGGACTTTCCGTTCGCGCAGAATATCTATTGCTTCGAATGTCTGTTGCTCTAGGCCACGTTGCACGTCAACAACCAGAATCGCTATGTCCGCAATGCTGCCCCCGCGTTTCCTAAGGTTCGAGAATGCCTCGTGCCCAGGCGTATCTATCACTAAGAAGCCAGGAATAATGATCTCTGCTTTGATCCTGTTTAGCAGGTCTCCACAAATACTTTCCAGCGCCTTCCATGGCAGAAAAGATGCTCCAATATGCTGTGTCATTGTTCCGGGCTCACGCTTTGCCACAGCTGTCCCCCTTATCTTGTCTAAAAGAGTAGTTTTCCCGGCGTCAACGTGTCCTAGGACAACTACAATTGGCGACCGAATAAAGGTTTGAGACTGTTGTTCGGATTTTGCCTCTAAATTTTGGATGCCAGCCTCGCTAGACATAACTTTCCCTGTGCGAGTTTCGGTGCAGACGTTTATAACTATTATTGTGCCACGGGTCTACGACTGGCACAAGGTGAAAACTAGGTATAGAAACAGAGACGTGTAACAAAATTATATCTATTGGAGCTACAAGATGAAAGTTCTATGCCTGTGCCTTTGCTTTTCGTACCCAGGCTAGGCGTCTAGGGTTCCTATGGTACTTGACCGCGCTCTTGAAGCACTTGGAGGAACAGTAGCGCTCAACTGTGCCGTCTAGCCTTACGTACATTATTCCTTGGCCCGGCTTTATTGGCTGTCCGCAAAATGTGCACGTGACTACCCTAGGCATAGACACACCTCAGAAACTTACAATTTGAACCCTTTATAAACTTGGCGCCTATATGTTGCTCAGTGGAGGTGCGATGTCTTCACAGCATCCGATCAGGCCAGTGTCTTCATTGCTGAGATCTATTTGTAGCCACTGTCTTTAATTTTTTGTCACTGCTGTGCCTGGGCGCTTGGCTGGTTTTCTTGATGCACTGCGTCTTGGTTTTCCGTGTTTGAATTAGCGTTTTCTTGCTGGACAGGTGTCTCAGGCGAGCTTTCCGGCTTGACGGTCGAGAAGGTGGCGAGAACTGTGTTGTCCGGCTTCCTGATGATTTCCCCTATACGTACACCAATGAGTGTCTTCACTCCCTTTGTGTACGCGATGTCTACCAAGCGTTGAGTTATGATCCCGTCCAGCACTACGTGTGCAGCTTTATCTACCTCTTTTAGCTTGTTAACAAGATCCCTCACAGGAACCCTCTCAAGCATCTGCCAGTTGTCGTCATAGATTATGGCTTCCAGGGTTCCCTTTAATTCGTCCATCTTCTGGTAAACCTCGAGGGGGACAACTACTTCTTGAGCCATATCGGGATTTTTCTTGATGGATTTAATAAGCTTCGTGGGTGGGACAATAACCTCGGCTTTTGTCTCCCTCTCTTTCTGCAGTTTCTTTTCTTTCTCAAGCTCTTCAAGGAAATCTTTAACTGGTACAGCATTCTGTAGGGACCTTGCAATTTCTTTTGCGGTGAGCTCCTCGACTTCTCTGCCCTGCGGAGCCCTGGCTATATAGTCGACCTTTAGAGAATTCACTACGTTCCTCGCTATCAGCTCGCCGCCCCTATCCCCGTCGACGAACAAGATAACTTTCTTGTTTGAAAGGAGTTCCCTTAAACTTGGGGGAATAGTGGCGCCTCCCAGTGCTAACACGTTCTTGTAGCCGTACCTCAGCAAGTTTAAGACGTCCGCCCTTCCCTCCACAAGTATAATGGTATCCGAGGTCTTTACGTCGGGTCCGCCTGGAAGTTTTTCCTCCCCGTATTCTACAAGTTCAGCAGACCGAACCCTGCGGAGAACTTCTTCGACTAATTCCTTAGACTCAGGTATACTTTCCTGCAACTTTTTGTATAGCTCAACAGCTCTCTCTATAATTTTCTGCCTTTTTTCGGCCCTGGCGTCTTCTATAGATACTACCTCGCTCCTGGCAGGATAAGGACCCACCTTATCAATGGTCTCGATAGTCGCCGCTATTATCGCTGTCTCAGCCATGTCAAGGTTCGTCGGTATCTCCACCTCAGCCACAACGTTGCCGTCCTGTTGCTTCATCTCAACCTCAATCCTGCCAATCCTCCCAAGCTTCTGGAGCTCTCTCAAGTCAAGCTCGTTTCCAATCAAGCCCTCAGCCTGTCCAAAAATCGCCCCTATTATATCGTGCTTCTCGACGTTACCCTTAACATCTATTCTAGCCCTTATAACATATTTAGGTGAAACAGGTAAACCACCCATATATACCACACCACTAAACTAGCAACAATATTCAGGTATTTTAATTTTACAACTAAAGGGTGGTCGTCCTCGGTGCGCTGTAGCCGCCAGGCAACACGCCTTTTCACAGCTACCGGCGGTACACCGCCTTTAGCTTGAAGCGCTCTCTACTGGCGGCTATGCCGCGCGCACCGCTCGGTTGAAAAATTCTTATTTGATATTTAAATACTTTCCTAAGAGAAAAATCACGTCGTTTCGGCGGAGGCTTTTTCCTAGTCTATGTATTTTTGACAATTATAGCAGTACCAGCGCTGATACTGGGGTATCCATGTGGCTGGTTTTCCACAGTAGGGACAAATCTTCTGTTCGCTTTTCTTAAAGATTCCAAAGCGGGGTTGCTGGGCAGGTTGTGCTTGTGTAGTCTGTGGAGTTGCAACAGGCATGGCTGGTTGTACGAGGAGGTCTTCTGGAACCTGGAAGTCTGGTTTCAGCAAAACTATGTCTTTGGCTGCCGCTACACTGCTCCAGGGTATCTCGAGGGGTTTTCCGGAGGGAGTTCTCACCACGAAGAAGGGCGTGGTTTCGCCTATCTTGAAGCCGAAGTCAATTATTTCTCCGATTCGACGCGCGTCCTGGGTGTAAACGTTTTTGCCTTTAAGTTCTGAAAGTGTTATTCCCATAAATTTGATTCGCGAGTTGACATATAAAAGCTTATCTATACTCAAGTGAAAAATCAAAAAATTCAAGGAAAATGAGGAAGTTCTTCAAGGTTCCTTAATTAAAAATCAATTGTAATTTTCTCATGGGAACCGGTGAACTGAAAAAAGTAGCCAGGGAATCAGGTTTTATCCGAGAGGGCTAAGAGAAGGGTGGCAGTCCTACTCTACGCGACCTAGACAACTGTTTTACCATTTTCTTCATGTTTTTGTAGGCATCTAGAAGTTGTCTTACATCCCTGGGTGTAACTCCTGAGCCTCTTGCTATTCTTCTAATCCTCGAGGAGTCAATAATGTCTGGGTTCAGCAACTCTTGCATGGTCATGGAGTTCATGATGTTTATCCAGCGATCTACACTCATTTCCTCCTCGCCTGTAACCTTTACCTGTAGACCCATCATTTCAGCTATCTTGGACAGAGGCCCAAGCTTCTTTATGCTCTCCAGCTGTTCTTTAAGGTCTAGCAGAGTTATTTTTCCAGCGGCTATAGCTTTTGCTCTCTCTTTCTCATATTTACTGAATTCGGCAAATCTCTGAAGAATCGCGTCGAGGTCTGGCATCCCAAGTAGTCTAGCTACAAACTTTCTCGGGACGAAGGGCTCCAGGTCATCGATTTTTTCCCCGACACCTATAAAGAGGACTCTAGCATTCGAAGCGGCTACGGCTGAGAGCGCGCCACCACCCTTGGCAGAGCCATCCATCTTGGACACAACGACATAGCCATAGGGTACAGCCTCGCGGAAAGCACGCGCTTGCCGGGCGACTGCACTGCCCTGAGTCGCGTCGACAACCAGAAAAACAGAGTTTGGCTTTAGTTCCCTGTAGAGTACCTTTACCTCCTCCATCAATGAGTTCTCGTCTTTGTGGCGGCCAGCCGTGTCGATAATTATGATTTGGGCGCCGGCTTTCTCGAGTGTCTCTATGCCTTTCTTAGCTAGGGAGACAGCGTCCCGTTCCTGGGGGTCACCATAAAACATTACGCCTACAGATTCGGCGAGCATTTTTAACTGGTCATAGGCGCCGGGCCTATATGTGTCTGCAGCTACGAGTCCAACCCTGTAGCCCTTCTTCTTGAAATAGTTGGCTATTTTGCCAGCGGTGGTAGTTTTTCCTGACCCCTCGATTCCTACGAGCATTATCTTGTAGGGAATCGGCTTAATTGCGAGTTCCTCTGTCGTCTCGCCTCCCAAGAGATTAACCAGCTCGTCATAGAGGATCTTTATCAACACGTCTTTCTTTGAGAAGCCTGGCGGATGCTCCTCCTCTAGAAACCTCTTTTTTATGCGTTCTGAAATCTCGAGTACAAGCTTTACCTCTACGTCTGCCTTCAGCAGGGCCCTTTGCAGTTCACGGATTATAGAGTCGAGTTCTTTTGTGTCCAGCAGGACTGAAGACTTAATCTTTGAAACTACTTGAAGTATGCCCTCCTTAAAGCTCTCCACATAAATCACAACTAGCTATCCGAATAAAAACATGATGACGATTTACGAGGTCAGCTTTTCAATGGCCTGCCTGATTTTCTCTACGTGTTCCCGGCGTACCTGCCCAGTTGCTTCGACATTTTCGATACGTGTAAAACCTTTGTTCTTTAATTCTTCTAATACCATTTTTCCCGCAACGGGTCCCCAGCCATAGCTCGTCAACACAAGAACTGGTAGATTGCCAGCCCTATAGCCTAGTTTGGACGCTATGAGGTGTAGAATGTAGCCTAGCAATGGCTGGACACCAGCCTCATACGTGCCCCCACCGATGACCATTAGACCAGCGTCGGAAAGGTCTCCAAGCAGGTCTGAAACATTATCCCTATGGTTGTCGGTAAACCTGTAAATCTTCACATTGAAGCCTTTCTCCCTCAGTAGTGAAACGGCTGCGTCGATCATTTGTTCAACAAAGCCATACATGGACACGTAGGCGACTACCGCCTTGTTCTCTTTTGGAACTCCCTGTGCAATTTCAATATACTTGTCCAGTATGTGTGCAGGCTTGTCTCTAAAGATCGCTCCATGGGAGGGTGCAATTATGGAAGGGGACACTTGGAGGCTTTTAAGCTTCTCTAAAGCCTTTAATACGTTTTGTGAATATTTTCCAATAACGTTTACATAGTATTTCCTAATTGCAACATCCAGCTGGTTCCAGTCTTCAACTTCGCTGTCAAAAACTGGGGGCAAAGAATATGAGCCGAAAGCGTCACATGTCAAAAGAACGTTTAGGTTCACTATATGGGTGAAGATTGTTTCCGGCCAGTGAAGCCATGGAGCATGGATAAATCTCAAGCTGTGTTCGCCTATCTTCAATTCTTCGCCGTCACTGACCGGCTTAAACTTGTATGCACCATAAAAGTTTGAAATCATCTTTCCAGCCAACGGGTGTCCAAGCAGAACGGCGTTGGTCGCACGTGCCATCAAGGCCGGAATACTGCCGCTGTGATCAGGCTCCATGTGGTGAACAACGACATACTTTATATCGCGAAGGTCTACAAGTTTCTCTATCTCCTCGACTAACAGATCAGCATATGTCTTTTTCCATCCATCGAAGAGAACGGCTCCCTCACCAGTCTTCAAGAGGTATGCGTTGTAGGAGATGCCCTCTGGTATCTCCCATAAGCCCTCAAAGAACTTTGTCTCGTGGTCATCTATTCGTAGAACATAGAGGTCTCTAACAACTTCCCTAATAATTGGCCTGCTGGCATGCATACCTTTTTACCTATTGATTTATTCTACTTTTACTTCGACCTCTCTTTCGGCACCACTCTTGGGAACAACTACTATTAGAACCCCGTCTTCAAACCTAGCCTTAGCCAGCTCCGGTCTAACTTTTGTCGGAAGAGTAATCTTTTTGTAAATTTGCTTGTAAAGCCTTTGGCGATGGAGATATTTCCTTGATTCTTCCTCCTTTACTCTTTCCTCGTTCTTTTGAGCAATAACCTCCACTGCGTCCTCCGTGACCCTAATCTTTATCTCGTTTTTTCTGAACCCAGGCACGTCGACATAGACAGCTATCGAGTCTCCTCTATCCTCAATGTCGTAGAGGGGATCCATCATTCTCAGCTTCTCTGGATAGAGAGAAGAGTGTCTAGCCCAAATTTCGCGCAGAGTATCGTTCAGTTCTTTTTGTATTTTTGCGATAACCTCGGCAAGCTCAGAGGCAACACTATTTGCATCAATACTCATGTAAATTCACCAATTATTTTTAAATTTAAGATAAAAAAGTTTTCTTTTTAATATTCGGGAAACAGGTCCCTACTCTACAATTATGTTGCTCTCTGGAAAACCATTGGCCACAAGGAACTCTTTAACCTTGTAGCGATGCTCTCCCTGAAGCTCCACGTGGTCGTCCTTTATTGTCCCGCCGCACGCAAACTTTGCCTTCATTTCGGACACAAGCTTCTTGAGGTTGGGGTCTTTGAGGTCTAAGCCCTGAATAATGGTAACTTCTCTGTGACCTTTTCTTTTCTCTACACGTATCTTGATAACTTGTTGCTCTTTGAAGACGCCCTTTAATATATTATCTAGCAACTCCGCGCTCATTTTCTCCCGTACGCTAAGAAACACATGAACATGCCGCAATATAAACTTTACTCATTGTTTCTCTCCTAGAATGGCAGGTCTCGCTAAACAGCCTTCACGCGCTTAGGAATAGGCAACCTAACCTTTTCAAAAATCCTAAACCCGCACTGGGGACACCTTATCCCAGGAAGCCTCTCCTGGTCCTCCAAGCTAAAAACATTACCACACCTAAGACACCTGTACATCTTGATCTCTCGTGCCTCACCAAAACCCTCCATAAATAATCAGCCAAGAATCCCCAGCTTGTCGTTAAAAACTTTACTATCCCAAATATGGGAGCAGGCCCACCAAGGCATACATCAATAGTTTAGCCGCCAGCCTAGAAGTCACATCATTGACGTCAACAAGCGGGTTAACCTCGACGATGTCCAGGCCCCTTATCTTCTGGGAATACCTCGGGAATGTCTCCTCTATTATCTTCCGTACAGTATCAGGATGCAATCCAAATGGCTCAGGTGTCCCCGTCCCGGGGGCAAACGAGGGGTCTACAGCATCTATATCAATTGTCACATATACATTCTCGGCCCTCCTAAACCAGTCATCCACCTCTGCCTCGTCCCCGAGGACCTGAACCCTTTTAGTCTCCTTAGCGTAGAGATACTCCTCCTTGCTCCAGCCCCTAGGCCTAAAATACGCAACCTCGATGTTTGAGTTCTCCTCCAGTAGCCTCCTGAACACGGTCGCATGGCTGTACCTGCAGTCGAACGGGTACTCGTCACGCAGATCCATGTGAGCATCAAACACAAGCACACCTAGCCTGCCGGTCTTCCTCGCCACAGTGGAGATGACAGGGTACGACACAAAGTGGTCCCCGCCAAGAGAAATAATTCTCTTCCCGGAGTCATAAACCTCCTCGACAACTCTGCCCACAACCCTAACCAGTGAATCCACACAGGTAACCAGCGGCAAGTCGCCCGCGTCAAACACGTTGGCAAACTCGACGTCGAGGCCTGTTGCAGGGTGAAAAGTCTCAAGCTCCACTGAGACCTCCCTAATCCTCCTAGGGGCATAACGTGCACCAGGCACACCTGTTGCGGCGGAGTCAAAGGGAATACCCATCACTACAATCCTTGCAGAATCATAGTCGCCATTCACGCCGAAAAGAGTCGGCGACACATGATGCATGTAAAGTTCCCTGAAAGACATACACAGCAAACCACCAAAACATCTTTTAAACTTTTACAATATTGCTAGACGCCAGGCGTCCTTAGAACTACCAGCGCCATCAGAAACCTGCTTATACAAAAGAAAAACTATGCAAAGAAAAATTTATTACCACACAAGGCCCCTCTAAATACCGACCTCCAGGGCCCGTAGTCTAGTGGTTAGGATGCCGCCCTTACAAGGCACAATTTCCTAGGAGCGGCGGTGGTCCCGGGTTCGAATCCCGGCGGGCCCACTATTTATTAACATAGCCTATATGTTTCACTCTGGGAAGCGCCAACCATGCAGGAATACACGTTTAAACCCGTCCAAGGCATCCTTCTGAGCCCCTACACAGCCACTAGGCTTTTAGGGCTAAAAGGGAAAGGAGAGGTCCCGGTAAACGTAGGGCTCGACTCTGCCGTTGCGGAAAAAACCGGCGAAGGATACGTTATCAGCCTTGAGAACAACTCTTATACAATTGAGGAGAACATTTTAAGACGCATCGTCGACAGCGACAGGTTCCTGTATCTTGGCCCGGAAGGCGTCTACCTAGTTGAGCTCAGGGATAGTAACTACTACAAGCTGAAGTACCTAGGCGAGAAGACAGCCCCAACACTAGAGATAAACGGGGTACACATGCACAACATCTCTGGGACAACCCCTCTAGACGATGCACGCCTAAAAGTAAAGCTCTTGGGGGTCCAAAGAGGCGACACTGTATTGGACATCTGTACGGGCCTTGGCTACACGGCCATACAATCCCACAGCCGTGGCGCAGAAGTAACAACAATAGAGAAAGACATAAACGTCCTAAAAATAGCGGAACACAACCCGTACTCGAAAGCCCTAACCAACATAAAGATCCTACTAGGCGACGCGGCCCAAATAATCAAGCAACTGCCGGACGAGGCCTTTACAAAGATACTGCACGACCCACCAGTATTTGCATTCGCAGGACAACTCTACAGCGAAGAATTCTACAGGGAGATATACAGGGTTCTAGAGAGAGGGGGAACACTTTTCCACTACACAGGGGCCCCAGGCAAACACAGGGGAGTCAGCTTCCAGAAAGGAGTAGCAGAAAGACTCAGACGCGCAGGCTTCCAAGTCAAGAAAATAATAAGGGAATACGGGATACTCGCAGAAAAGCCATGAGGCTCAGCGAGGTTCGACTCCTCACAAATTCAGACCTCGCAAGGCTCACCATCGCCCATTAACAATACAAAAACCTGTTTATTGAGTTTTCGAGCCCCAGCGTTCCAAAGCTAAACATTCTATCCTCTGCATCTTTGCTATTCAGCCAAGTTAGAACTGCGAAACCCATTTAAAACTATGGCTTTACTATTATCTTCAAGGATAAACATTAAGGGAGGATAAATTGTCAACAAAAGTTAAAGAGAAAGAAAAAAACGTGAAAAAAGGATCAAAAGAGAAAAAGAAGGCAGCAGAAGCTTCAAAAGAAGAAGAGAAAGTAGTTCTACTCCCAGTACAGGACACATATAGGGTCATAGACGAATACTGGGTAGTAGAGCCCTTTGCAAAGGTAAAAATAGTCGAGATACCCGAGGCCGGAAACCAGCGCGCATACTTCGTAGAAGAAGTACAGCTCACAAAGACAGAGCAAAAAGCCCTCGAAAAACTCATAGACATACTAAGCGTCGAGCTCGAGCCCCCGGTATCCTTCGACCTAGAACTCAGACAACACATAATCTCCGAGGCCAGGCGCCTCGCAGAGAAGTACAGGAGCGTCGCCAGGGGCCTCTCAAAAGAAAGCTGGCAAAAAGTAATCTACTACATCGAGAGGGACCTCGTAGGCTACGGCCCAATAGAAGTACTCATACGCGACTACAAGCTGGAAGACATCAGCTGTGACGGCGTAGACCGAGCAATCCACGTGTGGCACCGCGACTACGAAAGCATACCCACAAACATAATCTTCAGGAGCAGGGACTACCTGAGAGAATTCATCGTCAAGCTGGCACACATGTCTGGAAAACACATCTCGGCCGCGTTCCCGATAGTAGACGCAATGCTCCCAGGCAGGCACAGGCTGGCGGCAACCTACGGAGAAGAAGTCTCGCCACGCGGAAGCACATTCACCATCAGAAAGTTCAGAGAAAAGCCAATGTCGATAGTCGAGATGGTCAACTCTGGAAACCTCGACTCCTGGAGCGCCGCCTACCTCTGGCTAATGATCGAGAACAGGATGACCGCAATGGTCATAGGGGCAACAGCCGCAGGAAAAACCACCCTCCTAAACGCCATAGCAAACTTCTTCAAGCCAGGCTTCAAAATAGTAACAATAGAGGAAACACCAGAGCTAAACCTCCCACACGAGAACTGGGTCCAGCTCGTAAGCAGGGAAAGCTACGGACTAGGCGAGTCCAAGGTCGGAGAAATCTCACTTTACGACCTAGTCAGGGTCTCACTCAGGTACAGGCCAGACTACATCATCGTCGGCGAGGTCAGGGGAGAAGAAGCCTTCGTACTATTCCAAGCAATGTCCACCGGCCACGGAGGCATGTCCACAATGCACGCAGACTCCCTCGACAGGGCAGTAAAAAGGCTCACAAGCCCCCCAATGAACGTCTCCCCAACCTACATACCCTCGCTTAACATCGCCCTCCTCAGCGAGAGAACCCTCCTCCCAGACGGCAAGTTCGCAAGAAGAGTCAAACACATATGGGAAGTCGAAGACTACGAGAAATACAGGGAAATAGTCAGATGGGACCCAGTCAGAGACAAACACGTCATAATGTCTGAAAGCTACCACATACGCTTCCTCGCCGAGAAGACCGGAAAGAAAATAGAAGAACTATACGCCGAGATAGAGCGCAGGCGAGCCGTCCTAGAATGGCTAAGACTCAAAAAAGTCTTCGAAGTCAAAGACGTATTCACCGTGATCAACAGGTACTACATCTACCCAGAACAAGTCTACGAACAAGCAGAAAAAGAACTCACAGAAATGGGCGCAATGCCACAGCCCGTCAAAATAAAGCCCACAATAACAGTAGAAGTAGCCAAGCCCCCAGAAATCGCCAGGCCAATCGCGAGACTACCAGAACCCCGGCCAACGACAGACACAACCATAAATCCGGCGCCAAGAATAGCCACACCGCCCCCAGCCCAGCCAGCCCCACAGCCACCAACACCGCCACAGCTCACAGTCGGAATAAGCCCAGAAGGAATAACCATACTCAGAGCAATCGCAACAATGGGCGGCGAAACAGACCACGAATCCCTCTTCAACTTCGTCAACCTACCCAAAGAACTATTCAGCAGAGCAATAAGCGAACTCAGCGGAAAAAGACTAATAGTCCCATCCCTCCTCTACGAAGGCGGAAAACCACTCATAGGCTACAAACTCACAGGCGACGGAGAAAAAATCCTAAAAACACTACAAACCTAACCCATCCACCAGCCAACCCCGTCAACATACATAAAAAGCTACAAACAAAAAAGATTAGTATCACTTAGCCGCGCGCTAAACAATAAATAATTTATATACATAAGCAGGAAGACCAAAACTTATTTATGAAGCTTCTCGATAGGAAGATTATTTAAAATCTAGGCCACGGGAAAAGTCTCCGACAAATCATCACAATACAGCTCGCAAAGAATTGAAGCTTGCTACTCTAAAAACCACTGCTTTCCAAGTTCTCTCGAATAGACACAGCTAAGAAAAGGCCTCGATAATTTACGTTAACAAGCCTCCCCACTACCACGAGGAAACTTGAAACACGGATCCGAAGACAACTGAAAGAGCTAAATTTTTATTCCGAGCCACATGAATCCCCACGTGAATAGTCGAGACCTAGTAGCATTCGTAACAGGCATAAGCGGAAGCGGCAGATACGACCTACTAAAACAGCTCACAACCACAGCCCCCGACCTAAACATAATAGACGTAGGCACAAACATGTACCAGAAATCCCGCGAACTAGGAGTAGAAATCCCAGACGGAAAAATCCTCGACATGGACCCACTAGCCCTCGAATACCTCCGCGCCGCCACATTCGAAGACATACTAAAAGAAGTCGAAAAAACCAGACAAAAAGGACAAGTAGCCGCAATAAGCACACACGTATGCTTCCGCTGGAAAAAACACCTACTCCACGCCTTCAACTTCCACTACGTAAACATGCTCTCCCCAGACGTCTACATAAACATAATCGACAACGCCCACTACATCTACGCCGCACTCGCCTCCTCAAACGCCTGGCGGGGAAAACTAACACTCAAAGAAATACTCGTATGGCGCGACGAAGAAGCCTTCATAACAAGACTACTAGCAGAATACCAGAGAAAACCATACTACGTATTCCCCAGACACGAAGACCCACAAATGCTCCAAAAAATACTCTACGACGTCGAACGCGCAAAGAAAACAGGCCAAAAACCAGCCCCAAAAGCCTACCTAAGCTACCCAATCACACACGTAAAAGGAGACCCCGAATTCATGAAACAAAAAGACGAAGTCAAACAACGCCTAAAACAAGCAGGAATAGTAGTATTCGACCCAATCTCGATAGAAGACTCCATACTAGTAGACATGGCATACGAGGCCGAAAAAAACGGCAAAGACACAGTAGAAATACCCACAGCCACCCAGACAGTACAGCTACCAATCAAGCAAATCTACGAGGCACTAGACGACATAAAAGACCAAATAGTCGCCAGAGACTACCAGCTCATAAACCAGTCAGACTTCATAGTCGTATACTACCCAACAACAGTCCTCTCCCCAGGAGTACTAAGCGAAATAAAATACGGCTACACCCACAACAAACACGTATACGCAATCTTCCCACACCAGTCCGCAAGCCCATTCTTCGAATACTACACAACCAAGATATTCAAAGACCTCGACACACTCATACAGCACCTCCAAGAAACACACACCACAGGCGAAAACAATGACTAGCCACAAAATAAGAGCCCTAACAATACACATCGACCAAGACCAGCCACCACAAACAATAGAAACCCTCCTCGCCCGCTTCGCCGAACAAGCAGAACAACTAGCCAAAAACACACAACTAGAAATATGGACCAAGCGCCTAACAACAAAACCAACAACACCAGACAAATTCGACAAAACAGCACAAACAATACACGAACTAGCAGAAAAATACCAAATAAACTACACAGCAGTCCCACAACTCAAACCACTACACCCCAAACAACTAGCAGACACAATGGCCACACTCCCAAGACTATACACAACAACACTATACACACCACAAAACACACAACTACTAGCCCAAACAATCCGCACACTCTCAGAACAATCCCCACTCACAGCCGCCAGATACGCAGTAACCTACGGACAATTCGTCCAGACACCATACTTCCCAGCAACAGCAACACTCACACCAGGAACATCAATAAGCCTACTCTACCCATCCCTCTACACCACACAAACACCACAACAACTCCAAAAAACACTCACAGCCCTAGCACAAACAGCAAAACAAACACTCGACAACTTCCTAGGAATAGACATCTCCCTAAGCCCATGGCAAGACCAAAGCGTAGCCACAATAATCGAAAAACACTCAGGACAAACCCTAGCAGCACCAGGCACCATAACAGCAATCAAACAAATAAACAACCAACTAGCACAACTAGCAAAACACCTCCCCACAATAGGCTACAACGAAACAATGCTACCACTAGCAGAAGACAACAGACTCAAAGAACTAGCAAGACTACAACAACTAAAACTCAGCCACCTAACCGCATACACAACATACTGCGTCCCAGGATTAGACATGACCCCAATACCAGACACAACACAAGACAACATAATACACAACATACTCACAGACCTACACCACACACAAACAACCAAAAACAAACCACTAGGACTAAGACTCATCCTAGCCCCAGCAGACGAAGGACAAGACATCCACCTAGGACCATTCGGACCCACACCAGTACTCTCACCACTCCAATAACAAAAAACTTATAAAAAACCCCACAATAATACTAATAACAGGGGCGTCACCCCGCCCTGAAAGTCCACCCCGCGCGACCAAGGTATTCAGCTTCCCTCTCGAGCGCGCGGTGGGGAAGCCAGGTATCCCGCGGGGCACCCGCGCCCTGTGGCGTGGGCCCGAGTCATAACCCCGAGGACGGTGGTTCAAATGGGTGTATAATGGGTGACGCCCCCTCCTAATTACGTTTCTGGCTGGGGTGGGTTTTCCGCGAGCTCGAGTAGCCTGCGTAGCATTGGTGTTTTTGGCTGTAGGCCGTGTTTTTCTGCCAGTTGCTTTAATGCCATGCGCCATTCTGGGCTGTTTTCCGCCAGTTTTAGTATGTTTTGTCCCGTTATTTGTAGTATGTGGTAGCCGGTTTTCCACGTGTTTATCCGTGCCTGTATGCCGTTTTCTGCTAGGGCTTTTGCCAGTCTGTGTGCCTGGGCTGGGTCTTTGAATAGGGCTCGTGCCTGTAGGACTTGTTTGTCGTCGTAGTAGTTTAGCCAGAAGATGTGGCCTTGTAGGGTTGCGTATACTGGGTGCTGTTTTGGCTGTAGTCGTTTTATTGCTGTCCATTTTTCGCTTTCTAGGAGGTCTAGCAGTTTTCCGTAGCCTGTCTGGTACGCGGCTTGCAGGATTTGCTGTGCCAGATCTTTTGGCTCGTATTTTTCTTCGTTTCCAATTTTGTACCTTAGGTCGTATTTGTGTCTCCTGCCGTCGCCGAGGTACCATGCCAGCATGCCGAGCGGGTGTTGGCTAGCTACTTGCTGTGCCTGTTTTTTGCCTTCACGGGTGGGCCACTGTTGTTCCCAGCTTTTGCTTGTTATGGTCCAAGCGAAGGTTGGCTCAGTCATGTTTAGGTTTAAAGAACTGAGGTATATCCGAAGATAGCCGTAGCGCGCGACTGCCCATGCAAGTACTTGCCATGGCTGTGTCGTCCCCATTCGGGGTTCGTTCTGATCGCAACTTTCATCGCTAGCTCGCCATCCTGCCTGTAAGTAGTATAAGTCCTGGCTGGAGAGGTTTAGTATTTCTGGGAACTCGGCGTCGGCGCTCACCCTGTAGATTGGCAGTTTGAATAGCCATGTTTTTCTGCGTAGCTGTGCACTGACATACCACCTTTCCCCTTCTGGCATGACGTGTAGCGTCTTTTTGGCACGTGGTCCCAGCTCTACCTTGACGTTGCTGTTTTCTAGGGCTTTCAATAGTTTCTGTAGCTTTGTCTCTGCTTGCGGGTATGCCATGTCTAGTAGGCTGGCTAGTGTTTCTGTGAAGCCTCGCAATGTGTCTGCCTTGTCTGCTGGGAGACCTAGCCCGTGTATGAGGGCCTCAGTCGACTCGTAGAAGTATTTTTTCTGTCCGTTTACTAGGCTGTGTAGTTCCCTGTTTGCTAGCTGGGCTCTGGTGTATAGTTCTGCTAGGAGGTCGGTGGGGCCCGTCCGCCAGCCCTCGGGGCCTGTAGCCGTACCCATATCCATGCCTGCTCACCCCGGATCCCTGGCTCCGGGGGCGCCCTGCTAGGGCGCGGAGGCATGGATCACGCTAGGCCCCAGGGAACCGGCGGGACGGGCACTTCTTTGCGTGTTAGGAGAGGTAGCGAATAATGGTGGATAAGAGGAAGTGTGGGTTTCGTGGGTTCATGTATGTCATAGATTCTTTGTTAAGCGATGTATGGTTGTGTGGTTTATGGCTGTTAGTGGTTGTCGTTGGCTGGCCCCTTTCCCCCTTCCCCTAGCCGCGCCTGCCAGGGTCTCCCGTGGCGAGGCGCGACCCTCATCGCCCAAGCCGTGCAGGGTCCCCCATACACGGCCAGGCATCGAAGCCGCCCCCTATCGTGGGGGCGCCACCCATATGAGGGTGGGGGCGGATCGGGGAAAGGGGGGAAGAAAAAGTGGAAAGGGGCCAGAAAAAAGACTCGTTTTTTGGCGGACGGGCTGCATGCTTTAGGCTACCCGGCCCTCTGCGGGTCCCACCCCTAGCCATAGGCGTCCCCCCTACCCACGCCGAGCATACTACTCTTGGGGGTCATCCCTCGTGCTCGGCGTGTACACTTGGCCCCGAGGGGTGCACGTTGCCCAGGGGGCCCTAGACGATTGCCGTTGGTCATGCGCCCACGTGTGCGGGCTCGAGCGGCCAAACCCAAAGGAAAGTTACCGAATACATAAAACCCGGAAAAAGAGAAAATCTTCACTGCGACCGGCTTTTATCGCAAATGTATGCCGCTTTTTGTCAATGTTTTCCTTAAGGGAAAACTAAAAGTTGTTTATGAAGTTTCTCATCGGGAAGGTTATTTTAAAAAGAGATTACGGGAAAAATTCCCGACCTAAAACGGGGTGTTTCGGGAAGCTTCCCAATTGGGATGTTTCAGAAGTTTCCAACGAGTAAATTTGTGTGCTAGGGCAGTTTTGCAGACTTCTTGCAGGAAAAAGCGTAAAAAATTTAAACCTCGCATGGGTAAAACCTTTCGGATGCAACTCAGAAAGAATTGAAAGTGTAGATGCTCGAGGGTTTCTTTTAAATAATGAATGTTCTGATGCAACTCAGAAAGAATTGAAGGTCATCGGTTTCCCGAAGTATAAGTTTGCGTACCTCGCCGATGCAACTCAGAAAGAATTGAAGGGTCGGGTGAGAAGGTAATTTCCAGTGTGTATCCGTTATGATGCAACTAAGAAAGAATTGAAGGGGACAAAGGACTATTGAGAAAGGGATAAAAGAAATGACTATCGAAATGCAACTCAGAAAGAATTGAGGGAGGTGTTTTGTCTTGTTCGTGGCAGGCTGTGGAGTGTGCAGTTGGTTGGTTCTAGGGCTCGGGGGCTGGGGGTCTCGTAGGAGTAGTAAGCACTAATAATCATGTGTCCATGTATATTAGAATAGAAATGATTAAGACATTTATACATAGTGCACACTCTACAACGGTTACCTAAAAACTCTTATAACGACTGTTATGGTTACTTAATAATAGACATGATGAGCGGACCATATACATTCCTAAAAAATGCGGAAAAAAATCGCGAAGTTAGTGTATTCACATATGCGGACGAGATATATCAGTTTCTCGTTGAGGCTTATAAAAGCAGACTTGGAAGGTTTTGTTTTCCAAGGCTACTAGACTATTCATGCGTTTTTACTACAGACT